>JAGQZG010000241.1 GCA_020435705.1 Mangrovimonas sp.
ATCATACATTTGGTTCTATTCATGATGTAAATATAGATGATGTTATGAGTGGATACTATGTGGGTTACGATGCCGATTTAAAAAACGATAACAACAGCTCCATGTTGGCCACTGCCGAAGATTTAGGCAAATTCATAAGAGCCTTGAACAATGGGACCGTTTTCAAGGATCAAAAAGAACAAGAGATTTATTCTTCAATTTACAAGTATGACCACACCGGATTGATTCCTGGTTATCAAACCATTGCCAAATACCACAAGGACATAGATGCGGTTGTTATTCAATTCACCAACACCGTAAATTTTGACGGCTACAATTGGAACCTATCCGAAGTCATGTACAGCAGAATTGTAAAAATAGTCAAGAATAACCACTAGCCCTTTCGGGACAAAGGAATTTAATGTGTTTGGAATGGTTTATACCTCAACTCTAACTTCCAAACAATAAAAAAGTTTACCTTTGCATCCTAATTTTTCAACATGCGCTTACACAGGAATTTATGTTACGCCGTCATTGATGGGTTATCCAGTATTTTTAATGACAATGAGTATGCCGACAAGGTCATTCAAGGTCTTTTAAAACGGGACAAGCGATGGGGCAGTCGGGATAGGGCGTTTATTGCCGAAACCACTTATGACATCGTGCGCTGGAAACGGTTATATGCCGAAATTGCCGAAGTAAAACCGCCGTTTGACCGTGATAAATTATGGCGCATGTTTGCCGTTTGGGCTACCATGAGAGGTATTCGTTTGCCAGATTGGAAATATTTTGAAGATACGCCTACCAGAAAAATCAAAGGTCGGTTTGACGAACTCTCCAAAATCAGAAAATTCAGGGAATCTATCCCCGATTGGTTGGATGCTTTAGGTGAAACGGAATTAGGTGCCGAGACCTGGACCAAAGAACTGGCTTCCTTAAACCAACAAGCCGATGTGATCTTGAGAGTCAATACACTCAAGATTTCCAAAGAACTGCTACAGGCCAAACTCTTTGATCAGAATATAGAATCGGAGTTTATCAAAGGCTATCCACAAGCTTTAAAATTGAAAGAGCGTCACAATGTTTTTTTAACTGAAGAATTTAAAAATGGATTGTTTGAAGTGCAGGACGCCTCGTCTCAATTAGTTGCCGAATTCCTTGGGGCTCAACCCGGTATGCGCGTGGTAGATGCTTGTGCGGGTGCGGGTGGCAAAGCACTTCATCTGGCGAACTTAATGGAAAATAAGGGACAAATCATTGCTCTGGACTTATACGAAAACAAACTGGCCGAACTGAAACGTCGGGCTAAACGCAACGGTGCGCACAACATAGAAACTCGAGTCATTGATTCAACTAAAACCATTAAAAAACTTTACGATAAAGCCGATAGGGTTTTACTGGATGCACCGTGTTCTGGCTTGGGAATTTTAAGAAGAAACCCAGATGCCAAATGGAAGCTTCAGCCTGAATTCATAGAAAACATTAAGCAGACCCAACAGGAAATCCTTCAGCAATATTCCAAAATGGTAAAACCCGGAGGGCAACTGGTGTATGCCACGTGTTCCATCTTACCATCGGAAAACCAAGCGCAAGTTGACAAATTTTTAACATCGGAATTCGGAAAAGACTTTACCTTTGTAAAAGATAAAAAAGTGCTATCTCACCTATCAGGATATGATGGTTTTTACATGGCCTTACTTGAAAAGAAAAATTAAAACTATAATATGAAACACCTTTACGTTATTGCCTTATCTCTAGTGTCCTTTCTAGCATTTGCCCAAATTCCTGCGGGCTATTACAGTTCAGCTACAGGAACCGGCTATACCTTAAAAACCCAATTACACAATATCATAGACAACCACAACGACCAAGGGTATGATGCCATGGATGGTTTTATAGCCAGTTATGATCTGGATAATTACTACGAAGTTGGCAGCAATACCATTCTGGATGTCTATTCAGAAAATCCTAGTGGTAACGACCCTTATACTTTTTCACCCGTGGGTGATGAATGTGGTAATTATAATTCTGAAGGCGATTGTTACAACAAAGAGCATGTCATTCCTCAGTCGGCTTTTAATGATGCCTACCCCATGCGAAGTGATGCCCATCAATTGTTGCCCACCGATGGCCGTGTAAACGGTTTTAGAAGCAACTACCCGTTTGGCCATGTAAATGATAGTCAATTAGTAAGCCAAAGCGGAATCAGCAACCCGACGCAAAACGGCTCCAAATTAGGAAACAATTTAAACAGTGGGTATTCAGCAGGATATACCGGGGTTGTATTTGAGCCCATTGACGAGTTTAAAGGTGATATTGCACGTATTTACTTTTATTTTGTGACTCGCTACGAAGACCAAGTAGACAACTGGAGTGCCTATGCCATGTTTGACGGCAGCAATGACAAAGCCATTGCCGATCCCTTTCTGAACATTTTGATGACCTGGCACCAAATGGACCCTGTGTCTCAAAAAGAAATTGACAGGAACAATAACATTTATTACCACCATCAAGGAAACAGGAATCCTTTTGTTGACCATCCAGAATATGTTGCTTTGATTTGGAATACGACTCCTGATACAGAGGCACCTTCAACCCCAACCAATTTGGCAGCCTCTAACCCTAGCAATACCACCATAGATCTAGATTGGACAGCTTCCACGGATAATATTGGGGTAGCTTCTTATGATATTTATATTGATGCCGTTTTCTATATAAATACTAATTCCAATACACCTAGTTATACTGTCACCGGATTGTCTCCCAATACAACTTATTGCTTCACTGTATTAGCTAAAGACGCTTCTGGGAACACCTCAAGCTTAAGTAATCAGTCCTGTGAAACTACTACTGAAACTAGTTCTGGAGATAGTTGTGCTTCGGAAGATTTTGAAAATATCCCGGCTAACGATTCGGCCTATACTGATAGAACATGGACAGGCGCTAATGGAACTTGGACTGCCACAAAAGCCAGAACAGATCAAACTATTAACAACCGTGCTATCTTGATTGACTGTAGAACATCTTCGACAGGCACCATAACATCTCCCTCAATTCTTGGAGGTATTGCTGACTTAACCGTTACCACTCAGCGTCTTTTTACCGGAACTGATGGTACATTAGATGTGCTTATTAATGGCAATTTGGTTGGTACTATTCCTTACAGCCCAACAGTGCAAACCACAACTATATCGGGAATAAATATTGATGGAATTATTACTTTGATTATTCAAGATAATGACTCCGGAAGTGCCCGTATAGCCATTGACGATTTATCTTGGACATGTTATGATGGCCTATCAACCGA
>JAGQZG010000242.1 GCA_020435705.1 Mangrovimonas sp.
TACTATTATTAGTCGTTAACACTTCTGCAATATTATCATTGAAAAGAATAGCGGTGTTAGCTAGTGCAAAAATGGGCAAAATAACAAAAGCTACTGGTTTATGTAAAAAATGTTGCAACTTATAAGAGATGGATTCTTCTCCATCAGTAGCGTGAAATGGAATGGTAAAGGCTAATAATACTCCTGTAATGGTTGCATGCACTCCCGAATGTAGCATAAAATACCACATTGCAACACCTCCAAGTAGATAGGGAATGAGGTTTTTCACCTTTAATTTGTTAAGGGTCAATAGCAGGACAAAAATCCCCAATGCTATAAATAAATTGTTCCAGAGCAAGGCTTTGGTGTAAAAAATGGCAATAATGATAATGGCTCCTAGATCATCTATCACTGCCAGTGCCGTAAGAAACACCTTTAACGAGGTGGGCACTCTACTGCCTAACAAAGACAAAATCCCTAAAGCAAAAGCAATGTCGGTTGCCATAGGAATACCAGCGCCAGATTGTGTTGGGGTACCATAGTTGAAGAATAAAAATATCCCAGCAGGCAACATTATACCTC
This sequence comes from Mangrovimonas sp., assembly GCA_020435705.1. Taxonomy (GTDB): domain Bacteria; phylum Bacteroidota; class Bacteroidia; order Flavobacteriales; family Flavobacteriaceae; genus HKST-UBA85. The sequence continues at coordinate 562 of JAGQZG010000242.1, forward strand.
CTATAGCCCCAAAAATGGGCAACAGCGCATCTTTTAGTTTTGAAAGTTCGCCAATATAAATTTCCCTTTCCAGTTCTAGCCCAATGAGCAAAAAGAAAATAGCCATTAACCCATCGTTAACCCAATGCTCAATACTAAGACCTAAAAAATAACTTTGCCAAAAGGCTTGATAATCAGGGCCAAAAACGGAATTTGCAATAAAGAGCGATAATAGGGTGCATGCTATTAGGGTAAGTCCTCCCAGTTTTTCACTGTCAAAAAACTCTTTGAAAAGTTTGGTTGCTATCATATGGCTTTAAAAATAGTAAAAGTTTTGGAGGAATCAAGTATAGATAGAGGTAATGGCTTTCAATTTGGAGCTAGACTAGCAATGGATGCCAGCTGTTGTGAATTGCTCTTTTCATATGTCTAGTTTTGAAAAACAAGACTGATAAGCGTTCCTTTTCCCTCTGTACTTTTCACTTGAATCTTGCCTTTGTGAAGAAGCATGATTTGTTTTCCTAAGCTCAATCCAACACCGCTGCCGTTCTTTTTGGTCGTGAAAAAAGGCACAAAGATTTTGTCCAGTATTTCTTCTGGAATGCCGCTACCATTGTCAGCTACTTGAAGTACAATTTGTCCTTTTAAGTTTTTCGAAGCTGAAACCTTCACTTCCGGGGTTTCTGAATTTTCGGTAGCGTCAATAGCATTTAAAATCAGATTAATGAGCACTTGTTCAATAAGATAACGGTCAATGTCAACTTTTAAACTGGAGTCAAAAAGCTCAAAATGCAACACCACTTTTTTGCTTTTAAGAGAGGGCAACATCAAGTTCTCTATGTTTTCAAACAGCTCCGAAATAGCAACCGTACTCAAGTTGAGTTGGGTGATTTTATGCAGACTTCTATAGGTTTTGGCAAACATCATTAAACCTTCGCTTCGCTTTTTGATGCTTTCAATACCCACATCCAAGTCTTCAACATCCAAAGGATTTTCCTCAGGGTTTTCTAAATTATCTCTCACGTGGGATTGCAAAGTTTCGGCCAAAGACGAAATAGGGGCAATGGAGTTCATGATCTCATGGGTCATGACGCTCAATAACTTCTTCCAAGCTTCGGATTCGGTATGGTCTATGGTTTCATCAATGTTTTGAAGCGCTATGATTTTATAGGTGTCGTCTTCAATTTTAAAAACAGAATCGGACACTAAAATAGTGGCCTTTTCTTTTCCAATAAACACCGAAAGTGAAGTGGTCTCTGGGTGGTTTTGCAAAAAAATGGCGTTAAACAAATCGGTTTTTCTTTTTTCCAGAAAACGCACATTTTTAAAGGCGGGAACATCTACAATATCCTTAAAGGCGTCGTTTACCAACAGGACCTTTCCAGAGAGTGTATTGTAGGCAATAATCCCCGTGTCTACCATTTCCAAAATCCGTTTCAAGTAAATATGCTGTACCTCTTTTTCATTGTTCATGGCCTTAATGGTTTTGATAACCACATTAAAGCTTTTGTGCAGTTCCTGAATGTCTTTCTTTCCCGCTTTTTCGTTGAAAAGCCTTGAAAAATCCCTGTATTTTATAGATTCCAGAAAGTCGTCAACTTCGGTAAATCGCTTGTTTACAAAACTGTAAAGACTGATGAAGACTACCAAGGTGATAAAACTAGCGCCCACCCAACAGTAGATGTTGTTAAGTTGATAGCACACAACCAATAAAACGGTACAGAGCAAAAGCAACAAGAGCCTGAAAAATAGCGGATATTTATACTTCTTATAGGCCATGCTTGTTCATGCGACGGTAAAGTGCGGTTCTGGTGATTCCTAATTCTTTGGCCGATTTTGAAATGTTGCCCTTGTTTTTTTCGATGACTTTTTGAATGGTTTGTTTCTCTACTTCGTCCAAGTTTACATCTTCAATCGGTTTTATGGTAGCCTTTTTTTCTATGGGTGAAAATACAAGATCGTCCTCGGTCAATAGATTGGAATCGGCCATAATTACGGCCCGTTCCAAGGCATATTGCAGTTCCCTGACATTGCCGGGAAAATGATATTTCTTTAGTTTTTTGAGGAGTGCATCGTCTAAAGTAAATTCCGATTTAAAATACTTTTCGGCATACACATCCAAGAAATGCTTGGCCAAAAGAACAATGTCCTGATCGCGGTCTCTTAAGGGCGGTACATTTATTTCCACGGTATTGATTCTGTAAATCAGGTCTTTTCTAAACTGACTTTCATCGGCTAGTGTGGCCAATCCAACATTGGTTGCACATATCAAGCGAATATCTACTGGAATGGCTTGGTTGGAACCAATGGGCGTAATGTACCTGTTTTGAAGAACCGTGAGTAACCTAGCCTGTTGTTGAAGGGTAATATTGCCAATTTCGTCCAAAAATAAGGTGCCGCCGTTGGCCATTTCAAACCGACCTTTTCTGTCGTCTCGGGCATCGGTAAAAGCCCCTTTTTTGTGACCAAACAATTCACTTTCAAAAAGGGAAGCGGTTAAGGCTCCAACATCTACTTTTACAAAGGGTTGGTCTTTTCGAAAGGAATTATCGTGAATGGCTTTGGCTATAAGGTCTTTCCCGGTTCCGTTTTCACCTAAAAGCAAAACATTGGCGTCTGTTGGGGCTACTTTTTTAATTTTGAGAAAAACTTCATTCATGGCGTCACTTTCACCCAAAATTTTATCGCCTTCTAATATAGGTTTCCAGGATTTTTCTTTGCTGGATGATTTTTTTTG
>JAGQZG010000243.1 GCA_020435705.1 Mangrovimonas sp.
ATTTTAACGAACTCTTTTTGATGTCAAGCAATATCCGAAATGGATTTGGTTTACGGGCAGAGTTCGATTATGACAGAAATCTTGAAGCCGAAGTGAACTATGATAGATACCTAAATGATTGGGTACGCCTCTATGTAGGTGTTAATACCGAAACAGAAATACCAAATTCTTTTGATGAATTAAATACCGTGGGATTGATTGGTGTAAAATACTTTACACCATATCGTTTTAATGTAGATGTGAGTATGGATAATCAGCTACGCCCAAGAGTACGTCTGGACAGGGGAATTTTGCTTTTTCCAAGAATTTTTCTGGAAGGTGAATATGAATATAGGGCAGACTTTGGATGGGTCAATGATTTAGGAGATAGCTCTTATGAAAGTGAAACCCAGTGGTTGGTAGGTCTGTCTTACATCCTGTCAAGAAACTTTTCAATTCAAGGAAACTATAACAACCGATATGGCTGGGGTGGCGGACTTTTAGCAAGATTTTAAATAAAATTAAAGTATATCAATAACAATTAAATTATAATACAAATGAACAAATTAAAAGTAGTATTCGGAATAGTTGCAATAGCATTTGTAACCTTAACAGCAGTGTCTTGTAAAGATGCTAAAACAGACAAGAATGATTCAACAGAAAATCATTCAGAGATGAATGCAGATGGAGACCATTCAAAAATGAATCACGATAATAGCGATGGTCATCACGATGGTGATAAAAAGGAAATGGCAATGAATGGAAATGGTACCTCACAAGTCGTATTAAATGATTATTTCAACCTTAAAGATGCTTTGGTAGCCGATGACAACGCAAAAGCGAAAAATTTAGGAGGCACATTGGCTAAATCACTTAAGGCTTTTGATACTTCTAAATATTCAGATGATAAGCAAAGCGAACTAAAGGATATTATTGAAGATGCCACTGAACACGCAGAACATATTTCAGAAAGTGACATAGCGCACCAAAGAGAACATTTTAAAGTATTGAGCAAGGATATGGTTGATATGGTAGAAATCACCGGAACATCAATGACCATTTACCAGCAGTATTGTCCAATGTACGATAACAACAAGGGTGGTGCTTGGTTGAGTATGAACAAAGAAATCAGAAATCCCTATTTCGGTGATAAAATGCTAAAATGTGGTAAAGTACAGCGTGAAATCAACTAAATGAAGATTGTAAAAATCATAGCGTGGATAGCATTAATTGCTTTGGTTGCCATACAGTTTTTTCCTGTGGATTACAACCAAAGTGAAACCATACCACAAACCGATTTTATGCTCGTGAACAACGTACCTGTAACGGTTGAAAAATCGTTGCAGGTTTCGTGTTACGATTGCCATAGTAATAACACACAATATCCTTGGTACAATAAGGTGCAACCTGTTGCTTGGTTTCTTGAAGGACATATTAAAAAAGGAAAAGAAGAATTGAATTTTAGTGAATGGGATTCTTATTCCAGCCGACGGAAGAATAGTAAGTTGAGGTCAATAATCAGCCAAATAGAGGATGACAAAATGCCTTTAAAATCATATACATTTATTCATAGTAATGCCGTATTTACAAATACTAAAAAACAAGAAATCATCAAATATTTTAATCAATTAAAAGATAGTTTAAACTAAAACCTTTTTGGCAATGACACATACATTATTTATAAAAAATATGGTTTGTAATCGCTGTAAAATGTCAATTCTTAAACTTTTAAATGATGAAGGTTTTGAAGTAGAAGCTATCCAACTTGGAAAAATAACAGTTAAAGAAAATCCAAATAATGATTATTTAAAATTTGAAAAGAATTTAAATGTTCTAGGTTTTGAATTGATTAAAGACCCTACAAAAGCATTGGTTGAAAAGATTAAGGTGAATCTTATTGAACACATAGAAAAGAACGATACAAATGTTATACTCGCTAAACTTGAAAGTGAAATGGGCAAGAGCTATTCCATATTGAGTAAAACCTTCAGTAAGTCAGAAGGTATAACATTAGAAAAATACTTTATCAACCTAAAAATTGAAAAGGTTAAGGAATATATCCAGTTGCAAGAGCTGAATTTTTCAGAAATAGCATATAGTCTCAATTATAAAAACAGTAGCCATTTGGCAAAACAGTTTAAGCAAGTAACGGGAATGTCTATGACTGATTTTAAAAACCTACAAATTGATAGCAGAAAACCATTAGACCAAATTGTATAAATATTATCCAATATTAGGAAAACCATACTGGCAAGTGAAAGGTAGTTTTGTGGGTTAACTTTAAAATATGAAAACAATGAAACATACATATCATATACACGGAATGACTTGTAACGGTTGTCGCAGTCACGTTGAAGAAACACTTTCAAAAGTAAAAGGTGTTTCAAAGGCATCGGTTAATTTAGAAAAAGCCGAAGCCATTATAGAAATGGAACAGCATATTTCTTTAGAATCCTTTCAAAAGGCTTTAAAAGATGATGGTGGTAGATATAGTATCCATAATCAAGGTGAACATCATCACCATTCAAAACCTAAAACGGAGAAAACCCCAAAAGGCAAAGGAACAGGCACATTTTATTGCCCAATGCATTGCGAGGGTGATAAAACCTACGACAAACCAGGTGATTGTCCTGTATGCGGTATGGATTTGGTTGAAGAACAAAATATTTCTACATCGCAAAAAGAGCAATGGACGTGTCCAATGCATCCAGAAATCGTAAAAGATGAAGCGGGTTCTTGCCCTATTTGCGGTATGGATTTAGTACCAATGCAACCAGACCTTTCTGCTGAAGAAAAGACCTATAAAAAACTATTGAAAAAATTTTGGATAGCAACAGCCTTTACTTTGCCTATTTTCTTAATAGCAATGAGCGAAATGCTTAATAACAATCCTTTATACAATATAATGCAACAGAAATATTGGAATTGGGTACAATTCGTTTTATCCATTCCAGTGGTATTTTATGCAACTTGGATGTTTTTTGAACGTGCTTATCGAAGTATAAAAACGTGGAACCTCAATATGTTTACACTTATTGGTATAGGTGCAGGTGTAGCGTGGTTATTTAGTGTGGTAGGTATGGTATTTCCTGATGTGTTCCCCAATGAGTTTAAAACCGAATCGGGAGCAGTTCACGTGTATTTTGAGGCGGCAACAGTTATTTTAACCTTGGTATTGTTAGGTCAATTATTGGAAGCTCGTGCGCATAGTAAAACCAATTCCGCTGTAAAAGAATTACTGAAATTAGCACCTAACAAAGCTATAAAAATAGTTGATGGTGAAG
>JAGQZG010000244.1 GCA_020435705.1 Mangrovimonas sp.
GCTCGCACGGAAGTGTAGATCAGGTGATCCCTGCAGATTGGGCAAGGCAAGCACCCCCATTTTTAGACAGCTTGAAAATCAAGTACCAATACAAGGAATTCCCTGTAGGCCATGGAGTTGCGCCACAAAATTTTTATGAACTCAGGGAATGGCTAAAGCAAAAGCTTAATTAGAAGGCGGATACAAGAAATAATCCACTACTTTGAATTTAAGCTCGCCCTCATCGGTCAATTCATAATTCAAAAACAATTCTCCCCAGTACTTACCATCAGTAAAATCGGTTAAAATCCACCTGTGGTTTACAATGCTTACTTTGTTAATCAGCATTTTCCCATCGGTCATAGAGGCATAAGGTACTAAAGGATGATCATCCCCTTCATAAACATTCAGCTTGTACAATTCATCCTTGATAAAAGGAATCAATTTTTCCGTGTCATAGCCTCTATTTTCAAAATAGGACAAGGCATCTTCCTTATTGTAAATAGTGAAATAGCGAAGATCCAGGTTTTCATTTTCCAACGAATCGACACTGGTATTTAAGGCGGCTACGTGTTCCTCCAATTCACTGACTTTTTTCTCATAGCTCTCAAAGACATTTTTGGAATTCACATACTGAAACAAAACCGCCAGTAGTGCAAAAATGAATAGATACATAAAAATTCGCTGCTTCATCATTTATAGTGTTAATTGTAAATTATCGTAGGCCAAATAAACATTCTCCGGCAACTGCTTTTGAACTTCATCGTGAAAGCCCAATAAATGGCTTATGTGAGTCAAATAGGCCTTTTTTGGGTTTAGTTCCGAAATAAACTCTAATGCTTCTTCTAAATTAAAATGGGACTCATGAGGTTCTAGCCTCAATGCATTAACCACCAAAGCATCTAGGTTTTTCAACTTTTCTCTTTCAGCATGGGGCACCGTTTTCATATCAGTTAAATAGGCAAAATTATTAAACCTAAACCCAAAGACCTGAAGATTATTGTGCATCCCGCTCACAGGAACAACTTCCATCGTATGCAAAAAGAATGGTTTATTTTCAATAATATTAACAGCTACCCCAGGCGCTCCTGGGTATTTGTTTTTAGTTTCAAAAATATAGTCGAAACGTCTTTCCAAAGATTTCACCACTCGCTTGTGCGCATAAATAGGAATATCGCCTTGGCGGAAAAAGAAAGGTCTAATATCATCCAATCCCATAGTATGGTCAGCATGTTCGTGGGTAAATAGTATGCCATCAATTTTCGAACAGTTTGCTGTTAGCATTTGCTGTCTGAAGTCCGGACCACAATCAATAACATACGTATAACAATCCCATTCTACCAAGACAGAAACCCTTAAGCGTCTATCTTTCGGGTTATTGCTAAGACATACAGGATGGTCACTTCCTATAATAGGAATTCCTTGTGAAGTACCCGTACCCAGAAAAGTGATTTTCAAATGCCCGAAGTTTATCACAAAAATAAGCTTATTTTTTTGATTGGTAAGGTAATTTAATACCTTTGCACTACATAGAATCCCAACAATCTCAATATGGAAGTAACCCTTAAAGGTGATAAGGAGTTTGATGACATTCCCTCATTAAAAACGAAGGCACTTCGAATCAATCTTAATGAGAATATTTACGGTACATTTGCCGAAATTGGAGCTGGACAAGAAACGGTTCGTCATTTTTTTAGAGCTGGTGGCGCCTCGGGAACCATTGCCAAGGCCATGTCTGCTTACGATAAGGATTTCAGTGATGCCATTTACGGTACAGAGAAAGACGGTAGGTATGTTACCGAAGCCAGGTTGCGCAAAATGCTAAATCATGAAATCAAACTGATTGAAACTCGTTTAACCAGAGATAAGCATCCAAGCAAACTCTTCTTTTCATATGCCAATACCGTAGCCACTATAGATTTTGCCAAACAATACAAAGGCCATGGCTGGGTTGGTATTAAATACCAAGTAGAACCCAATCAAGAATACAACGAAATTATCCTGCACATCCGGTTTAAGGAAACAGATGCCAGACTACAACAGGAAACACTGGGAATTCTGGGGACTAACTTAATTTATGGTGCTTTTTACAAGTACAATGTTCCCAAAAAATTACTCCGCTATTTATATGATCATCTGGATAAAGACCAACTAGAGATTGATACAATCAATTTTTCCGGTCCCGTTTTTAAAGATGTTGATAACCGATTGATGAGTTTGCAACTGGTGAAAAACAACATGACCGATGCCGTGATGTTTTCTCCCGATGGCAATAACGTATTACCTGCCAGAGTTTTATACAAGAAGAACATTTTAGCTTTGCGCGGAAGTTTTAGACCTGTTACCAAGGTTAATATGGACATGTTCAAAAAATCATATGAAATGTTCATTAAGGAAAATAAAGTAGATGAAAAAAATACCGAAGTCATCTTTGAGATTACTTTATCCAACTTACGTGCCGAAGGTGAAATAGACGAACAAGACTTCATGGACAGGGCAAAACTTTTATGCTCTTTAGGTCAAAATGTATTGATTTCCAATTTCCAGGAATATTACAAACTTGTTGAATATTTTTCCCAATATTCCAAAAACCGAATGGGCTTGGCCATGGGCGTAAACAATTTAGTGGATATTTTTGATGAAAAATATTATAGACATTTAAGCGGTGGTATTTTAGAAGCGTTCGGTAAACTGTTCTTCAAGGATTTACGTGTATACCTTTACCCTATGCTTGATGAAGACGGCAAAACCATCATTACCAGTGAAAACCTTAAAGTGCATCCTCGTATGAAAGAACTCTATAAGTTCTTTAAATACAATGGCAAAGTGGTTGATATAACCGATTACAACACTGACATATTAACGATTTTCTCAAGAACAGTCCTGAAAATGATTGCAAGTGGAGACGAAAGCTGGGAAGCCATGTTACCCGAAGGTGTTGCAAAACTCATAAAGGAAATGTGTTTGTTTGGCTATGAAGCCGAAGAGGTAATCGTGAAAAAATAAAAAAGGCGGAAGTATCGCCGCCTTTTTAAAAATTGATTTTTCCTCCTAATCTAAAAAGAATATTCCAACCCAACGGTAACAGCAGAAAATGCAATAGCATCATTTATTTCTAAATAAGATACATTAACTCCAAAGTGTTCGCAAACATCAAAGCCAAATCTTGGTTGGTAATACCATCCTCCATCATCTAAACCGAATGAGTATCCTCCATTACCACCTATAAAAAATTTATTATTGTCGGTATATAATCTAAATGACGCACCGATCAT
>JAGQZG010000245.1 GCA_020435705.1 Mangrovimonas sp.
CAGGTTTATATATAAAGATTAGTTGTGTTGTAGCATTTTGGTTTTGTACCAGAATGTGAGGTTGAAAGCTGAATTTTTCAGCAGTAACCAAATGGAAAGCTTTCCTTTTTTCTTATTGAAAATTGGGATGCTTTTTTATTTTTAAGACACTTTATCGATAAAATACGCATTTCATCGGATATATTTCATTGTCTGATTGAATCTGATCTATATTAGCGTCACTTCTTAAGCCCCAAATGATAGTAATCAATCACTTAAGAGTAAATTAATCCATTTTTAGGCAGTTTTTTTTGCCATTTCCCTCATGTTATTTTAAATAACTTCTAGACTCGTTATGGGTTTAGGCCAACAACAATTAATTATCCATTTTCTCCCTCACAAGATTTGCACTTGCTGCAAGTTTCAAACATTGAAATTGTTTTAACTAAATAAATTGTTGTACAACCTAAAATCGAATTAACATGAAAGCCCTAAAAATTACTTTATTTGTTGTGGTATTATCAGCTTTATTTACTTCTTGTGTGAAGGAAGATTTAAATGATGATGATCAACTCTTATCTCCACAAGATCAAACCATCCAAGTGTCATATGATACTGGAGGAAATACTGGAGAGCAATAAACCAATAGATTTAATTTATAAATCAACATTTATAAGCCTGTGCCTTCAAGCACAGGCTTTGTTATTATTACAAAAATTATGAATACATTTGAGGGTGAACAGTTAAAAAGTAGCCTTTGAGAATTTTACTGGCCGTTATTGGTTTTTGTTTTTGCACGCTGTCTCTGTTTTCACAATCTTCCAATGGAAAACAGAGGGATAGTATAAGAAAGTATATTTTTCTTTCACAAAATGAAAAGCTTGCTGATAGTGTTAGGAAGGACTATGCTATGAGAGCTTTGGAATATTCTACCCATTTCTCTAAGGATTCTTTATCGTTGATAAGTATAAAAAATGCTATTTCTTTTTTTGATCCTAGTGAAATAAAATACAAAGAGCTTAACAACCAATTACTTGATTTGTCTTCTAAAGCTAAAGATTCTTCCTCTTTGGCGGATGCCTATTATAATCTTGGAAAGTTTTATGTAGCCAACTTAAATGTTGATAGTTCCTATTACTTCCATTATGAAGCTGAAAAATTGTACAAGGCCATTAATGACGACTGGAATACAGCGCAGGTTTTATTGGCCATTGCCAGTATTCAAAGAGATGAGAAGGATTTTACAGGCAGTGAGATCTTATCATTTGAAGCCCTCTCCTATTTAGATAAGCTTCCCGATGCTTTTTTGTATACTAGGAAAAAGGCTTTTGTCTATAATAATTTAGGAATTGTATTCCTGCAGCTTGAACAATACGATCAGGCCATAAAATATCATCAACAAGCCTTAAAAATTAAAGAAGGCTTGTCTGGGGATAATACTCGAACGATAGATATTTCAAAAAGTAATTTGGCCAATGTATATATGGAAATGGGTAATTATGAAATGGCCAATACTTATAACCAGGACATCTTAAAAAGGGCCGAAGTAAGAAAAGAAAACCCTGGTTTTTATGGCTTGGTTCTGGGTAATTATGCACACAGTTTGTATCTGTCGGGAGATCATGAGAAATTGCCAGAGTTGTATTTAGAGGCTCTTAAAATTTGTGACTCGGCTCATGCCGAATACCAAACGATAATAATCAATCAGCGTTTGGCAGAATATTACAATGCCTACAACAAAAAAGATTCAGCCAAGTATTATGCCTATAGAGCAAAAGACATTTCAGAAAAATACCATAACGACGATTTGTTGAAATCGCTCCTAATACTTTCGAAAGTAGAAGATGATAGTACGTCTGTTAACTATTACAAAGAGTATATTGAGCTTAACGATAGTATCCAAAAGAACGAGAGGGCTATTCGGGATAAGTTCTTTAGGATTCGATATGAAACCAATAAAATAGAAAAGGAAAAAGACCGGATAGCTAGGGAGCGTTTATTGCTTATGATTATTTTGGGTGCGGTACTCTTCACTTTTGTCTTGATTTATATTATTCTTAGCCAAAGGGCTAAAAACAAAGAACTTAAGTTTGCCAGGCAACAACAGGAGACCAATGAAGAAATATACAATTTAATGTTGTCTCAACAGGATAAGGTTGATGAGGCACGCGCCTTGGAGAAAAAAAGAATTTCCGAAGAATTGCATGACGGTATCTTGGGACGACTCTTTGGAACTCGATTAAGCTTGGATAGTCTGAATATGGCCAATTCTGATGAAGCCATAAAAACAAGAGGCAATTATATTGAACAGCTTAAAGATATTGAGCAGGATATTCGCAAGGTTTCACATGATTTGAATACGGATTTCATATCCAATACCAGTTATATAAGTATCATCAAAACACTTTTGGAGACCCAATCTACGGCCTATGGTTTTGAGTATGAATTTATATATGACGACACCATTCATTGGGACGATATTTCCAATAAAATCAAAATACACATATACAGAGTTTTACAGGAATCTCTTCAGAATATTTATAAACATGCCAATGCAAGTAAGGTAAAAATTAGTTTTAAACTAAAAAATAACGTAATTTGGTTAAGCATTAAAGACAACGGTATTGGCTTTGATGTTACTAAGGCCAAAAAAGGGATAGGTATAAAAAACATCAATTCCAGAGCCCAAGAAATTGAAGCACACGTAGAGATCAAATCAACCAAAAACAGAGGAACTACGATACAACTCAAAATTCCTGTAAGCTAAATGATCACGCCAAGCGAGCAACATATTAGGATACTAATGATTGATGACCATCCAATAATTATTGAAGGCTATCAAAACACGTTGCAGTTTACCAAAAAAGACTATCAAAAACTCAGTATAGATATTGCCAATAACTGTGATGAGGCTTTATATTTTATGGATAAATCCGTTCAAAATGGAAAGCCTTATGACGTACTTTTTGTTGATATCAGTTTGCCACCTTCCAAAGATGGTACAATGAACTCTGGTGAAGATTTGTCCATTTATGCTAGGGAAATTTTACCTAAGGCAAAGATTATTATTCTTACCATGTTCAACGAGTCCTATAGAATCCACAACATTATCAAGACCATCAGCCCGGAAGGATTTTTGATAAAAAGCGATATGACTTCCAGCGAACTGGCAAGTGCTTTCCAAGCAGTGTTGAGCAATCCGCCATTCTACAGTGGAACAGTAAGCAGTCTGTTAAGAAAAACCATCAC
>JAGQZG010000246.1 GCA_020435705.1 Mangrovimonas sp.
CAAACTGGATTTCCATCAAGGCTTTATCGTCTTCAAACAGCATCTCTGAAGTGACTACACAGCATTTTAACGTTGGACACAAGGTTTTTAGAACGCAGTTTTTCCTATGCAGAAATTTGGCAAATTGTACAATAGAGCTTGTATAACCATTGAGGTACTCAAAGTTGTTTTTTCTGAAAGAGGCCAAAACCTTTTCAAGGGCTTCATCACTCAAATCGAAAATTGAAAATCGAATGCGTTTACTAAAAGCATCTTTAAGGCGCTCTTTGTAATATCCCTTTTTATCCAAAGGAATACCATAAAAACGAGCTTGTAAAGACAAATTGAAATCCAGCCCGTACCAGCCAAACCGGTCTTGAATAACCGCCCAAGTCAAGGCATGGCAATACGTGTCTTTAGCAAAAATAAAAGGATCCCCAGAAGACCCCGAGGTTTTGTTCACATACACGTTTTTTACAGAAAAGCCTTCAGATAAACGTTGTGCCAATGGTAGTTGTAAATCTCTCTTGGTCATTACTGGGATATTCTCCCAAGACGCAACATTAACTTTTCCAACTAACTTTTTATAAAATGGATTATGCTGAAGATGGTAATTTACAATCGCTTTTTTCTGTTCTTCAACATAGGTTTCAAAATCGTTCAAGGAACGCCCTTGCATTTCTTCCAAAGCACGCTTTGCTTTCCCAATGGGAAAGCCATTCAAACGCAATGAAAAATCGAAGAGGTTCAATTGTAATATCAGATTTAGGATGCAATGTACAAAACCAACATCAAAAAAGCGTTGGGGAATTCGTGGCTTTATTAAAAACCGACTATTTTTGTGGCAAAACCACACACATGAATATTTTGATCCTTGGTTCGGGCGGACGAGAACACACCTTTACATGGAAAGTTAAGCAAAGTGATAAGTGCAAGAATCTTTATGTAGCCCCAGGAAATTCAGGAACCGATCAAATAGCCACCAACCTTGATATAGCGGCCACCGATTTCCCAGCTCTTAAAAAAGCGGTATTGGAAAAGGCCATTGACATGGTCGTGGTTGGCCCAGAAGACCCCTTGGTACAAGGGGTTCATGATTTCTTTTTAGCTGATGAACAATTGAAGCATGTAGCGGTTATAGGCCCGCAAAAGGCAGCCGCAGCCTTAGAAGGCAGTAAGGAGTTTGCCAAGGCTTTTATGAGCAGACACAACATTCCAACGGCAGCCTACCAAAGCTTTGATGCTTCTACATTGGAAAAAGGGTATGGGTTTTTAGAAAGTTTGAAGCCTCCCTATGTTTTGAAAGCCGATGGATTAGCGGCTGGTAAAGGCGTTTTAATCATTAACGATTTAGAAGAAGCCAAAGCGGAGCTAAAAAATATGTTGGTAGATGCCAAATTTGGGGACGCTAGTGCAAAAGTTGTGATTGAAGAGTTTTTGGATGGTATAGAATTAAGCTGCTTTGTACTTACGGATGGGAAAAATTACAAAATACTTCCTACGGCCAAAGATTATAAACGGATTGGAGAAGGTGATACAGGATTGAATACGGGAGGCATGGGAGCTGTTTCGCCAGTGCCATTTGCAACCCCCGATTTTTTATCCAAGATTGAAGAACGCATTGTCAAGCCAACTGTAGCAGGACTTCAAAAAGATAACTTACCCTATAAGGGATTTATTTTTATTGGCTTGATAAAGGTTGGTAATGATCCTAAAGTCATTGAGTATAATGTGCGAATGGGCGATCCTGAAACCGAAGTAGTCTTACCAAGGCTAAAAACCGATTTGGTAACTATTTTCCAGGCTATTGCAAACCAGACCCTAGATCAAGTTTCTTTGGTGGTAGATGACAGAACCGCTACCACAGTCATGGTTGTTTCTGGGGGCTACCCTGAGAGTTATGAGAAAGGTAAGGAAATTTCAGGTTTGGAAGCCATTGAAGGGTCTATCACATTTCATGCGGGTGCCATTAAGAAAGACGGAAAAATTGTAACCTCTGGTGGTCGCGTAATGGCTGTGACCTCTTTTGGGAATACATACCAAGAGGCACTAAAAAAATCTTACCAAAATATAGAAAAACTACACTTTGATAAGATGTACTATCGTAAGGATATAGGATTTGACTTATAGGTAAGAATGAGAGGTCACACTCTTATCTTCTTCATTATTGTCATTGAATTTTTTAAGTTGGCCCATCCAGTAAACAAAGGCAACTAATCCAATGATTATAAACACCCAAGAAAAAATATTTGCTAGCCACCAACTTTTAAGTTCTAGAGCTCTTAACCAATCGTAAGGCTTGAAAAGAAAGTTTACAAATAAGTCTTGGATGGCATAAAAGAAATCTTTCATAATAGTATATTTACGTAGCAAAAATACAAAAAGAGATAATGATTACAAGTATTTTTAGTAAATCTAAGCCCATTAATTTTTTAGTGGTTTTTCTTATTGTAATTATTGCTTTTACCGTAGCCCAGTTAAAATTCTCTAGATCTAATTTTGAAATTGAACAGTTAGCGCTCCAGGCGGGTATTTTTTTTACCTGTGTAGGAACCGTTTTTCTGCTCAATTTTGTAGTCAGTAAAAACAGTTTGACCAAAAAGAACAATTATGAAATCCTACTTTTCAGCTTGTTTTTGCTCTTGATCCCACAAACAGTTCTGGACTGGAAAATAGTGCTGAGTAATTTTTTTGTGCTTTTGGCTTTGCGACGCTTGATAAGCTTGCGTTCCCAAAAAAACAGTATGAAAAAACTCTTTGATTCGGGGTTCTGGATAGCGGTGGCCGCACTATTCAATTTTTGGGCCATATTGTTTTTTTTAGTAGTTCTCTCGGCCTTGGTGTTTTATTCCGAAAACAACATTAAATACTGGATTATTCCCTTTACCGGCCTAATCACTGTTTTTCTTTTGGCTACTACGTATAACCTGCTAATCAATGATGATTTGTTTTGGTTTAATAGGTTTAATTACACGATTAGTTTTGATTTCAGCAATTACAATTCAACGCATTATTTAATAGCAACTACTATGTTGCTTTCTTTTGGGATATGGTCTTCTTTTTTCTATCTGCAAAATATTAAAAGCAAAATGAAAACGCTCAAACCGGGATTTAAGATTGTCCTTATGGCGTTTTTGGTGGCGTTTATCATAGTCATTATATCGCCT
>JAGQZG010000247.1 GCA_020435705.1 Mangrovimonas sp.
CCACTTCATCCTCTTCCTTGCGTTGCGTAACAATGGCAGACTGCCCAGGCTTCCTTCGGCTGAGTTCATGTTGGATTGCCTCAAAATCCAGTTCCAAGCCAGGCGGGCAGCCATCAATAACACCTCCTAAAGCCAAACCATGTGATTCGCCAAAGGTGGTGAGTTTAAAAAGAGTTCCAAAGGAATTTCCTGCCATAAGATCTTATTTTCTGCTAATGTAAATCTATTATCACGAAAACAAAAATGAAAATAGGCATTTGCTTCATAACCTTTAATTAACGAAATGCTCATAGTTAGTTAATTATGTGGTAATGGTTTAATAATATATGAATATGTAATTTGTAAATTGATAAAACCCAAAGCTTTGAAGTTAAAAAGAAAAGTAGAAATCGTGGTTATCTCGGATGTGCATTTAGGCACTTACGGTTGCCATGCCAAACAACTACTTACTTATTTGAACAGTATTGAACCCAAGAAATTGATCCTGAATGGGGATATCGTAGATATCTGGCAATTCAGTAAACGCTATTTCCCTAAGTCACATTTAAAAGTAATCAAAAAGATTATTGATATGGCCTCCGAAGGTGTGGAGGTTATCTATATTACGGGGAATCATGATGAAATGCTGAGAAAGTTTACCGATACCTGTATTGGGAATATTTCTATTGTAAACAAAAAAGTCTTGGAATTAGATGGTAAAAAAGCATGGTTTTTCCACGGAGATGTGTTTGATGTTTCCATTCAAAATGCCAAGTGGTTGGCCAAATTGGGCGGTTATGGGTATGATTTACTTATCTTGGTAAACCGTTTTATCAATTGGTGCTTGGAGCGCATGGGAAAAGAGCGCTACTCTCTTTCCAAACGTATTAAGAACAGTGTAAAATCGGCCATTAAATACATTAATGACTTTGAAAAGGTAGCTTCCGATCTGGCGATTGAAAATGGGTATGATTATGTGGTTTGCGGGCACATTCATCAACCTAAAATGACCGTCATGGAAAACCGTCACGGTAAAACTATTTATATGAATTCTGGCGATTGGGTTGAAAATTTCACGGCGCTGGAATACCAATTCAAACGCTGGAAAATCTATAACTACAACAGCGACAAACTTTCCCCGTTCTTTGCTGATGAAGACATCAAGGAGATGGATATTAATGATTTGATTGCTGCCATCACCATTGTTGAAAAGAAAGACAAAGGCGATTTACAATAAAGCGTCCTTTAAAATGGTAATAGGATGTTTGGCTACTTTGCCTGTTCCGTCCTTAATTTGATGTCGGCAACTGGTTCCGTTGGCCGAAATTACTACTTCTTCATGTGCCTTCCTAATAGCTGGAAATAGCGTTTGCTCCCCCACTTGCATGCTAATTTCATAGTGTTCCTTTTCAAAACCAAAACTACCCGCCATGCCACAACATCCGCTAGGGATGATAGTCACTGTATAGTTTTCAGGCAAATTGAGAACAGAAAAACTAGAAAGCTGATTGCTTAAGGCCTTTTGGTGGCAATGGCCGTGGAATTTAATAGTCATGGGAGCTTTGGTAAACTGCCCTGGCGTAATGTTTCCCAATTGAATTTCCTTTTGAATGAATTCTTCTATCAAATAAGTATGATTGGCCACGTTTTGGGCTTCACTTGGGTTATTGGCCAGTTTGATGTATTCATCCCGAAAAGTCAATATGGCTGAAGGTTCAATACCCAGCAATGGGGTTTCTTCAGAAATCTTGTCTTTTAAGTAATTGATATTGTCATTGGCCAATTGTTTGGCCTCTTCCAAAAACCCTTTACTGATGAAAGAGCGACCACTTTCCAAGGTTTGAAAAACCTGAACGTCATAGTTTAATTTCGCGAGAAGTTCTATCGCATCGCCTGCTATTTCCAATTCATTATATCGAATGAATTCATCTAAAAAAAGGTAGACTTTTTTTAATTTATTTGAATTTTTACTTGCTTGTTTTACAAGTGATTGAACGTATTTTTGTAAAGTTTTAGATGAAATTTTAGGCAAACTTCTTTTAGAGTGAATACCATAATAGTTTTTCACCACTGAAGAGCCGTTTTCCAAAATGAAATTGGACAGCTTCGGAAATTTGGATGCAAGCTTATTGTACTTGGTGGCATGGGCAAAAAAAGACTCACTTTTACTAGCACCGTTGGCTTTATGATATTGATATTGAAACTCCGATTTTAAAGTCGCCACATCTACACTACTAGGACATTCGGAAGCACAGGCTTTACAACTCAAACACAAATCAAAAACTTCTTTAAGTTCTTGGTGATCAAATGGATTTTCTTGAGTTGAATTGGTTAAAAACTCCCTTAAGGCATTGGCCCTTGCTCTGGTCGTGTCCTTTTCGTTTCTGGTGGCACGGTAACTTGGACACATGGTACCGCCAAATTCGGGTAGTTTTCTGCAATCCCCTGAACCGTTGCATTTTTCGGCTTCCCTTAGAATCCCTTGGGAATGTGAGAAATCGAACAGCGTCTTTATCACTGGCTCGTCCCTATCGACTTCATAACGCAGAGATTGATCCATGGGTAGCGGATTTACTATTTTACCGGGATTGAAAATATGATGAGGATCAAAAGCAGATTTTATCTTCTCCAGAATACGGTAATTGGCTTCACCTATCATCATTTTGATAAATTCAGAGCGTACAATTCCATCACCATGCTCTCCACTCAATGACCCTCGGTATTTTTTGACCAACAGGGCAACGTCATGGGTAATTTGCCGTAACAATTGTACCCCTTCACTTTTCTTTAGGTTTAAAACCGGGCGTAAGTGCAATTCACCAGCGCCAGCGTGGGCATAGTAAATTGCTTTTTGATTGTAGCCTTTCATCAAGTTGGAAAACTCCTGAATATAATTGGCCAAATCCTTGACGGTAACCGCAGTATCTTCAATACAAGCAGCCGATTTTTTATCCCCTACAATATTGCCCAGCAACCCTAAACCAGCACTTCGCAATTCGTTGGCTTTGTTTACATCTAATGCTTCCAGGACAACATTGGCATAACTCAAGCCACTTTCAACAAGTGTTTTTAAAAGCTCTTCTTTTTGGGTATGCAAGTCGGTTATGTCATTTGCCCGTAGTTCGCACATCAAAATAGCCTCAGGAT
>JAGQZG010000248.1 GCA_020435705.1 Mangrovimonas sp.
GTCAGATTTAGAATTAAGTTTTATAAACACCGATAGTGACCAATATGTAATTTTAGCACATCCAATTTCTGATAAAGAAATTGTTGTAAATTCAATTAACGGAATTGGATTAAAAGAAATGAAAATAAACTGCACCTAACACCGCCTATAGTTTACTGCTACGTAATTTTTCCTTCGGAAAAACCACGCAAGCATTAATGGTTGTTGTTTATTTATTAACTTTATTGCTTAACCACGCAGCAAACCATAGCCGAGGAACGTTGTGTGTAATGTAACCAAACTATAATATGTCTGAATTTATTGAACTAAAAGATTTAATCCATCTGAGGGGAAAACTGACTCACGACAATTTCATTTTCAGAAATTTAAAAAGGATTGAATTTAAAAACGAGGTTTCCGATGAATTAGCCTATTTGGACATTAACAAACACAATATTGAAAACAGAGAGTTTACCATTAAAAAAGGAAATAGTGAAATAGTTCTTAAAGGAAATAAAAATTATGATTTTGAAATAATTGACTTATCAAAAAATGAAAATTGGAAACCATATAATCCTATAAAGATTATTGCAATTTCTAACAAGTCATTTTATAAATCAGAATTTACCGAATTAAAAATTGTAAGTAACGGTTATGGAAAAATGGTTTATTCAGAGAATAATTTCATTGGCAGAATAAAAAGAAAACGAATTGACATAAAAGATGAGAATTACACGAGTATTCTAATCGGAATTTGTTTTGTGGATTTAATTAGTAATGATGTTTATAAATTAAACGAAACGAATGATTAAAAAAACACTACACACAACAATGTATAACCGCAATTACGGCGGATTCGACTACGTCCGAATCCACTCGGAATTGCTAACGTCATTTCTTAACCGAAAATCATTAACTTTAATCCCGTAACTGACGGTTATACGAGACCGTTGTGCGCTATTTAAGAAAATCGTTACGCTGAATTGAAAACAGAAATGAAATTAACAAACGAACAGTTCACAGAAGCTGGATTTATATTTGAAAAAGCGAACGGAAATTCTCACTCGGATTTTGAAAAACAAATAATTGCGGAATCGGAATTAACCAAATTCAAACCGACTGAATTGGAAAAAATTATTGTTGACGGACTGAATTCTGGACTTTATGAAAACGAGGATGAACGAGTTAGTGGATATTGGAGTTTGTCAAAAATTGGTAATCGGAATTTGATTGCGGAATATAAAAAATGGTTGCGGACTGAATTGGATAATGAAAATGGAATTGCGGTTTTTCAAATATTAGTCGGACTTGACCGACTTGATGAACCAGCATTTAATGAAAACCGAACTGGACGTGGAGAAGACGAAACGGAATTGAATTTACAGGACGCAAAAGAATATCTGAATAAAAATAAAAACAGCGCACAACACCGTGTATAGCTCATTGCGGCTGAATTCCTAATCGGAATTCATTGCAATTTGCTATCTTTCGGTTACGGCGGAAAATCCTCGCGGATTTCCCGCAACGAGCCATACACAAAACCGTTAGCGGTCATAGTAAAGCCACACCAAATCTGAAAAACATACAACATAATATAGGACAATTTGAAAAAAATTATATCAATGCAAGTTTTTTCTTTTCTCATAATTCTTTTTCTAGGGACTGTATCCTGCAACGAACCAGTTAAAAAAAATTTACCTAAAGAAAAAGAACATCCAAAACTTATAAAGAACATAGGAAATGGAAATGTTCAATGTAGTCTACAGGACAAAGCAGGTAATCTTTGGTTTGGAACCGCAGATGGACTTTATATTTATGACGGTGAATCTTTTTCTCGGTTTGGATTGGCCGATGGTTTAAACAGTAATACTATTTATTCTCTTTTGGAAGATAACAATGGTAAAATTTGGATAGGCACTTATGCTGGACTTTGTACTTACGACCCTTCGACAATACTCAAAACAGGTGGTAAAATTTTCACTGAGGTCAAGATTCCCATACCGGAAAACTTACCTCCCAATGATAATCCTACTTATCGCGACTCTCATTGGGTATATGCTATGTTGCAAGCAAAAAATGGAGCGATATGGTTCGTGACAATAGATGGTGTTTATGTTTACAATGGAAAATCTTTTGAATTTTTTGAAATTGATAAAAACGGAAACGGTTTTTTATCCCCTAACAGTATGGTCGAGCGTATTTTAGAAGATAAGGAAGGTAATATTTGGCTTGGAGGACGTACTAATGATGGTGTATATCGCTACGATGGAAAATCTATAATAAACTTTAAACTACAAGAACTTACGCTTCAATTTGAATCTAGACAAGTTAGCCATAGTTGGGCTTGGCCTCAATTGCAAGACAAAAACGGATATATTTGGTTCAGCAATTGGGCAGGAGCTTATCGTTATGATGGAAAAACATTTACAAGTTTTACAAAAAGCGATGGTTTACCCGGTTATAATGGTGTGGTTAAAATGATTATAGAAGACAAAAATGGCATACTATGGTTTGGTGGTGACCTTGGTCTTTCACATTACGATGGCAAATCTTTCACTCTTTTTAAAGATGGACTTAGCAATCCTGACATTTGGACAATTTTAGAAGATAAAGCAGGAAATATTTGGGTGGGAACAAGAGAAATGGGCCTCTATCTTTTCGATGGAAAAAAATTCATCAATTATTCAGAATATAAACCTAACTAACGATCAAACTTGCAACAGCAGACAATAGTAAATAAAAAACAACGAACCGCTAACACCGGCTATAGTTCATTGCTTCTGACTTTCCTCGCGGAAAGTCCTCGCAAATTTGCTATCTTCGGTTTACGGCGGAAAATCCTCGCGGATTTTCACGCAACGAAACCATAGCCAATCACGTTGTGCGTCATTTAAGAAAAACCCGTGAAATACATTAAACTGATTTTAATTTTACTTTTTTTAAGTTCGTGTTCAACGAATAAATCAGTCGTCGGCTTATATGGAAAGTGCGGAAAAAGTTATTTTGCTTGCACTCAAATTGAACTTAAATCTGATAACACTTTTGAGTACTTTATTTTTTACGATGTCGGTGGCGGAAATGTTTTAAAGGGAACTTGGAAGAGAATTTCTAACGATACTATTGTAATAAACAC
>JAGQZG010000024.1 GCA_020435705.1 Mangrovimonas sp.
AAGCTTATTGTTCAATTCATCTGTATTTACAGAATCAGGTTTAATTTTAATCCTTTGCTTGCTGGCTGACCATTCATTATATTGCGTACTTATTCCTGTTTTGGTTTTTTGGTCAATTCTTTTACTATCCCAAAACCTAACATAGATACTGCAATACTTCTTTTTACCTTTTATCACAAAATATTTAAGGTTCATTTTTTGCCGAAAATTTGCCGAAAAATACTTAATTATTTTTAATTGAGCTTAATTCCACTTAATAATATTTTAATGCTAATTGTATTTAACAAGTTAATATCTAGTAAGTTGTATAAGGTTTTGGTATTTAAAGATTAAGCAGTCGCAATTCCCACCTTGAGTACTAGGCGATAAAAGCGAAGTGTTAACTTCGCTTTTTTTGTTTTGTCTATAATTTTATTCCCTTATCTTTAAATCCAAATCTTAAACTTGACCAACTATGTTAGACGAATTTTGGTTCAATGTAAACCATGGCATCAACCATGTTTTGGACATCAACGGATATGACCATGTACTTTTCTTAATGGTGCTTACAGTTCCATATCTGTTTAAAGACTGGAAACGGGTTTTGTTCCTGGTTACTACCTTTACTCTAGGACACACACTTTCTCTTGTTTTAGCGGCTTTTAATGTGATTAGAATCAATGTTAGTTGGGTTGAATTCCTAATTCCCGTCACTATTATTTTAGTGGCTGTATTTAATGTATTCACGGCGGGCAAGTTACCTCAGAAAAATAAAATAGGGGTCTTGTTCTTTTCTACTTTGTTTTTTGGGTTGATTCACGGTCTTGGTTTTGCGAGAGAATTCCAATTAATGGTGGGTGCTAGTGACAACAAGTGGGCCGTTTTGTTCGAATTTGCCATTGGTATTGAAATGGCTCAAGTAATCATAGTCTTCATAGTTTTGATTGTTAGCTATATCATGCAAACCGTTTTTAGGTTTTCCAGACGTGATTGGATGCTAGTGGTGTCGTCTATAGTTATTGGTATGGCCATCCCTATGGTTTTGGAACGAATTCCCTAAAGCACTAAACTTTTCATAAAACTTTCAAAACGGGATTGTATTTAAAATACGAACCCGTTATCTTCGTTATTCTATAAGATTATTGATGAAGGAACACAAGCAGCTCAAGTACGATACGGCTTATTTGAAAATGGCCCAAGAGTGGGGGAAACTTTCGTATTGTAACCGAAAACAAGTTGGCGCAATTATTGTAAAAGATAGAATGATCATTTCCGATGGGTATAATGGCACCCCAACGGGCTTTGAAAATATTTGTGAAGATGAAGAAGGCTATACCAAGTGGTATGTGCTTCATGCAGAGGCTAATGCTATTTTAAAAGTAGCCGCTTCAACGCAGTCCTGTAAAGGGGCTACGCTTTATATTACGTTATCACCTTGTAAAGAATGCAGTAAATTGATTCATCAGGCAGGAATTATAAGAGTGGTTTATGCGCAAGCCTATAAAGACAATTCTGGGTTACAGTTCATGGAAAAAGCAGGGATTGAGCTCAGGCATATAGAACTATAAAATTGCAAATCAAAAGAAAATACATACCGCTTATCATTGGGGTAGCCATTGCTGCAGGAATTTTTCTTGGGGGCAAACTAAATTTTTATGATTCTTCAGATAGGCTGTTTACTTCCAATAGCAAAAAAGACAAGCTTAACAGGCTTATAGATTATATTGATTATGAGTATGTTGACGATGTGAATACCGATAGTATTGTAGATGTTACGGTAAATGGCATTCTGGAAAATCTGGATCCCCATTCAGTGTATATACCTAAGGAAGACATGCAACGGGTGACTGAAAATATGAAGGGAGATTTTGTGGGTATTGGCATCAATTTTTATACCTACCATGATACTATCACAGTAATTAGAACCATAAAAGATGGTCCCAGCGACAAGGCGGGTATTAAAGGAGGTGACAGGATTATTACCGTGAACGGAGATTCCATTTTTGGGAAGGATATTCAGAATGATGAAATCATTAATAAGCTCAAAGGCGAATTGGGAAGCAAAGTAACTCTTAGAGTGTACCGAAAAGAAGAAGGAAAGTATTATGATTTTAAAGTGAAACGGAGCCATATACCTTTAGTGAGTGTAGATGCTGCCTATATGCTGACAGATCATTTGGGCTATATTAAAATCAATCGATTTGCAGAATCAACCTACAAGGAATTCAAAGCAGCCTTGGACAAGCTTAGAGACGAAGGTGCTACTGAATTGGCTTTGGATTTGCGGGATAATCCCGGCGGGTTTTTAGGCGTTGCCGAACAAATTGTTGATGAATTTTTGGAAGATGGAAAACTCATTCTTTTCACCAAAAACAAAAGGGGCAATATTGAAAAAAACTATGCGACAAAAAAAGGCGATTTTGAATCGGGTCAAATCTATGTCCTGATCAATGAAAATTCGGCTTCGGCCAGTGAAATAGTAGCTGGTGCGCTGCAAGACAATGACAAAGGGGTTATTGTTGGCAGGAGGTCTTATGGTAAAGGGCTGGTGCAGCGTGAAATGGATTTAGGTGACGGCAGTGCGGTACGATTAACCGTTTCCAGATATTATACACCTACGGGGCGATCTATTCAGCGGTCATATAGCCACGGAAACAGGGATTATTATGATGAGTATTTGGAGCGTATTCGACGTGGGGAATTACTGGAAGAGGATAAAATTGAAGTGGCCGATTCCTTGAAATTTACAACCCCTAAAGGCAAAATCGTTTACGGTGGCGGCGGGATCATCCCCGATGTTTTTGTTCCCTTGGACATGAGTATGGAAAATGAAACCTTAAATTTTCTGCTTAACAGAGGCTTGTTGAATTTTTATGTTTTTGAAGAGTTGGAAAAAGACAGAAGCTTGTATCAGCAGTATTCCAGAGAAGAGTTTGTTGATGATTTTGTGGTTTCAAATGAATTGGCTTCAGGATTCCAAGAATTCATAAATAGAAGGTTGGAAACCAAGATTACTTTTGTTGCCTACCATGATGAGATCAAGCAATATATCAAGGCCTTTTTGGCCGAACAGCTTTTTGGGAATGGTGCCTACAGGGAAGTGCTAAACCAAAGCGATATTATGATTGAAGAAGTGGAAAGGCTGAGTAACGGAGAGGACTAACGAACTAATTTGTCATGTACTTTGGTGTGAACCCCGTGGTTCCATAAAGTCAAAATATCGGTAGCTACATGGGCGCCACTACCTGAAGCCATGGCAAACTGGCTTCGCCATCCGGCTAAAGTCCCTGCAACATACAATCCCTTTTTTATAAGATGATTTTCGTTTTTTAACCAAATGCGCTCTTTTTCTTTGTTATCTCTAGGATGGTCTTCTACATATTGCTCTAGACCTTTAATATTGAAAAGATTAGTATAACCTGCCGCAACCACAACATTTTTAGAGTGGTAAGAATTTTTATTGGTGATCACAGTAAAATAGTTACCCGTTTGGAGAACCTCCAATACTTTTTCGTTCTCAATTTGAACTACATGCGGATACAAATCGGATAATTGTTTTTGTCCTTCTTCCAAAATAGACTCACCCGTAGTTCCTGGTTTAAGACCTAAAACATTATTGAAAAGGGCATCCTGTAAATGGGAGGTTTTTTGGTGCATGATAATCCCAATAGTCTTGTCTTTGGCATAGGGTTTATTCTTTGCGGACCCCAAAACTAAAGCGCAGGACATACCCGCTGCGCCACCACCTATTATGAGAACGTCAAACGTCATGACTTGTTTTTCAGCTTTTTTTCAATGCTTTTAGAAGTGCGTAAAATCAATAATAATAAAATTGCACAAGCTAATGCCAATGTTGTTATAAGTGCAACAATATTAGTGCCTTCAAAAGGAGAGGCCCAATCTATTTGGGTTAGGTTGTACGTCATTAAACCTAATGATATAATTATTAAAATAAGGGTGAAAATTCTCATATGGGTTGTTCAAATAAGGCTTTAATATTATGGGCAAACAGTTTTACGGCAATAGCCAATAGGATAACTCCAAATACCTTTCTAATAATGTTAATACCGTTTTGCCCTATGATACGCTCAATCCTTGAAGAGGTCTTCAAGACTATAAAAATAACCAATACATTCAGAATAATGGCAATGATAATGTTCTCAATTCTGAATTCAGCTCTTAAGGACAATAAAGTGGTTAAACTTCCCGGACCAGCAATTAAAGGGAAAGCCAAAGGGAAAATGGTGGCATTCATGGCATCTTGCTCATCTTGTTTGTAAAGCGTAATGCCCAGAATCATTTCCAAGGCAATGAAGAAGATAATAAAGGCTCCGGCTACCGCAAAACTATTAACCCCGATCCCAATGAGCGACAGGATATTTTGTCCTAAAAACAAGAAAAATATCATGATAGCACCAGCAATGATTGAGGCTTTTTCACTTTGAATATGACCCACTTTTTTTCGTAAATCAATAACAATGGGAATGTTTCCAATAATATCAATGACTGCGAAAAGAACCATGAATGCGGTAAATATTTCCTTGAAATTGAGTTTCATAACACTTTGGATTGATAAATTTTTTGCAAAGGTCGAAATTTATTACTGAATAAATGTGTTAAACATCTGTAAACTTTCTTGTGTTATTTCTTGTCATGTGTTGTATGTATATCTTGTATCTTTGCAGCATGTTTCAACTAGGTAAAACCATCGTGTCTGAAGATATCCTTGACAAGGATTTTGTTTGTAATCTCAATGCTTGCAAGGGTGCTTGTTGTGTTGATGGCGATGCCGGTGCTCCTTTGGAGAAAAACGAGACTAAGATTCTTCAGGAAATCTATCCTAAAATAAAGCCATATCTGAGAAAAGAGGGTATTCAAGCTATTGAATCACAAGGAACGCACATAGTTGCTGAAAATGAAGAGTTGGAAACGCCACTTGTTGAAGGGCAAGAATGCGCCTATGTTACGTTTGATTCGAAAGGGACGGCACTTTGCGGTATTGAACAAGCGTATAATGATGGTGTGGTTGCTTGGAAAAAACCAGTATCTTGCCATTTGTATCCTATCAGGGTTAAAGAATATTCCGAGTTTTCTGCTGTTAATCACCATCACTGGCCCATCTGTGATGATGCCTGTACTTTCGGTAAAGAGCTACAGGTGCCAGTATACAAATTCGTTAAGGAAGCCTTGATTCGTAAATTTGGCGAAGATTGGTACGAGGAATTGGAAAAAGTGGCCGAAAGCTTAAAACGGCGTTAAGCGGTTTTCAATCGCAATTGTTCAACAGGAATGTCTATAATTACTTGCGTGCCCATGGCATTTCCCTGGTCGTCTTTTAAATCAATAATATTCAGTCGGTAACTGGTCGAGAAATTTTTGGAAAAATTGGCTAACCGTTCCATGGTTAAAGCAATTCCTACCGATTTCCTGTTAAGGGATTTATTGGATTCTATTTTTCTGGAGGCAGCACGTCCAACGCCATTATCGGTAATTTTAATGGTCACGAAATCGGAAGCTGTTTTTTCTACTTCAAGAACAATGCTCTTATCGCCCTCCTTTGTGGAAAGACCGTGCCAAAGGGCATTCTCAAGAAAAGGCTGTAAGATGAGTGACGGGACTTTTATCATGGAGGTTTCAATGTTGGGGTTTATGATGGCTTTATAGTTAATTTGATTGGAAAAGCGCATATTTTCTATGTTCATGTATAGCTCCATAGTTTCCAGCTCTTCTTCCAGGGTAATATCTTTTTCGGTAGAAGCCACCAATATTTTTCGAATGAGTTTTGAAAACTTATTCAGGTAATACACGGCGTTTTCCTTTTCGTTGTTAATAATGTAAAGCTTTATGGAGTTGAGCGAATTGAAAATAAAGTGAGGGTTCATCTGGTTTCTTAACATGTCCTGTTCTAAGGTGACAATCTTTTTTTCGTCTCTCAACTTTCTTTGCCTGTAAAGGATGTAAAGAATGATGATAATGAGCAGCAGCCCACCTAAACCCACGAAGTACATTTTCCTGTTTTCTTCCAGTTTTAGCTTAACTATTTCATTCTCATTGGCCAAGGCTTTTATTTTGCTGTTTTTCTTCTCACTCTCATATTTTAAAATGAGATCGTTCACATATTGGATGTTTCTCTCATTGGAGATGATTTTGTCCAGATTTTCGGATTTTTTGTAGTATTGAAAGGCTAATTGATAGTTGTCCATTTTTGAATAGAGATCCGAAAGGTGTGAAAAGGAAGCAATTTCGTCCGATTTTAAGTTGAACTCTTGAGCAATGCTCAAGCCTTTTTTTAAGTTCGCCTCCGC
Organism: Mangrovimonas sp.; assembly: GCA_020435705.1. GTDB lineage: Bacteria > Bacteroidota > Bacteroidia > Flavobacteriales > Flavobacteriaceae > HKST-UBA85. The sequence goes on from JAGQZG010000024.1 coordinate 6,285, forward strand.
GTCATCCAGTTTGCCAACACTCAACTGGGCCCACCCTAAATTGTTATAGGTCGTGGCTACATAAAATTGATCGCCGCTGGCTAAAGCTTTGTCCAAGGCTTCATGGAGCAATCTTAATGCTTCTTCATACTTCTCCCTTTTTATGTAAATTTTAGCAATGCTGTTATAGCATATTACGCGGCCTACATCCGAATTAATGAGGTTGTTATACCGAAGCGACGTTTGGTAGTTGGTCAAGGCATCGTCCAGATTCCCTTTTTCTTCTAGGGCATAGCCAATATTTTGGTGGTTTATGGCTAGTCCCAATTTGTTGTCCATGTGCTGCTCAATAATCAAGGATTTGTTGAACATATTGAGGGCTAAATCATATTGTTTCAGCGCTAGGTAAATGTTACCCATACTATTCTGCGAAACAGCAATGCTGTGTTGTAATCCCAAGGAGGGATTCTCAACGGATTCGGCTAGATCTAAGGCTTGTTTATGGTAATCTAAAGCTGCCCGGATAAGGTCTAAACGACGATATACCACGCCTAGCATGTTATAGCTCACCACCTCAAGATCTATATCATTCGCTTTTTTGGCCAGATTCAATCCTTCCAAATGGTAATCTATGGCCTTGTTGTATTGTGATATATTTCGATACTTTATCCCAATCATGTTTAAGGCATATCCCTGTATTTCCAATGAGTTCACCTCAACACCTTTATTGTAGAGCGTCCTCATTTTAATAGTGTCGTTTTGATAAGGCGTAAAAACGGAGTCCATTATATGGTAATCGTACTGCTCTTTTTCAACGAAAGATTCAATAAGTTGTTTGTAGCTGTTGGTGTCTTGGGAAAAGCCCAATTGCGCAACAGCTAAGAGAAAAAGTATTGTTTGTAGACGTAATAAGGGGTTGGTATTAAGGCGTTTTTCTGGCATATCAGTAGTTTTCCAAAAAATCAATCTTTCGTTGTCTGGCCACAGGGATTTTATGATTACTGCTCATCACTACATACCCTTCGGTTTTAATAAACTCCTTAACCCTGTTTAAATTGATAATGTAAGAATTGTGTATTCTGAAGAAGAGCCTGTCAGGCAACATTAAGTTGACTTCTTTTATTTTTTTGGAAATCAGTATTTTGGTGCCGTCTTCTAAATGGATCGTGCTGTAATTCCCGTCAGATTCTACAAAAACAATATCTTCCTCATCTAAAAAAATGAGTTTGCCATCCGTGTTGAGCGTGATTTTTTTTTTGTTGTTTTCCAAATAAAATTTATTCAGTATAGATTCCAATTTGTCAAAGTCAACTGTTTTAAGAAGAAATTTTTTAAGCTTTTGAATGGTTTTTCTCAAGTCGTCAGAATCAATGGGTTTCAAGAGATAGTCAATAGCTTCTTCCTTAATGGCCTTAATGGCATAATCATCGTAGGCTGTGGTAATTATGATTGCAAGATCGTCCCTGTATTTTAGTCTGTTAAGAACATTGAAACCGTCCATTTTGGGCATCTGAATGTCTAAAAACACACAATTGGTTTGATGATTGTTTTTGTTTAAAAACACTAAGGCTTCTTCTGGGTCAGTAAAAGTTTTGATTACTTCTATTTCGTCCTTAAACTGCTTGAGTTCCCAAAGTAGTCCTTGAATAGCTTTGGGTTCATCATCAACTATAATGGCTTTAAGCATGGTGCATTATTTTATATAAATATACTACTTTTACTTGTTAATGCATTTTGTGATGACTAACTAAAACAAAGCTTTTTGAGCTCGTCTTTTAAAGTTCAATACCGATTATACAAAATTCTCTACCATCCATACAATTTTAGTTTGCCCAAATCATTTTTGTCGGATATTTGAAACGCTATTATTATAAAGAGATTAAATTTTGGTATTAGAGTACCTTAAAATTGATTGCTATTAATCAAGAACAGCCAAAGTTAATCTTTGGCTGTTTCTGGTTTTAGTAATAGTTATGTTAGTCACACAGTTTAGTTAGTTATTTCTCAGAAAAGAGGGTTTTTGCCCTCTTTTTTGTATTTAAAATGAGGCCGGAAAAGATCGTTTCCCAATGCTTTTTAACAGCACATGTTAAGGAGTGTCTTCTTTCTTCATTTCTTTTCGAGTTTTAATTTAAAATACTGAAAATCAAATAATTAAAAATATTGTTATTTTTCTTACAAGGGAATTTTGCACACAATCGTTGTTAAAAACTTGTTAACAATCTTTATGGAATCGCCTTTCTTTTTACCATTCATTTTTAAATATTTGTTAATCCCAAGTGTTACCGAATTTTTCGTCTAATTTTTTTAAAAATCCAGCATTGTAATGACCCAAACAGAACCCATTTTACAGGAAAATAAAGATCGATTTGTCATATTCCCTATCAAGCATCATGACATTTGGGAATGGTACAAAAAACAAGAAGCCTGTTTTTGGACTGCCGAGGAGATTGATTTGCACCAAGACCTTACAGATTGGAGTACAAAGTTAAATGATGACGAACGCTATTTCATAAAACATATTCTAGCCTTTTTTGCAGCTAGTGATGGTATCGTAAATGAAAACTTGGCGGAAAACTTCGTAAGTGAAGTTCAGTTTACCGAAGCTAAGTTTTTCTATGGATTTCAAATCATGATGGAAAACATCCATAGTGAAACGTATTCATTGCTTATCGATACGTATGTGAAAGATGAGAAAGAAAAGAATGTTCTTTTTAAGGCTATTGAAAATTTTCCAGCTATTGCCAAAAAAGCCGAGTGGGCATTAAAATGGGTAGATTCTCCAAGTTTTGCCGAACGCTTGATAGCTTTTGCAGCGGTGGAAGGGATTTTCTTCTCGGGTGCCTTTTGTTCCATTTTCTGGTTGAAGAAAAGAGGGGTAATGCCGGGATTGACTTTTTCCAATGAGTTGATTTCAAGAGATGAAGGCATGCATTGTGACTTTGCCGTGCATTTGCATAACAATCATCTGGTAAATAAAGTTCCGAAAGAAAGAATCAAAGATATTTTGACCAATGCCCTGGATATTGAACGTGAATTTATAACCGAAAGCTTGCCTATTAGCTTAATAGGAATGAATGCCAAATTGATGACGCAATACCTAGAGTTTGTGACTGATCGATTGCTTGTTGAGTTAGGCTGTGAGAAAGTTTACAATGCAACCAATCCATTCGATTTTATGGACATGATTTCCCTTCAAGGGAAAACCAACTTCTTTGAAAAACGCGTATCCGAATACCAAAAGGCTGGCGTTCTTCACAAAGAAGAAGAAAAAGACAAGTTCAGTTTCGATGCCGATTTTTAATCGAAACCTTGCTTGAGAAAGTAACTAACTAGCGTTTCTTCCTTATACAAGTAGAAACCATTTTGAATCACATTTTATAAAAAATAATACTTGGGTCTTGGCTTGCAAGTCAAAATCCAGGGTAGGACAACCAACACAATTTTTGAAGATTTAACAGACTAAAAACGAAAACGAATTATGTATGTAGTTAAAAGAGACGGCCGCAAAGAACCAATGATGTTCGACAAAATCACTGCTAGAGTGAGAAAATTATGCTATGGACTGAATGAACTGGTAGATCCAGTTAAAGTGGCCATGCGTGTAATTGAAGGATTGTATGATGGGGTCACCACCAGTGAGTTGGACAACCTTGCCGCCGAAATTGCGGCAACCATGACCACTGCCCACCCTGATTATGCCCGTTTGGCAGCAAGAATTTCGGTGTCCAATTTACATAAGAATACTAAAAAGTCGTTTTCTGAGGTCATGACCGACCTATATACATACGTAAACCCAAGAACAGGTAAAAAGGCACCTCTCATTGCCGATGATGTTTATGAGGTTATCACTAAGCATAAAGAAATTCTTGATTCTACCATTATCTATAACCGGGATTTTGGATATGATTATTTTGGGTTCAAAACATTGGAGCGTTCCTACCTTCTTAAAATCAATGGGAATATTGCCGAGAGACCACAGCACATGCTCATGAGGGTTTCCGTGGGAATCCATTTGGATGATATTGATTCTGTAGTGGAAACTTACGAGTTGATGTCCAAAAAGTATTTCACCCATGCAACGCCCACATTGTTCAATTCTGGGACGCCAAAACCGCAAATGTCTTCTTGCTTCTTGCTAACTATGAAAGACGACAGTATTGATGGGATTTATGATACATTGAAACAAACAGCCAAAATCTCACAGTCTGCCGGCGGAATAGGTCTCTCTATACACAGTGTTCGCGCCACAGGTAGCTACATTGCTGGAACCAATGGAACCAGTAATGGTATTGTTCCAATGCTTAGGGTTTTTAATGATACAGCACGTTATGTAGACCAAGGTGGGGGCAAACGTAAAGGAAGTTTTGCTATTTACATGGAACCTTGGCATGCCGATATTTTTGACTTTTTGGAGCTGAAGAAAAATCACGGTAAAGAAGAAATGCGTGCCCGTGATTTGTTCTATGCTATGTGGGTGCCGGATTTATTCATGAAACGGGTACAGGAAGATGCCGAATGGACATTGATGTGTCCTAATGAATGTCCTGGATTGCCAGATACCCACAGTGAAGAATTTGAAGCACTTTATACTAAGTATGAAAAAGAAGGTAAAGGAAGGAAAACAGTTAAGGCAAGAGATCTTTGGGAAAAAATCTTGGAATCTCAAATTGAAACAGGAACGCCTTATATGCTTTACAAGGACGCTGCCAACAGAAAATCCAATCAGAAGAATTTGGGAACTATCAAGTCTTCCAACTTATGTACCGAGATTTTGGAGTACACGTCACCAGATGAAGTGGCCGTGTGCAATTTAGCTTCTATTGCCTTGCCAATGTTTGTGAAAAATGGGGAGTTTGACCATAAGGAATTGTTCCGTATAACAAAGCGCGTGACCAAAAACCTTAATAAGGTTATTGATAGAAACTACTATCCTGTTAAAGAGGCGGAAAATTCAAATATGCGCCACAGACCCATAGGTTTGGGTGTGCAAGGTTTGGCCGACACGTTTATCAAGATGCGTATGCCCTTTACCAGCGATGAAGCAAAGCAATTAAATCAGGATATTTTTGAAACCCTATATTTTGCAGCCGTAACAGCATCTATGGAAGAAGCCAAGAAAGATGGTCCTTACTCAACGTTTAAAGGGTCGCCAATAAGTGAAGGCCAATTCCAGCATAATTTATGGGGAATTAAAGACACTGAATTGAGCGGCACTTGGGATTGGGAAAAGCTAAGAGAAGATGTTGTTAAGCACGGCGTGAGAAATTCATTGTTGGTGGCGCCTATGCCAACGGCCAGTACTTCGCAAATTCTGGGAAATAATGAATGTTTTGAACCCTATACTTCTAATATTTATACAAGACGTGTGCTTTCAGGAGAATTCATTGTGGTCAATAAACACTTGCTTGAAGATTTGGTTGAATTAGGGCTTTGGAACGAAGGCTTGAAACAGGAAATCATGAGAGCTAATGGCTCTATTCAAGATATAGAGGTAATTCCGGAGAACATCAAAGAACTTTACAAAACGGTTTGGGAGTTGAGCATGCGTGATATTATTGATATGTCTAGACACAGAGGTTACTTTATAGACCAATCGCAATCCCTTAACTTGTTTATGGAGGGTGCCACTATGGCCAAGTTAACCTCCATGCATTTTTATGCTTGGAAGAGTGGCTTAAAAACAGGTATGTATTACCTGAGAACCAAAAGCGCAGTAGATGCTATTAAGTTTACTTTGGATAACAGTAAAAAAGAACAACCACAAACGGCTTCAGTAGAAGTTGATAACAGTATTGTGGATAAACAAAAACAAAAAGCAGCCAAGGCAGCCGAAACGTTTTCTCAAAAGAAATCAGCTGAAACCATTGAGGTACAGCCTATGACTGCTGAAGAAATGAAAGCGTTGATTGCTCAGTCAAAAGCCAGTGAAGGGGACGATTGTTTAATGTGTGGATCTTAATTTTGATCAAAAGTGTTAAGATGAAAAAGCAGCTGTTGTTGGACAGCTGCTTTTTTTATTGATTATAGTGTGAGGATTACTCTTCTTCGTTTATGGTTGCCGGTTCAATCTTGGCATCATGGGATACATAGTATTCTTCGAGCAAAGACATGGTTGCATTCAAGAAGTCTTTGGTTTCCAGAAGGATGCTGAAATAAAGCGTGGTGTTTTTTGGACTGGATTCTTCCTGACGCGTTCTTTCAACTTGCTTTTGAATTTTTTGAGTCACCAAATCAAGGATCATTTGCTTTTTAGCCAAAACATGCTTTATTTGTTCAAACGATCTGTCTTGAAAGGCACTTTGGGTTTCCTGTAATAGCTTTTCTATAACTTCATCAAGCTCTTTTAATTCTTTAATCTGGCTGAATTTCAGTTTTTTATGATTATTGTTGATGTGCTTATGGCTGGCCTTGGAAATAAAATCCAAGGATTGAGTCATGTCCTGTAGCAAGCGCAGCACATTAATGTAAAAGTTACTAGCAGTGACACTGGATTCATCTAAATTCTTGATAAAATAGAAAATATGGTCTCTTAGATCATCAATTTCAGAAATAAGCTTGGAAACCTGCTTTCTACTCTTCTTAAGAGTATTCAAATCTTGTTTGGCCAGCGCATTGATTGAGTTGGTAAAAATCTTATTGCTACGCTTTACCACATTGGCAATGTTACCGGCACTTTCATGAATTACGCCTTGTACCGAACGGCTTTCGGACTTTACCAAGCGGTCTTCGGCAACTAATTCTTTGCTTTTCTTAGTGTGAGCCAAATAATTTCTGATTAGCAAAACAATGGCTACTACCAACAAGATCCCAACCATTACGGGCGGGTTTATATTGATTAAAAATGCAATGGTAGCGGCCGCCAAGAACGCAATAATGGCAGTAACAAACCAACCACCAACAACATTTAGAACCCCAGCAACACGGTATACGGCACTTTCTGAACCCCAAGCCCTATCAGCCAATGAAGTACCCATAGCTACCATAAAAGTTACATAGGTGGTAGAAAGAGGTAATTTCATGGAAGTGGCTATGGAAATAAGAATACTGGCCACCATAAGGTTTACCGATGCCCTAACCATATCAAAAGCGGGCGCATCTTTGGCCTTACTCAATGAAATCAAATTTATTTTTTCAAAGCGTTTGTCTATTTTGGTCTGCCATGCATTTGGAGTCACATTATTTATCCCTTGTGCAATACCAATAGAGGCTCTTACCAAGGCTCTTGAAAGCCAGTTGGGTTGAAAACGCTCCTTAGTGTCTTCTTGACTGGAAAGATCTACGGATGTTTGGACAACAACCTGAGCTCTACTGGAAAACCATAAGGTGCCCACCATCACAAGACCTGCAATAAACAATAACACGGGTTTGGTTTGGATTTGTGCAGCTAACCCTTCCATGCTAAATTCGGAAGGAAGCATCCCACTGGCCGACCATTGTTGGAAGGAATCGTATCCAGCAATAGGAACCCCAATAAAGTTCACCAAGTCGTTACCGGCAAAAGCTACAGCTAGAGCAAAGGTTCCGGCTACAATGACAATTTTATAAATATTAATTTTAAAAAAACGGATAAGCACAAAAGACAAAAGAGTCCATAAAAGAAAGTTTCCTCCTAAGAAAAGGCTGGTATTGGATGTAATGGACTGCACAAAATCCTGAGGGATAAAAGTGGCGCTTTTCAGTCCTTTAATGATGATAAAATAAGCAATGGAAGTAAGCGCAATACCGCTAAAAATGGAACCATAAATAGAGGGCTTTTTGTTGTAGTTGAAGGTTAGCAGTAATCTGGAAATAAACTGTATCACTGCCCCAACACTAAAAGCTATAACGACTGATAAAACAATACCAAAGATAATCTCAATGGCCTTTTCATTGTTAATATACTTGTAAAGGTCAAACACAGTATGGGTGTCGTGGGAAAATATTTTTATCAAGGCCATGGCCACCGAAGCTCCCAGCAATTCAAAAACAATAGACACCGTGGTTGAGGTAGGCAGTCCCAAGGTATTAAAGAAGTCCAAGAGAAGGATATCAGTAATCATAACGGCCATGAAAATGACCATAATCTCATCAAACATGAAGCGTTCCGGGTTGAAAATACCTTTCCTGGCTACTTCCATCATTCCGCTGGAAGATAAGGCACCAACGGCAACACCTATACTCGCTACAATGAGGATGGTTTTAAAGGAAACGGCTTTGGAACCTATTGCTGAATTGAGGAAATTTACCGCATCGTTACTAACGCCAACAATCAGGTCTGAAATAGCTAAAAGCCCAAGGGCAATGAGCATAAAGATGTAAATATTTTCCATCTAGGATCTTCAAAAATTCAAAAAACAAATTTCACGTTTTAAATCGAACGAAATGTTACTAAATTGTTATCTTCTTTTTAACACTAGCTACACAAAGGCTAATTAAAACAACTTCATATTATAGTGAAGTGATGTATTCCAATGTTAAATTTTATTCACTTCAAATTAATAAATATTTGAAAATCAAATAAATACAGTTTAAATGTTAATTTAATGTTACCTAAATGTTTCAACAAGGTAAAATTTTAACTATATTTGTTATGTAAGTATTAACAATAAAACCTGCTTAAGATGAAAAATATAGTATTAATCGCATTAATTTTTTGCTCAGCTCTTGCCTTTGCGCAACAAGATAGAACCTTAACTCACAATAAAAAAACTAATTTGATTGATGTAGTTTATTATCATGACAATGGTCAAATTAGTCAAACAGGCAGTTATACATTAGATGGTAAATTGCAAGGAGACTGGTTTAGTTATGATCATGATGGCAATAAAATAGCTGCGGCTAAGTATAACAAAGGAGAAAAAACAGGAAAATGGTTCTTCTGGGAAGGTAATGTTTTGAAAGAAGTTGATTACAGCAAAAACAAAATTGCTAATGTAGTGGAGTGGAACAAGACCAATATTGCCGCAAGAGATTAACTCGAAAAAAAAATGACAATAAAAAAGCATCTGAATTATTCAGATGCTTTTTTTGTATTTAGTCCTGATGGATATTAGTTATTTACTGTCCATCCTGCACCCCAAGTTGCATAGTCTGTACCAGTACCATTACCATCACCTGAGATAAAATCTGCTTCAGTGAATGCTTCAGGAGTATTGTTTGTCAATTTGGTGGTTACATCAGTAAAAGTTACGTCAGTTACATGTAAATCTCCACTCAATACACCAGCACCAGTTGGATTATCTCCACTGTCTCCGTCTATTCTGAAGCCAGTTGCATAGCCTTCAATAGAAACGTTATTAAAGATACCTTGAGTTCCAGCTCTTAATCTAACGGCTTCACCTGAAGCTGAACCTAAACCAACGATAGTTACATTGCTAACTGTAGGTTTTGCAAAATAAATAGGGTTAGAGAAGTTACCAAAATCAGTATTGTAACCATCACATTCAAAGGCTTTGTCATGTTCGGTTAAATGTTTAACATAAGCATTGGTTACAGTTCCAGAGAAACCTTCAGTCCAGTCAATAGAATCGTCTTCTGCGCCAACTACAGAGATGTAGTTAACGTTTACTGTTCCTCCAAAGAATTCAGCACCATCATCTTTACCAAGATAAGCTTGGATGTATTCAACTACTGTTCCATTACCCACACCATAGAATGAGAAACCGTTGTTTTCTGATTGGCCATCGGCAGCACCACCACTATATTCTATGCGCATATAACGAATAGATCCAGAATTGTCTGCGGCATTGGTACCACCATAAGGTAAGCTAGCTATTTCTGAAGTAGAAGTAGCAGTACCAGAAACGGAGTTAATAGGAGCTCTGCCTAAAAGGATCAAACCACCCCAATCTCCAGCGGCTGGGTTTGATGCGTCAGAAGTCAAGACAATTGGGTTACTAGAAGTACCATTAGCCTGAATTTGGGCGCCTTGAGAAATGGCTATATAAACGTCTGCTCCAGCAGCTACAGCTTCAATAGTCATACCAGCTGGAATGGTTAGTGTAGTTCCAGCAGCCATTATTAATGATCCATTGAGTTTGTAACAATTGTCAGGATCAAGGGTTAAATCTTGGAAATAAGTTCCAGAAAGGAAAATACAGTCACCATTACCACTACCACCACTGTTATTATTGTTATTGGTAACACTGTTGTCGTAGATATTGATGTCAGCAGTATCATCAGATGTACAAGAGAACATCAATGCTACAATAGCTAAGCCAAATAATAGATTATTTTTCATTGTTTACGAGTTTAATTAAATTTCTATTTCTAAAGTTTTTATTTGTTTAAAATTTGTATTTAAGTTGCAATCCTAGATCGATACCACGTTTGTAATTGGTAATTCCTTTTCCATTAGCCGAGGTTACATAAATATCGCCTTGAGAAGTTTCCCTAACATATTTTATGGTTGGATCTAGTATGTTTTTAGCACTGAAGTTTATCTCTAAGTGTTCTCCAAAACTGTTTTTCCAAATGAAATCAAGTGTAGAAACAGATTTTTCAACTACATTTCCTAACTGTCCTGAACCTAGAGCGTCAATTCTGTCCGCGAAATAAGAGAATACCAAGTTGGCTACTGGCTTGTAGGTTCCAAAAGTTGGTGAGTAATTAATATCTGCATTAAGTAAAAGAGGTGAAGCACCTTGCAATTCTTCCTTAGTTCTGTTGAATGCTACGTCAAAAATATCACCATCAATTACAGAGTACAAATCCTGTTCAGTATGCATGTATGTAACATTACCACCTACTGATAAAAGGCCATTTTCGTTTTCATCAACCAAAATGTTTTTCTTAAACTCAAGTTCAACCCCATAGATAGTTGCTTTATCTCCGGTTCTGAAATAACGTTGGGTTCCTGTGGCATCGGCTCCTACAACCAAGTTGATAGGGTCATTAATTTCTTTATAGAAACCTGCTAATGAAATGATTTCACTTTTTGAAACAAACCATTCATATTTTAGGTCAAGATTGAGTACTTTGGAAAACCCTTTTTTCAATAAATCCGGGTTACCGCCAAGTCTGGTAGAAATATCTTCATAAACGAAAGGAGCTATTTCTTTAAATTCAGGTACAGATACAGTCTGGCTACCTGAAAGACGAAGATTCATGTCCTCATTTAAAGCATATCTTATGTTCAAACTAGGGAGGAAAAAATTGTCGTTATATTCCTTATTGTCTTTACCGTTACTTCCTAAGTTGATTACATCATAGTCAATAGTTTGGTCAAAAGATTCAATTCTTACTCCAGGTACAAATAACCATTTATCACCAACGGTAATTTCGGCATTCAAATAACCTGAATAAATGTTAAGATTTCCTTGGTACATGTTCTCGGGAACACTTGGTACATTCACATTGCCATAGCCTGGTATACCTCTAATGGATTGTATTTGGTAAATCCCTGGGTTGTTGTTGATCACTAGATTTTCAGGAGAGAAAATGGAATTAAAGTCATTTACGTTTGTTACTTGATACCCTGAATCCGTAATGTCATAACCGTATCTTACATTTTCAAAATTTCTCTTTTTGCTTCGGCCATTGTAGCCAAAATTTAATTTTAGGTTTTCACTGGCATTGTAGGCTATGTTCAAAACGCCATTAATCTCTTCATCTTCAATATTTTGAAAATAACGTTGGTTGTCAAACACAACATTACTATAGAAAGATGGGTTGGTCGTAGGGTCGTTATCCAGATAATAGTTGTAGTTTTCTAAACTGATTCTTTTTCTATCCGGTTGATCTGAGTACACTACGTTGTAACCAATTCCCCAATCAATGTCAAACTTTCCAGAGGTATGCTCACCTAACAATTGGTTTACAAAAATTTGAGTTTGGTCAAACTGAACATTCATTTGGTAGAAACCAGCATCAGTATTTAAGATGGCGTCTCGGTTTCTTCCTTGACCGTCCAAGCCAAAGTATCCTACTTCATCAGAGGCATTGTTAATGAACAAAGAGTTAAACTTGAAGGTGTTATTGTCGTCAAAACGGTAATTAAGATTCAACATTCCAGTCACGGTAGTTGAAAATTCATATTCTTCAGCGGCGTCAAATACTTTTTTCTCAACCAGAGTATAATCTGCCGAAATACCTTCTCTATATTCATATCCATTTGAATAAGAACCTGTTCCAAAGATGCTTAACCGGGAACCATTTTTGAAATCAAAAGATTTTCCAAAAGAACCGCCGAAATTAAAATTGATTGGGGAGCCAGCACTTACAGGGTCTAATCCGTGAGAAAGAATAACTGCAAATTCAGGTTGATGGTATCTATTGTAGAAGCCGAAATAGCTTGTACCTTCACTTTTAACAAAATCCTCTCCAACGGCTCTAGTGTTTCCACCGCCACCTGTGAAAAGCTCTATAAAACCTTGTCCAGAATATGCTTTTGAAGTGATGTTTACATTACCAGCCGCAAAATCCCCATAAAAATTGGTAGAATATGCCTTGCTTACAGAGATGTTTTCAATAACATCTGAAGAAAACAAATTTAAATCAATGTTCTTTTTATTTACATCATTGGAAGGAAGGGACAATCCATTGAAAGTAGTATTCAAATATCGGTCTCCTAAACCACGAACGTAAACATTGCCAGAACCCTCTTGTTTTGAAACCCCTGAAATTTTAGCAACAGCTGCTGCGGCATCGCTAACTCCTTTTCTGGAAAGTTCATCTGCACCAATACTTTGTTTGATTTCAACCGCTTTTTTCTGTTCCAGTAACAAGGCTACTTCACTTTCTCTTCGGGTTGTAGTAGTAATTACAATTTCGTCTAATGCAGCGGCACTTGCTCCCATAGCCACATTAACTTCTGTGACTTTGTCGGCAACTACATCTACATTTACCTCTTGAGTTTCATATCCTACGAAACTAAATACTAAGGTATATGTTCCAGGATCTAAGTTTTCTAAAGCATATAAACCATCATAATCTGAAGTTGTTCCGGTAATGGTTCCTTTTATTAGTACATTAGCAAAAGCTAAAGGTTCGTTGTTTGCTTCTTTATCTGTGAGCTTTCCAACTATTGCACCTTTTTTTTGGGCGTATGTGAATACTGTAAAAAGGAGTGCAAAAATTAGTATCAGTCGTTTCATGTGATTAGTTAAATTTCTTGTGGCAAAGAAACTTCAACAATGTAAAGTTTGGGTTAATTGGGAGTTAAACCTTAGTAATTAAAAAGTTAGATAAACGTTATCAAAGGGCTTAATTATTTTTGGCAAGCAAACAATTAGTTAACATTGAAAATGCTATCTTGCTCACACAAACTAGTTAACATGAATTGGGAGCAATTACTATCGCTTAAAAGACAAGGTGACACCAATAAAAGACTGAGAAAAGAGCAAGATGAAACCCGTTTGGGATTTGAAGTTGATTACGATCGTATCATTTTCTCCTCCGAGTTCAGAAGCTTGCAGGATAAGACCCAAGTGATTCCTTTGTCTAAAACAGGATTTGTTCACACACGCTTAACGCATAGTTTGGAGGTGAGTGTCGTGGCTCGTTCGTTAGGTAGAATAGTGGGCGAGGCACTCCTTCAAAAGTATCCGCATTTGGCAACCATACATGGGTATAAGATGAATGATTTTGGAGCTATAGTGGCTGCAGCAGCTTTAGCCCATGATATAGGGAATCCTCCGTTTGGGCATTCGGGTGAAAAAGCCATTGGTGATTTCTTTAAAAATGGTGAAGGTAAAACATTCAAATCCCAATTGGCCGATAAAGAGTATCAGGACCTTTGCGATTTTGAAGGCAATGCCAATGGGTTTAAAATTTTGACCCAAGAACGGAACGGGATTTTGGGCGGCTTGCGCCTAAGCTACGCCACACTAGGAGCTTTCATGAAATACCCAAAGGAATCCTTGCCCAAAAAAACGAGTGCTCATATAGCCGATAAGAAATATGGGTTTTTTCAAGGGGATGTAGAAACGTTTAAGGAT
>JAGQZG010000249.1 GCA_020435705.1 Mangrovimonas sp.
ATCCTCATTTTCTTGTTGGGTAATTGGCGAGGTGGTTTAATTGTAGCATCAACTATTCCACTATCGTTACTGTTTGCATTTATTTTAATGAATGCATTCAACGTATGGGCAAACCTGATGAGTTTAGGAGCTATAGACTTCGGTATTATTGTAGATGGTGCAGTAATTATTGTGGAGTCTACGGTATTCCTTATCGCTTCACAAGTACTTAAAAAGAAAAAAATAACCGCCAAAGAACGTGATGAAGTAGCAGCATCAGCTTCAAAAAAAATGATGAATGCTGCCTTTTTCGGTCAGTTGATTATACTTATTGTATTTCTTCCCATTTTAGCCTTACAAGGTATTGAAGGGAAAATGTTCAAGCCAATGGCATTGACCTTTATTTTCGCAATGATTGGAGCTATGGTTTTGTGTCTTACCTACGTACCAATGATGTCTGCTTTGGTATTGAGAACACCAAAAAATGATAAATTATCTTATGGTGATAAATTTGTGCATTGGGTTGAAGATAAGTACAAACCTTTATTGGAAAAAGCCCTTTCAAAAGGCAAATTAATTGTAGGAATTGCTGTGGCACTATTTGCGGTAACAGTCTTTATGTTTACCCGAATGGGAGGTGAATTTATCCCACAACTCGATGAAGGCGACATTGCATTCCACGCTATTTTAAAACCGGGCAGTTCATTATCTGAAACCGTAGAAACTACTACCAAAATTGAGCAGATTGTAAAGGCAAAATTTCCCGAAGTCGAAAAAATTGTGAGCCGTATTGGTGTAGCTGAAATACCCACCGATCCAATGCCTATGGATTTAGCAGATGTATTCGTTATACTGAAACCTAAAAGTGAATGGACTACGGTAGAGTCAAAAGACGAGCTTATTGAAGCAATGAAAGAAGCTGTTGAAATTATCCCTGGAGTCAATTATGAATTTACCCAACCTATAGAAATGCGCTTTAACGAGTTGCTTGAAGGGGTACGAGAAGATATTGCCATTAAGTTGTATGGTGAAGATATTGATGTGTTATCCCAAAAGGCAGAGGAAATCACTAAAATTATTGCAGGAACACCTGGTATTGGTGATATGAAAGCCGAAGCCACAACAGGCTTGCCTCAAATCACTATAAATTATAATAGAGATAAGTTGGCTCAATATGGACTGCAAATAAATACACTAAACAAAATGGTGCAATCGGCATTTGCCGGAGGTAATGCAGGTGTGATTTTTGAAGGCGAAAAGCGGTTTGATTTGGTAGTTCGTTTAAATCAACACAACCGTAAGGATATATCAGATATTCAAAATCTATTTATCAATTTGCCTTCGGGGACACAAATTCCACTTCGTGAAGTAGCGGATATATCTTATAAAGCAGGGCCTATGCAAATAAGTAGGGACAATACCAACCGCAGAACCTATGTAGGTATCAATGTAAGAGGACGTGATGTAAAATCGTTGGTGGGTGAAATCAAAACCAAATTAGATGCACAATTGGAATTGCCTTCTGGTTACTTCATTCGATATGGTGGTGCTTTTGAAAATTTAGAACGTGCCAGTAACCGCTTACAAACCGTAGTGCCTATTGCCTTACTACTTATTTTCGTACTGATATACTTTGCTTTAAAATCAGTACCACAAACCTTAATGATATACATTGCTATTCCAATGGCAACCATTGGTGGTGTGGTGGCTTTATGGTTGCGTGATATGCCATTTAGCATTTCGGCAGGTGTTGGTTTTATTGTATTATTTGGGGTTGCCGTGTTAAACGGCTTGGTTATGATAAGTGGCCTAAATGAATTGAAAGAAGAAGGTGTCACCAATTTAAAAGAAAGGATTTTGGAAGGTACAAAGCGAAGAATACGCCCTATTATGCTAACAGCATTTACAGATGTGTTGGGCTTTTTACCAATGGCTGTTTCAGCATCGGCAGGTGCAGAAGTTCAGCGTCCGTTGGCAACGGTAGTTATTGGTGGTTTATTGACTTCAACATTACTCACCTTATTTGTATTGCCTATTTTATATCATTGGGTTGAGAATAAATCGTTTAGGTTAAAACCAAACAAAAAAATAGTGAGTGCAACCGCAGTACTGGTTTTAATGTTGGTGTTTTCAACTCGAAGTAATGCACAACAAATCACGGATACCTTGCCTAAAATTTCGTTGAACGAAGCTGTTGCTTTATCTAAAAAGAACTATCCGCTATTGAAACAAAAACAATTGGAAGTTACCAAACAAGAAAACCTAAAATCTACGGCATACGATTTTGGTTCTACTCAAATCTTTACAGGAGGTGAAGAAGTCAAAGATGGAACAGGAATCTACACAACGGTCGGTGTTGGACAATCAAATATGGATGTGTTTGGAATCGGAGCAAAACGAAAACTGCAACAACAACGCATTGAGTTGTCTCAAAAAGCATTGCAATTATCTGAATTGGAGGTAGAACTGGAAGTGAAAAAAGCGTGGGCAAAATGTTATCAGTCTATGAGAAACTTTCAGTTGTACAAAGAGCTTGATTCCATCTATGGTAATTTTGAACAAGCAGTTACGCTGAACTTTGAAGTGGAAGCCATTTCTAAATTGGAGTATTCAGCGGCAAAAAATCAAGTGTTTCAAATTCAAAATAAAAAAGTACAGGCATACAGAGATTACCTCATAGCCATACAACAGTTAAATCTTTGGTTATTTGAAGACGAAATTTATACTGTATCAGAAGAATTGGAAAACATTGCAACGATTGAAACTGATAGCTTATCAACAAATGAACATCCAATGGTTACTGTTTCAGAAAATCAATTGAATGTCGCCGAAGCAGAATTGAGAGCGGCAAAAGCCGATAATTTACCGAAATTGAACCTTCAGGGTGGTTTACAAAAAGTTAATGGTAATTCAGGTTTTTATACCTATCAAGCAGGAATTTCCATTCCATTCCTGTCAGGTTCAAACAAGGCCCGAATTAAATCAGCAAAAATTGACAATGCTATTGCAGAAAGTAATTTGCTATTCAAAAAACAAGAATTACAATCACAATATGCACAAGCAAAAGAAAATTATTTAAAATGGAAACTGTCTTGGGAATTTTACGAAACACAAGTGTTACCGTTAACCAAA
>JAGQZG010000250.1 GCA_020435705.1 Mangrovimonas sp.
TGACGTATGGGTGTAGGCAGCCGCATTAAGAATAATTCCGTCTAGGGAAAAACCCACCTCCTGTAGCTTATCAATAATTTCACCTTCTATATTGGACTGAAAATAGTCCAACTCGATAGTAGGATACTTCTCTCTGAGTTTTTGTAAAAATTCAGTAAACGAGAGACTTCCATAAATCTCGGGTTCACGAGTACCCAGCAGATTAAGATTTGGCCCATTGATAATGATGAGTTTCTTCATGGTAGTAAAGATATAAAAAAACCGAAGTGCAATACTTCGGTTGGGACTTATTTGTGATTGTGTGAGCTTAAAATGAAAAACCTAGGCCAAATTGCCACACAGAGTTCCTGGCGTCCACATCTTCAAAAATAGTATCCTCCTTAAAAATACTGCTAAATCCATGGGTGTATCTAGCCGATAGGAAAAAACCGTTATCAAATTTATAGCCTACTCCCAAAGCCCCCGAAAAGTCAAAGTCTTTCACATAGGAATCGTCTGGATCTATAGGCGTATCGCCACCATCGGAATTGGGAGCCGTATCTATTTCTTCATTAATCTTAAATCCAAATTGCGGCCCTGCTTCAACATACAACCCTTTAATCAAATAGGCCTTGGCCATTAATGGGAATTGTATGTAATCCAATTGATACTCTATGTTTTCATTGGTATCAAAAATATTGTCTTGGTCTATTTCCATAATGTCAAAGCCTTGCCCTGAATACAAAACTTCAGGCTGAAATGAAAACCTATCAGTTAAAGGTACCTCAGCAAAAAGGCCTGCATTAAAACTCGTTCTGGAATCTCTCTCTTCAATATCGTCACCGCCCACCGTAGAAATATTCAATCCGCCTTTAACACCTAGGTTAAGGTTTGGTGATGGATTTTGGGCTAGGATACTGGTGGTTGATAGTATTAAAATACATGTTGAAATTACAAGATACTTCATATAATTGTTTTTAGTGTTACTATGAGTATCTACGAGGGGATTCCTACATGCAGTTTATACGTTAACAGTATTTAACACCCCTGCTATAAAAAAAGCCGAAGCAAATGCTTCGGCCTTAATCATTATTTGAATTAGTCAGCAGTTTACAAATTGAAGGTAGCTCCTAAAGCAACAATACCAAAGGTACTACCATAGCTGTAATAGTAAGAACCATTATAATATCTATTGTTACCAAGAGCTATCCCTATGTAGGATGCATTCAATTGGATCATTTCGGTAATATTATAACCAAATATTGGTCTAAAATAAAAACCGCCATCATTATTATCACTTATTCCAACTGCGTAACCGGCATCAATACCTGCGGCCATTTTTTCATTAATGTTGAATCTTCCTGCTCCAGCAATTGGGATATATTGAAAATCCTGCTTAGAGCCATAATAATCTTTACCAAACGAATGTCCAAAACCAGTAGCTGGGCCCACGGAAAACTTCTCATTAATCTCAAAAAGATAATTAACATCTAGGCCAATGGAAAAGGACGTGTAATCACTACCAGAAGCTGGAAATCCTAAATAGGCTCCTAGATTAAATCCTGTTCCTTGTGCTTGCGAAAATGACACGAAGCCACAAACAAGTAATGCGGTAAATAGAAATTTCTTCATAATTTTTAGATTTATTGATTTTGAGCAAATTTAAAATAAAAAAGTTGTAAAATGAAAAAGTCGAAGCTAAGCTTCGACTTTTAACTCTTTAAGTATTACTTGATTAAAAGTGGAATGCGAAACCAATCAATCCTTGGAATGCATTATCGGCTTTGTTTTCATCCAGTGAAATGTTGTAGCGAACCGTTGGTTCAATGCTCACGTTAGGCGCTACGAACCAAGCATAGCCACCTTGAACACCCACCCAGTTTGCGTTATCGCCGTCAGATGACACTCCAGTGAAATCAACACCTACTGGTATTTGGCCAATCACATAGTACTTGGCACCTACTTTGTAAGCGAAAACCCCATCTGAATTATTGCCACTGTCAGAATAACCTAAACCAGCTTTAACAGCTAGGTTGTCCATAACAAAATAACCACCTTCTGCTCCAACAGACCAGGCAGTTTCTCCATCAACTGAAGCTAGAGAAAAAGCAGTGCTACCAGTAGTCCAAGAACCGGTATTCACTTCAATCACAAAACTACCTTTTGATAACGCATCACTAGAATTGTCATCTTGAGCATTAGCAAAGCTAAATCCCAATACTGCAACAGCAGCTAGAAATAATTTCTTCATTTTTAATTTAGTTTTTGAATTATTGGGTGCAAATCAAAGACATTTTCCTGAAACCGAAAAGCAATTTCGGAAGTTTATTAACACCTTTATCAACAAAATTTTCACTCAATTGATTATCAGTAAATTACAAAAATAGTTATTAACAATTCTTTAAGAAATCTAGTTTTACCAACAAAATAATTGGTCAAAAAACAAGACTTTATTCCTATTTTTAACCTCATGAAATGGTCTCAAGCACTTAAAGATTACCAACTCTATTTAAAGATTGAAAGAGGGCTATCTGCCAACTCTATTTCAAGCTATGCTTTGGATGCAAAAAAACTTATTTCCTTTCTGGAAGAAAAAGAAATAAACGATTCGCCAATTGCTATTTCCAAAGACATTATTAAAGAGTTTGTTTATACCATTTCCAAAGAAGTCAATGCGAGGTCGCAATCCAGAATCATCTCGGGGCTTAGAAGTTTTTTTGATTACCTGATTTTTGAAGGCTATAGAAAAGACAATCCTCTGGATTTGATTGAATCACCTAAAATTGGTAGAAAACTCCCTGATTTTTTAAGCACCCAGGAAATTGACTCTATAATTGGTGCCATAGATTTAAGTACCTCCGAAGGTGAACGCAATAGAGCTATGTTGGAAACGCTTTATGGCTGTGGGTTACGGGTAAGTGAATTGACCAATCTCAAGCTATCCGATCTGTATTTTGATGAGGGCTTCATCAAAGTAACCGGAAAAGGTGACAAACAGCGTTTGGTACCTATAGTAAAAGCAACCCAAAAGTACATTAATCTCTACGTTAAGGAAATACGCAATCATTTGAATATCCAGCCCGGTTTTGAAGACACCGTATTTCTGAATCGAAGAGGGAAACAGCTC
>JAGQZG010000251.1 GCA_020435705.1 Mangrovimonas sp.
TGACATTTGTGTTTTGGCTATGCACACTTGAAAATGATCATAGCCTAATTGAGTTATTTTTTTCAGTTTCAGTGCAGCGACATGGCTGTATTCCACATCGGTTGCACCATAAATTTCTTTCGCTATGGTCGCTATCTTTTTTTCTGTAGCCCACTGTGATTCATAAAGAGGTGTGAAATGCGTGGCTTTGGCAATACAACTCACCACACTTTCAGCTAAATCCAAATTACCTTCACCTCCCAATTGCCAACTTTTAGAAACGATGGCTTGAACACCTTCTTTTGCACACAAGTCCTTGACAACAGACTCTTCCATTTCAGTGTCAGATTGAAAGCTATTGATAGCCACGATAGGTGTTATGTTGAATTTTTTAATGTTCTCAATATGTTTCTGAAGATTTACAAAGCCTTTTTCCACAGCTTCAGGATTAGAAAGATGGTACGCCTCTTTCGTCACACCGCCATGATGTTTCAAAGCTCTTATCGTGGCCACAAGCACTACAGCTTGGGGATTTAAGTCTCCAACAACAGATTTAATGTTCAAGAATTTTTCGGCTCCAAGATCGGCTCCAAATCCTGCTTCGGTCACTACATAATCTGCTAGTGACAATCCCATTTTAGTGGCAAGAATCGTATTGGTTCCTTGGGCAATATTGGCAAAAGGGCCACCATGAACCAAAGCGGGAGTTTTATGGAGTGTTTGAACCAAATTAGGTTTTACGGCATCCTTCAACAAGATAGCCATGGCATTTTCGGCTTTAAGATCTCTAGCAAAAACAGGCTTTTTATCGTAGGTATACCCTACCAAAATATTACCTAATCTGCTTTTTAAGTCCTCAAAATCTTTAACCATGCACAGAATAGCCATCACCTCGGAAGCTGGTGTAATATCAAAACCGCTTTCTCTGGGAATACCATTGGCAGTGCCACCAAGCCCGATAACTATGTGCCGTAGGGATCGGTCATTCATGTCAATAACACGTTTCCAGGTAATAGTTCTTGGGTCTATATTCAGATTATTTGTTTTGCTTTGAAGATTATTATCAATTAAGGCTGCCAGCAGATTATTGGCCTTTTCCACAGCATTGAAATCGCCTGTAAAATGCAAGTTGATATCTTCCATGGGAACCACTTGCGAATGCCCACCTCCTGCTGCGCCACCTTTCATTCCAAAAACAGGTCCTAAGGAAGGCTCCCGAAGCACCACTGCGGATTTTTTACCTAAGGCTTCCAAACCTTCAGCCAGACCAATGGAAACAGTCGTTTTTCCTTCTCCAGCAGGTGTAGGAGTTATCGCTGTAACGAGAATTAAATGACTTTTTAGGATTTTGTTTTCATCAATGAGCGTTAAAGGCAATTTGGCTTTATACTTACCGAAATATTCCAATACGTCTTCAGGAATGTTGAGTTTTTCAGCAATGTGTTTTATAGGCTCCATTTCCAAAGAATGGGCAATTTCTATATCTGCTAACATTGTTTTCTTTTTGAATTATTTATACTATGTAAAGTTAGGGCGTTTTATTTGGGAATTATATGATATAAATCAACTCTCCTGAATAAAAAACCCGAAGCAGAAAGTCTGCTTCGGGTTTTCAACCTCGAATTTGAGTAGCGCGTTAGTTTAGTACATTTTTTATCGCTGCTTGCGCGGCTGCTACTCTTGCTATTGGAACTCTGAACGGTGAACAGCTTACATAATCCAAACCTGTGTTGTAACAAAATTCTACAGATGAAGGTTCTCCGCCATGTTCGCCACAAATACCTACTTTCAATCGCGGATTGGTTGCACGACCGCGTTCAGTACCCATAGCTACCAATTGTCCTACACCTTCTTGATCCAACACTTCAAAAGGATCGTGTTTAAGAATTCCTTTTTCGAGATAGATTGGTAAGAACTTACCGGCATCGTCACGGGAATAGCCAAACGTCATTTGTGTCAAGTCATTAGTTCCGAAGGAGAAAAAGTCGGCTCTTTCCGCAATCTTATTCGCCATTAATGCGGCTCTTGGGATTTCTATCATGGTTCCTACCATGTATTCTACACTGTCTTTTCTTTCTTTAAAAATCAATTCAGCAGTTTCTCTAATTACATTTTCCTGAGCCACAAATTCCTCAAAAGTACCAACCAATGGAATCATGATTTCCGGTTTGGTAATGATGCCACGTTGCTTAAGATTAAGAGCGGCTTCAATGATGGCACGAGTTTGCATTTCAGTAATTTCGGGATAGGTATTTCCTAAACGGCAACCACGGTGACCTAACATAGGGTTAAACTCTTCCAGATCGGCTACTTTTATTTTTACGGATTCCAAAGAAACATGCATTTCATCGGCCAATTCACGTAAGGTGGCCAATTGGTGAGGCACAAACTCATGTAATGGTGGGTCCAAAAGTCGGATAGTTACAGGAAGTCCTTCCATGGCTTCAAAAATACCTTCAAAGTCACTGCGTTGCATAGGCAATAGTTTGGCTAAAGCTTGTTTTCGACCTTTAACCGTATCGGCCAAAATCATTTCACGCATGGCTTTAATTCTGTCTACTTCAAAGAACATATGTTCTGTACGGGTCAAACCGATGCCAGTGGCGCCAAAACTACGAGCCACTCTAGCATCATCCGGCGTATCGGCATTGGTGCGAACTTTCATGCTGCTATATTTATCGGAAAGCTTCATGATTTTGGCAAACTCGCCTGTTAGTTCAGGTTCAACGGTGGCTACTTTGCCATCTATGATATTACCTGTAGATCCATTGATGGAAATCCAATCACCTTCATGATATTCTTTGCCATCAACCCACATGGTTTTGGTTTTATAATTGATTTTCAAAGCGCCAGCACCAGTCACACAGCATTTACCCATACCTCTTGCCACAACGGCAGCATGGGAAGTCATACCACCACGAGCGGTGAGAATACCTCTAGCTAGATTCATCCCTTCCAAATCTTCAGGTGATGTTTCTATTCTTGCTAGAATGGTGTTTTTATATTTATCGGCATCTTCAGCAAAGAACACTAACTGTCCCGTTGCAGCCCCAGGAGAAGCAGGCAAGCCTTGCGCTATAATGTGAGCTGATTTTAAGGCACTAGGATCAAAAAC
>JAGQZG010000252.1 GCA_020435705.1 Mangrovimonas sp.
ACGGTTTCGGTACAATACGTTTTTAAATCAATTTGTTTGATTAAGGTTGAATTCCCTATCAAATCTTTCACGGTTTTTCCCAAGTCCTTGACCATTTGCTCCACAATAGCATAGCTTTCAGGATGCACCGCTGAATCGTCCAACGGATTTTCAGCGTCTTTTATTCTTAAAAAAGCGGCTCCTTGTTCAAAGGCTTTGTTGCCTAATCTGGGCACGTCTAAAATTTCTTTTCGGCTTGAAAAAGCACCGTTTCTGGTTCGGTAGTCTACAATGTTTTCGGCCAATTTCCCGCCAATTCCGGACACGTAACTCAGCAAACTTTTACTGGCAGTGTTCAGGTTTACGCCCACGGTATTTACACAACTTTCCACCACGCGATCCAATTCGTTTTTTAGTTTGGTTTGATCTACATCGTGCTGGTATTGCCCTACACCAATGCTCTTGGGTTCAATTTTAACCAGTTCGGCCAAGGGGTCTTGCAAGCGTCGCCCAATAGACACGGCGCCACGCACGGTCACATCGTAATTAGGGAATTCATCTCTGGCAATTTTGGAAGCCGAATAAATACTGGCACCAGCTTCACTTACCACAAATACCTGAATATCATTTTTAAACCGAATACGTTTTATAAGGCTTTCGGTTTCCCTTGAGGCGGTGCCATTACCTATGGCAATGGCCTCAATTTTATAGGCTTCGCTAAGGGAACTTATCTTTTTAATGGCGCCTGAGGAATCATTTTGTGGCGGATGTGGATAAATGGTTTCATTGTGCTTCAAATTACCTTGCTCGTCCAGGCAAACCACCTTACAGCCTGTTCTAAAACCGGGGTCTATAGCCAAGACTTGCTTTTCACCTAAAGGAGATCCTAACAGCAATTGTTTTAGGTTTTTGGCGAAGACTGAAATTGCAGCATCATCGGCATTGGCTTTCGCATTTTGAAGGGCTTCGTTGCTTAGTGAGGGCAATAACAAACGTTTATAAGCATCTTTTAAAGCCAATTGAATTTGCTTGGCACAGTCATTATTGGAACGGAGGAGCCGGCTTTCCATTTTGTCTAACGCCCGTTCGTCATCAATCTCAATTTTTGTTTTGATAAACCCTTCGGTTTCGGCACGTAAAATAGCCAGTAAGCGGTGTGAGGGAATCCTGCTTAAGGATTCGTTCCAATCAAAATAGTCACGGAATTTTTGCGCATCGTCATCGTTTTCTTTGGTTTTGACTACTTTGGTGGAAATGGTCGCAAAGCGTTCCAATTGGGATCTTATTTGGTTTCTGAAATCGGTTCGTTCATTAATCCATTCGGCAATGATATGGCGAGCCCCTTCCAGAGCTTCTTCAGTTGAGCCCACATCACCTTTCGCATAGTTAAAAGCAATGGGTTCCAAATCCTTGGCATTTTGGCTCATGATGATTTTTGCCAGAGGCTCCAAACCTTGTTGGCGTGCTTTTTCGGCCTTGGTTTTTCGACTTTTTTTATACGGAAGATATAGGTCTTCCAGCGTCGTTAACTCTTCGGCTTCCTTGATTTTTTGTTCCAATTCAGGAGTTAGTACTTCTTGTTCCTTTAAGGCTTTCAAGATAGATTCTTTACGTTTTTCAAGGGCTTCAAATTGTTCCTTGAACTTCACTATATCAGCAATTTGCACTTCATCTAGGTTGCCTGTGCGCTCCTTTCGGTACCGGGAAATAAAAGGGATGGTACAGTCTTCGTTAAGTAAATCGATCGTGTTTTTAACGAACTTCTCTTGAAGTTGGGTTTGTTTGGTGACAAACGAAAGTAAGGTCATGCTAAATAATTTTGGTAAAGATAAAGCTTCTGTTGTGTTGATTTTACTATCTTCGAGATAAACCCTAAGGATATGAAATCGTTTTTAAGTTTACTATTGGTTTTTTGTTTGCTAATGAGTTGTCAAAAAGACAAAAAGCAACATCAGGAAACACATTCTCACAAAGAAGAAAATTTTGATTGGCTGTTAGGAAAGTGGCAAAGGACGAATGATAAAGAAGGCCAGTTAACCTATGAATTGTGGAAGAAAGAGAGCAACCACAACTATTTAGGACATGGATTTGTCATGATAGAGAACGATACGGTATGGGAAGAAGTGATGGAACTGTCTAAAAATGATTCAGGTTGGTTTTTGGAGGTGAAGACACCGGGCAATATTGATAATGTGACATTTAACATGACCAAAAAAGATGCTGTGTCCTTCACGGTTGAAAACCCTACCCATGATTTTCCCAAGGTAATTGCCTACAAGGTTGAAGATGAAAAACTAAAGGCTACCGTTCTTGCCGATAGCCTGTCTATAGAATTTGAGTTTAAAAAAATTAACTAGCTTATCTTCAACCCATTGGAAATGTTGGTATCATCAGGATTGACAAAAACCAATTTCCCTTCAGGTGTTTCGGTCATCAAAATCATACCTTCGCTATCCACACCTCGTAAGGCTCTTGGGGCCAGGTTTACTAATACAGTTACTCTTTTACCAACAACTTCTTCCGGGGTAAAACTCTCGGCAATACCGGAAACAATGGTGCGAACATCCAAGCCAGTATCTACTTTTAAGACCAAAAGCTTTTTAGCCTTAGGCATTTTCTCAGCTTCCAAGATTGTTCCCACTCGAATATCCAGTTTGGCAAAGTCATCATAGGTTATGGTGTCCTTTTGAGGCTCTACAGTTTTATTGGCTGCTTCATTGGCCTTTTTGTTGGCCTCCAGTTTGGCTAGTTGTGCTTCTATTTCGGCATCTTCAATCTTACTAAAAAGTAATTCAGAAGCATTTATGTGATGGCCAGTAGGCAGAAGAATGTCTTTAGTGGCAAGTTCGTTCCAGGATGTCTCAAGTGCGCTCGACGTGATATTGAGTATGCGTTTCAGTTTTTCCGAAGTAAACGGTAAAAAGGGTTCGCTTACCGTAGCTATTGCCGAGGCTATTTGAAGAGCCACGTACATTATGGTTTCCACCCTGCTTTCATCTTCTTTTATTTTTTTCCAGGGCTCTTCATCAGCTAGGTATTTATTTCCAAGGCGGGCCAAGTTCATCAATTCCTGGC
>JAGQZG010000253.1 GCA_020435705.1 Mangrovimonas sp.
CACGGTACATTCCAAAAAGGGAGAACGTTAAATCCTTTGTAATGCTAAAGTTATTGTTCATGCGCACGTTCCAAACTAAATTGTCAACTTCCACTTTCTTTGCTACAATGTCGTTTACTGTAGGTGCTTGCCCTTCTGCGGTGTTCAATTCTTCAGAGATTCCCTTAGACTTTTGGGAATACAAATCAAAACTCGCATTTAAACTCCACCATTTGGTGGGTCTATAGTTTGAGGATAACTCGATACCGTAAGCAGATGTGTTTTCAAAGTTGTCAAAAGTCAAAATAGTTTTATCTAAATCAATTCTGTCCACATATAAAGCACGGTTTATTTCATCCTCAATAATTCTGTAAAATACCCCAGCAGTTATGCTTCCTTTTTTAAGGTTTCGGGTGTAGTTTACTTCGAGAGAATTGGTAAATTGTGGTTCCAATTCTGGATTTCCGTAGGAGGAAATTAACGGTGTGCTCCACTCTCTAATAGGGTTTACTTGATCTACACCTGGTCTGTCCACTCGGCGGCTATAGCTTAACTGGAACGTGTTTTTTTCGCTAGGTGTATAGGTGAAGAAGGCTGAAGGGTAAATCTGGAAATAATCGTTTTCAAATTTGAAATCTTCCGTAGTGCCATCATCGTTATACTGCTTGGCATTGTTATCTACGGCCACGGTTTCGGCTCTAAGGCCTACTTGGTAGCTCCATTTTTCATAGTTTTTGCCGTAAGTTACATAAGCCGAGTAAATATCTCTGCTATAGGTGAAATCCGTTCCCGGTGTTGGTACAATGTCGCCATCTTCCGTAAAAGACTGTCCGGTTGAATTGTAAAGAATATCGGAATTAAATAGTCTGGCTTCCAAACCAGCTTCCAATTTTGTGCTTTCTGATAACGGATTGGTATAATCTATATTGATGGTTGTTTGATCTCTATCGGTGTTTACAAAATCCAGATAGTTTGGTGGAAAATCAATGTTTACAAACCTGAAATCGGCTTTTTCATCTTGACTGAAATCATTGTAATCGGCTTCAACATCCAAGCGTTCACCGTCTTTCTTGAAATCGTGGCGGTAAGCAAAATTGTATTGAGAGGAAACATTGTCCGTTTCATTGTCAAAAAGCTGTCTGGTCATGGTATCATCGCCATAGGTAATATCGGTTGTGCCGGTACCTTTGCCATCATACAGGTTTTGATTGGTGAAAATGGAAAACGTGTTCTTGTCGTCTAAGTAAAAATCCAAACCTACTTTATAAAGATGTGATTTGTTGTTGTTTCCAAAATCAAATTCTTGAAGTAAATCGTCACTTGTGCGAAGTACTTGCCCATAATTGGCACTTTTACCTATGTTATTGCCATAGTTACCATAGAGGTTGAACTTTCCATTGCGATAGTTCATGTCAATAGAGCTATTGAAACGGGCGTTGATTTCCTTGGTAACCCCTAGATTGATATTACCGTTGAAACCAATGTTGGTATTCTTATGCAGAATGATATTGATTATTCCACTCATTCCTTCAGGGTTGTATTTTGCTGAAGGGTTGGTGATCAACTCAATTTGTTTGATGGACGTAGAAGGAATTTGCTTCAATAACTGGGCAACGGGTACGTTACTCAATTTGCCATCTACCATCACACGAACATTTTCATTGCCTCTTAAACTGATATTGCCACTTTGCTGGTCCACATTCACCGAAGGAATATTGTTCATAATATCACTGGCCGTAGCGCCTGCCGTGGTCAAGTCTTTCCCCACGTTCACTACTTTGCGGTCAATTTTTTGTTCAATGGTAGAGACTTCGGCAACCACGGTTACTTCATCCAATCCAGTAGCTTCTTCTTCCAGAACAAAGGTTCCAAGATTAATGTTTTTAGTGTCTGAAGTGATATTGATTTCTTTGGTTTGCGTTTTATAGCCAATAAACTGAACGCTCACATTCATTTTTCCATCAGGTAGATCGTTAATCTTAAACTCGCCATTGTCATCGGTAATACTTCCGGTAATGGTTTCCCCATTTATATTTTTCACCACAATGGTTACATAGGGTAAGGGCTCACTAAGAGTAGCATCTATAACTTTCCCCGTAATTGTGCCTTTTTTGTCAAAGCTGGTAACTGAATTTTGCGCCGAAACAGCTAGTGAGATAAAAAAAATGGTTAAGGTTGTTAATAGTTTTTTCATTTAATTAATTTTGGTTGTTGTTTTTTTGATTGATGTTAGATAGACGTCACATTTCAAATTCTGTTACCTCTTTTAACATACCTTAACAGCTTTTTAACATATGAATAAAAAAACATTGGTTTTCGGCGCTTCAACAAATCCCAGCAGATATTCCTATCTGGCCATAGAACGATTGGTATCTCACGGTTTTGAGGTAGTCGCTTTTGGTAAAAGACAGGGAAAAGTTGAAAATGTTACAGTAGATACCAATTTATTGCCCTACTCAAACATCCACACGGTAACCTTATATATGAATGCAGGGCACCAAAAAATGTACTATGATTATATTGTAGCCTTGAAACCCCAACGGGTTATATTCAATCCTGGTACAGAAAATCCTGAGTTCTACAACGTGTTGCAAGAAGCCAATATTAAGTATGAAGTGGCTTGTACTTTAGTCCTGCTTTCTACGAATCAATATTAAGCCCAAAAAGGTGAGTAGGCCATTTAGAGGAAGTAACTCGTAGCCTATTTCATAACCACCCAAATTCTCTGAAGGGATGCTGCCTATAAGAGTGATAAGCACTACCGAAACCAAACAAACCACCCAAACATAGCGGTCTTTGACTTTATACTTAGTAAAAATACCAAAGGCGAACAAACCTAACAAAGGCCCATAGGTGTAGGTGGCTACGGTGAGAAGGCTGTCTATCACATTCCGGCTCAAAACGTATTTAAAAATGATAATAACAATGATCAAAAGCACACTCATTCCTATATGAATGCGTTTGCGGGTATACTTCTGTTGGTCTTCGGGTAATTTTTCAATGTTTAAAAAATCCACACAAAAGGAGGTAGTCAAAGATG
>JAGQZG010000254.1 GCA_020435705.1 Mangrovimonas sp.
GAAATCCCAACAACAATGGCTCTTTTAACACCCGTTTCCGGAGCAGTGGCTTGAGAGCCCACTGAGCCTCGAGCCTCTTGAGCCATTCCTTGAAAAAGAGTTGCGAGACATAAAATAACTAATGATATGGTTTTCATTTTCTGCATATTAACGCAAATTACTGTTTTATTTTACAAGCACAAAGGCAGCCCATTTGTAGGGTTCGTTAGGATAGGTGGCTTTCATGATTTTTTGAGTTGAACGAAACGCCTCTTCTAGACCTCCCAAACGGTTCCATTCTGTATAAAAATGCTGCATGAACTCAGAAGTTTCGGCATCAGGAACCTTCCATAAACTCATGAGCAAATAATTGGCGCCAGCCGTTTTGAAGGCTCTTTGGAGTCCAAACACACCTTCGTTCCCCGAAATGTCTCCCAGTCCGGTTTCACAAGCCGACAACACCACCAAATAAGTGTTTTCCAAGTTCAAATTACTTACTTCGGCGGCCGATAGGATTCCGTCATTGCCCAACGTTGTAGGTTCCGTTCCCGACCAGGAATGATTGCCACCCGCAAGTATTAAGCCTGAACGTAGCAATGGATTTTTTGCCTTTGCTAGACTACTTTCTGAAATGTTTGAATCAACATTTTTGTTAGGTTTTTTAAAGAAATAACCATGCGTGGCGAGATGTAATACTTTTGGAGTTGGCGTTTGGGTTACATCATAAAACATTTTTTCTGTGGCTTTACTGCCTGTGTAAAGATGATTGGCTTTAGAGGAAATTATTGATGAGAGCATGGTGACTTCGTTTAGAGTTCCAGCAAGGTAGCCCCAAGCACCAGAGGTAGTGGCAGCTGTAGAACCAATTTGCGCATCATAGTCAATGCCACCAAAAAGTTCGAATTCAAAGTTTTCGGGTTTGCCTGTAGCAACATCTTCAAAAAAGGATCTATAACCATTGCGCTGAGCCAATTGATAGTGCTCCATGAGTACGGTTTGCTCATCAACAGGAATGGCTGCTAAAGCCAATTGATTGATCGTTCCCGAAGGGATTATATATATTTTTTCATTGTCCTTTAAAAAGGGTAGTAGGGGCCGCCATAAAATTTCATACAGTTGTTTGCCATAGTTGTTGTTTTTTGCGCGACTGCCCACGGCACCTCGATACAGCTCATTGGCATTTACACTGGAGGCTTCCTGTTTTAAAATGCTCTCCAGTTCCGATTGTTTAAAAAGGGGTTGGTAGATAAGCTCTTTACTCTTTGGCGAAATGATAAGCGCCGCATATTGCTGGTCGTTTTCCCAATTGGTAAATACATTGCCTATTTCGAATTGGATAAATTCGATAAGCACTTCGTTTGATTGTAACCCACTTTGAAGTTCTTTCCAGTTGATATTGCCTACTAAATTCAGGGAAGCGTAATCGGGTATTTTTCTTGACATTTCCCGTTCCAGTTCGTCTAGGATAAACTGGGTTTTTATGGCTTCGTCATTATTCCCTTCAAACTGATAGCTGTTTTTTAATTTTTGGTTTTTCTCCCAATCACTTAGCAGTTTGCTGAGTTCAGGATTTTCGGAAGTTTTCCATTTCTTTTTAATGTCAACGGATGACTGTAAAATCATTCCTCTAAAAGAACTTTGTAACCTGAAAATATCATCTAAAACCGGGGTTTTATCACTCAGATTGTGATAGAAATTCATTAAGTAATGATACTTTTCTTCGTTGGCCAAGAGATAATTTTGTTTTTCACTTTCAGACAGGAACGTAAAATCGGAGTTTATTTTCTGGATGTATACGTCTAGAAACTTTCTATAGTATTGTATGGCCTCGGGTAGTTTATCTTCTGCATAAAAAACATTTGCAATGTTAAAGTAGAGGACGGTGGTTTCATTGTCTAAAAGGCTATTTTTATTAGCAAAGTCGGTTTCAAGATTTAGGTAAAGGGTTTCGGCTTCGGTATACTTTTTTGTGATGGTAAGCAACGCAGCATAATTGTTTTTTATTTCGAAAACCTTGCTGCTATTTGTCCCAAATACATCTTGATAAACCGGAATGACTGCTGTATAAATCTGCTCGGCAGCGTCATAGTTTTTTGAGAGCATGTAGACATTGGCGAGTCTGGCATAGAGTAATTCAATAACACCTTTGTCTAACGTATAGGATTTTAAGATGGTAATGCCATGGGAATAAAAGTTTGCAGCCGTGGTATAATCTTGGGCTTCAATGTAGAAAT
Organism: Mangrovimonas sp.; assembly: GCA_020435705.1. Classification (GTDB taxonomy): domain Bacteria; phylum Bacteroidota; class Bacteroidia; order Flavobacteriales; family Flavobacteriaceae; genus HKST-UBA85. The sequence continues at coordinate 2,214 of JAGQZG010000254.1, forward strand.
CGGCAATTTTAATGAGGAATAATGTGTATTGATCGAGGTACTCCGGGTTATTTTCACTTCGCTGATAGCCTTCTAAAAGAATAGGTGCTGCTTTTTCATATTGTTTAATGGCCAAATAAATATTACTGCTAACATTAAGATACTCTAAATAATTCCTGAGGTTTACTTCTTTTTGGGTTTCAAAAAAGGGCTTGACCTCGGTCAACACTTTCAAAGCTTCATCTTGCTGATTGTTTTGCGTGTAGTATAGCGCTTTTTTGAGCTTGGCTTTGTTAATGCCTTCGGGGCTATTAGCTTGTTTTTCAAAGACCGTTTCACGGAGTACGGTATATTTTTTGGCTTCGGAAGTTTTTCCGGAAAGGTTCAATACCCTGATCAAAGGATCGAGGTTGGCCAGTAAATCTGTACTGTTGTTTCCGTTTGCTTGAATAAAGGCGATGGCTTTGCTAAAACAGTCTTCGGCTTTTGGATACTCTTTTTGATCTTTGTAACTCTTTCCTAAACGATTAAGAACGGTGTGTATTTTGGTATTGTTAGGCGTTTTTCTTTGCAGATAGTCCAATTCGTCTTCTAACAAAAAGCGGTACAGCTCCGGTTGGTTGGCTCTTTTAAAGAAATCGGCTCCATTTTGATAGGAAGCCAGAAGCTCATCTTCTTTGAAAGTCTCAAGGTAATTCCATAAGAAAGTACCATATTTTTTAACTTCCTCAGTCTTGTTTAAATAGGTATTTACCGTAATGAGATTTTGGGTCAGGGTTTTT
>JAGQZG010000255.1 GCA_020435705.1 Mangrovimonas sp.
GGAACGGCCAATGACTATGAAATTATTAGAGAATGGACAGCTTCAGATTCCTGTGGCAACACTTCCGTTTTCAGTCAGACTATATTTGTGACTATCGAAAACAATACAACCACTTTAAGTGAAGACAGATGTAACGACGGTGGTATCATAGATCTTTATGATTACGTTGAAACTACCTCTGATGCCTCTGATTGGGTTGTAGTCTCAGGTAATGTCAATTTAATTGACGGCACCTTTGATCCATCGGAATTAGCCGGAAATGATTATGTCTTTAGTTATACCGTGACCAGCGATTTGGGTTGCGTAAGCACAACTGAAGTGACCATATCTGTTATAGATTGTATTGTATTACCATGTACTGGTGAAGATGTAGTGATTTCCAAAACGGTAACTCCTAACGGTGACCAATGGAACCAATACTTTGAAGTAACCGGTATTGAAGGTTGTAATTACGTAATAGACGTACAAATTTACAACCGATGGGGTGCACTAATTTATGAATCTCATAATTACCAAAATAATTGGGACGGTTCAGCTAGTTCATCTATTGGAAATGCTGACAAAGTACCAAATGGAACATATTATTATATAGTAAATCTTAAAAATAGTGGATTAAAACCATTTACTGGCCCTATCTATTTTGGAACCAAATAAAACATTAACCTATGAAATTTATTAAGAATCGTATAGTTGCATTAGCGTTGTTGAGTTGTTCGGCAGGTATTGCTCAGCAATTACCCCAATTTACTCAATACATGTTCAATACAATTTCTATTAACCCTGCGTATACAGGTAGTAGAGAAACCTTGAGCATTGTGGGCTTGCACAGAAGTCAGTGGGTAGGAATTCAAGGTGCCCCGAGCACTCAAACCCTATCCATACATTCTCCTCTAAGAAATGAGAAGATTGGACTTGGTGCTTCGTTCATTAAAGATGAATTAGGTTATGAAAACTTTTCTTATCTATATGCCGATTTCTCCTATACTATTAATACTGGAGAGAAAACCAAGTTAGCATTTGGTATCATGGCTGGGTTTACCCAATATAGTTTAGACAGTGAGTTCAGAAACGATCCCACCGTAGTAGATGATGATTTTATTTGGGGTATTGAAGACAGATGGAGTCCTAATATTGGTGCTGGAGTTTACTGGCACAGTAACCGTTGGTACTTAGGGCTATCGGCTCCAAGAATTTTGAATCAAGATCATAACACTGAAGAAGGCTATGAAGCTTTAGATAGAGTAAGCTACTATTTTACAGGAGGCTATGTTTTTGATTTAAGCCAAAACACCAAACTCAAGCCCGCATTCCTGGTCAAAGCCACTAATGGTGCTCCACTTTCATTTGATTTGACCGCCAACTTCCTATTCTACGAAAAGTTGTGGTTAGGTGGGGGGTACAGGATGAATGAAAAAACGTCATCTTTTGGCGGTATTATTGATTTTCAGGTTTCCAAGCAATTTAGGATAGGCTATGCCTATGAGCAAGAAACCTCCCAGCTAAGAAACTATACTGGAGGAACCCATGAGATTATAGTTATGTTTGAATTATTTAAAGAGAAACGTGTTAAATCACCTAGATATTTCTAATAAAGTTATTATGAGAACTAAAATATTTTTTGTCTTAATTTCACTTTGTTTTGCTTCAGTATTTGCCCAAAAACAAGAAGTAAAAGTTGGCGACAAATTCTATAAGAATTTTGCCTATAAAAAAGCGCAGGAGTTTTATGAAATAGCCATCAAAAAAGGTGATAGCAGCTTGTACACCCTAACCAGACTAGGTGATTGTTATTATAATAACTCCAATGCGGAAGCCTCCGAAGAATGGTTTGGAGAAGCCATAAAAAAATATGAATCCAAAATTGATCCGGAATACTTTTACAAATATTCCCAAGCCCTTAGAGGGAATGGAAAATATGAAGAAGCCATTACTTGGTTAGAAAGATTTAAAGACGAAAGACCAGGCGATGATCGAATTGCTTCCGGAATTGACTATGATAATATAAAAATTTATGAGGAGTTGGCTTCTACCGAAGAAACTTACGTTAAGATTGAAAACCTTCCGATCAATTCAAAATTTGCCGATTTTGGGGCCTATCAAAAAGATGACAAATTTTACTTCTCTTCTGCAAGAAAAAGTAAAAACAAGATTTACGACTGGAATGGCGAGCCCTTTTTAGACCTATACCAAGCGACTATAGTAGAAAAGGACGGCTCTAAAACCTATGAAAAAGTTTCAGAATTGAATGCTGAAAAACTGAATACCGAATTCCACGAAGCCAATATTGCTCTTACAAATGACGGTAAAACCATGTATTTTACAAGAGACAACCTTAGTAAAAACAATAAGCTCAAGACCGATAAAGAAGGGACTTCACATTTGAAAATTTATAGAGCTACTTTAATTGATAGCACGTGGCAAAATATTGAGGATCTTCCTATAAATGACCGAATTTTTTCCACTGGACATCCTGCTTTAAGCCCTGATAACAGCACCCTTTTCTTTGTATCCGACCGTGAAGGTGGGTTTGGGGAAACCGATATTTACAAAGTGGCCATAAATGCCGATGGTTCCTTTGGCACACCAGAAAATTTGGGCGGTGTTATCAATACAGAAGGTAGGGAAATGTTTCCTTTCGTAGCTAAAGACAGTACCTTATATTTTTCATCCGATAGTAATATAAACCTAGGCTTTTTGGATATTTTTAAATCGGATATCCTAAAAGATTCCGATGACACTGTTAAAAACCTTGGTGCGCCCTATAACAGTAGTGCCGATGATTTTAGTTTCTTTATTGATTCCGATACCGATGCCGGTTATTTTTCATCCAACAGAGACGGCGGTAAAGGTAGCGATGACATCTATGGATTTGTGGGCTGTTCAGAAATTATCAAGGGGGTTATAAGAGATAGTATCACTAAACTTCCTTTGGCTTCGGCCACC
>JAGQZG010000256.1 GCA_020435705.1 Mangrovimonas sp.
CCCTTTACATTGAACACGGCTCTTGAAAAAGTGCAAAAAGCAGAAGATGCATGGAATAGCAAAGATCCAGTAAGTGTATCAAAAGCATATACTTTAGATTCCAAATGGCGAAACCGAACTCAATTTATTAATGGACGGGAGGAGATTGTACAATTTCTTACCGAAAAATGGAAAAAAGAAAGAAATTACAGATTAAAAAAAGAACTTTGGGGTTTTCGAGAAAACAGAATGGCGGTGCGATTTGAATATGAATATCAAGATGAAAACGATCAATGGTACAGGGCTTATGGAAACGAACTGTGGGAGTTTAACGAAAATGGCCTTATGCAAACACGGTTTGCAAGTATTAATGACTTAAAAATTGATAAAAGCGAAAGAAAACTGATCTAATATTGGGCTATGCTACAAAATAATCATTTCACATTAATCAACCCCCAAACGGGCAATCTGGCCTTCAAACTATACAATTTTGAAAAGGAAAACCCATTTTACAATATTCAGCGGTTGAATCATTATTCTCTCATTTGGGTGAAGAAAGGAAAGGGCAACATAAAGGCTGATTTTTCAAACTATGCCTTTCAAGAACATACGTTATTTTCTTTTTCCCCCTACCAACCTTTTATGCTCAATGCCGAAATTGAAATTAGTGGTTCAGTAATAAATTTTCATCCTGACTTCTTTTGTATCCATAAGCATCACAAAGAAGTAGCATGCAATGGAGTATTGTTCAACAATATTTACGATCCGCCTTTTATTCAAGTAAATGAAGCCGCAAAAGCAAATTTTGAAATGATTATTGACCAAATCAAAACTGAAATGCAAAAACCTGATTTGGCACAATATGAACTATTGATTTCCTACCTGAAAATATTTTTGATTTCAGCATCAAGACTAAAGGCAGAACAACAGGTTGATACACAAAAAGTAACAAAAGGAAATAAAGAGCCTTTTATATTGCAAAACCTTAAAAATTATATAGAATCCCATTACAAGACCAAGCATACCGCCAGTGACTATGCTGAATTGCTATCCATTTCACCAAAAGCTTTATCCAAACTGACCAAGACACATTTCAACAAAACCTTAACCGACCTAATCGCTGAACGCATAATCATAGAAGCTAAAAGAGAATTGTATCTGACAGATAAAACCGTGAAAGAAATCGCCTATGAATTGGGGTATAATGACAAATATTATTTTAGCAGATTCTTTAAAAAGAACGCAGATGTATCGCCACAATTCTATCGAGAAACGGTTGGTTTTGACAGAGCTTCAACCATATAAATAAAATAATGAAAGCACAACACCGTGTATAATTCATTGTTTCCGATTTTCCTCTCGGAAAATCCTCGCAATTTTGCTAACTTAGTTTCTTAACCCGAAAATCCTACGGATTTTCACGCAACGAAGCCATAGACAAACCGATGAACTTCATTATAATCAACCACTAACCAATGATAAAATTCTTTACAAAAATCCGACAAAACTTGCTTTTAAAAGGCAAAACTGGGAATTACTTAAAATACGCATTGGGAGAGATTATACTTGTAGTTATTGGTATTTTGATTGCTTTACAAATTAATAATTGGAACGAAGCACAAAAAATGAATGAATGGGAACATCGATTCCTAACAGATCTAAAGAGTGAATTAAAAACAAATCTTGATCAACTTGAAGGAATTAATAACAGGCATTTGCTAGTTGGGAAAAGCTGTGATGACTTAAAATCAGTGCTACAAACAGCTACAGTCAAAGATAAGCCAAAAATAGATTCTCTTTATACTCTAACCCTGTTTCAATCCACATTTTTCCCAACCACAGGCGTTTATGATTCTGGTTTATCGGCAGGTAAAATAGAAAACATCAGAAATGACCAACTAAAATATGAAATCATGAATTTATACAACCACTATTACAAACGTCTCGTCTATAATGGTGAAATACTTGATGGTGTTATTGGACAAATAGACTTACATAGAGATGAATATTTTGATAGAACCAACATGAAGTTAAAGTCTTGGGACTATATTAAAAGCCCTGAATTTTTATTAAAAATAGACTACCTAAAGGGTCGGAATATAGAGTATACATTCCTGACTCAAGAAAACGTCAAAGAAATTAAGCGAATAATTAGTTCAATATCAGACGAACTTGGAAATAATTGATAAATATTACAAATAACAAAAACACAACAACCTTTATAATTCATTGCTACTTATTTTCCTCGCGGAAAATCCTCGCAATTTTGCTAACTTAGTTTCTTAACCCGAAAATTCTACGGATTTTCACGCAACGAAACTATAGCCAAACACGTTACCAAATATTATGATTAAAATTCCAAAAACAATTACAAGTCTTTTAATGATTGGAGTTATTACCATAATCGGATTTTTACTATTTGGAGTTTATGTCGTTCAAGACAAATATGAACCTATAAACAATCAAACCGAATGGGATAAAAATAATATGAGGGATATAAACTCAGATGACAAACTCTTGATTGATTCAAAACAAACTGCAAAATCGAATTTACCTTATTTCATCTCCGAGTTCCAAAAGAAATCAAATACCGACTTCTTTACAAAAATAAAACTGACCGAAAACGGAAAAACTGAACATATATGGATTGAAATACTGAGTTTAGACAATGACAAATCCATCGGTTTATTAAGTAATGTGCCAAAATATTTCAAAAATCTTAAATATTTAGATACTGTAACTTTTGACATTAACAAGTCTGAGGATTTAATGATAACTCGGAATGATTCAATTGTTTTTGGCGGATTTTTAAAAACCGAACTTGAAAAAAAATAACATTTGGTAACACCGGCTATAATCCATTGCTCGCTGTGGCAAAAGACCAAAAAACAGTACCTTTAACTTGGCTCGATTCCTACTCCGAAATTCTTATGAATTTC
>JAGQZG010000257.1 GCA_020435705.1 Mangrovimonas sp.
GCCATTTCATTAATATAGGTAAGTTCCTTGATATGTAAATCCAGTTTATCCTTGTTACCGGCTTTAGTAAAAATCATTAGGACCAAAGCAACCAACCCCAAAACCATACCCAATACAAACGGCCCGTAACTAGCCACAATAATTGCTACGTGAACTTTTAGCCAATAACTATTCAGTACAGGCTGTAAGTTGGCTATTGCTGGATCCATCCAACTTAAGTGTGCCACCATTAAAAGTATTGAGGTTACAAATGTAGTGGCGGCCAGTGTCAATGCACTTTTCTTACTCAATAACAATCCAAAAAACATCGTAGCCCACGCCACATAAATCATAGATTCATAGCCATCACTCCACGGAGCATGCCCTGAAATATACCATCTGGCAATCAAGCCTGCCGTGTGTAATGCAAAAAGGAAAACGATAGCCCCTTTAAACACTTTAGAGGCAATAGCAACAAACTTGTTGTTGTTGAAAATTTGCGTAATGACCACCGTAAACAATGCAATGGAAGCCAATATGTACCACACAAACAGCCTTCTGAAAACGTCGTATTTATTATACAGAACCTCCGCTTCCACTCTCTTGTCCGAAGGCATTACATCTGTACCATACTTATGCTGGATCTTGTAAAAAGAATCGAACATTTCCTCGGCTTTTGAATAATCTCCAGATTGTTTCGCATTATTGAGAATGGTTAAATAGGCCGAAAAACCATTCTGAATATAATTCCTATACAGGGAATCCTGTATTTTGTTTTTGTAGCCTTGCTCATTGTATTCTACCGTAGATATCCAAGTATTATTTTCATCTTCCGGCACGGGGAAAATCTTAAGGGTACGTCCATCTATGGTACTGTAAAGCAAATTGACCTTTTGATCGGCTTCCATCAGTTCTTTTTGATAGGCATTGGGTACCCCTGATTTGTAGGCGTCTTCCAAATAAGGCCCCAATTTGTACTGTCCATTAGGTTCAAAAAAGTCAATTAAACTAGCAAATTCCTCCGATTCCTTTACCCCAATAATATGGCGAATAGTATCTGACTTCTTCGCTTTTAAATAGATAATAGGCACTTTATACCAAAGCAAGGGACTTTCCTGCATAGACAAGAACACTTGGTTCGCATCCAATCCTTCGTAGTTATCATCTTTACTAAGCTTTCTAAGCATTTCCGAAGCATAGGTGTTCACAGGCATCATTCTACCTCCTAAATCCTGAATGACCAAATGGCCAAACTTATCGGTGTGGCTTGTGGGTGTGATGTTGGCTTTTAGTATAGAATCTATCTGCGCTTTGGTCAAGTCATTAAACGCTGGCCCAGAATGCTGATGGTCTTGGGAAAATCCAGACAATCCAAAACACAAAAGAGCAACAACCAATAGCTTCTCTTTTTTCTCCTTGACTTTTTTCAGCATTTTCCTTAAATCGGCAAAACGCGTATTGGGCAAGAAAATGATAGACAAAAGACCACCAAACAACAAAAAGTATCCAATGTAGGTAATCCAAGTACCCCAAAAATCGTGATTCACAGAGAGAATAGTTCCTTTTTCATCAGGATGGAAACTGGACTGAAAAAAACGGTAGCCTTTATGGTTCAGGATATGATTCATGTAAATATGGTAATCAAAATCGCCTTCCTGAGGATCCAACACGGTTACCTTGCTCTCAAAAGAGGAATAACTTTTCTCCGTTCCGGGATAACGGTCGGCAATAAAATCATTCAACTTGATACTAAAAGGCAATTCGCGCATTTTGGGACCATAGCGTAAGCCTACATCAAGGTTGCCCAATTTGGCATACTTAAAATCGTTACTGATATATTGACCGCCCAGTACATTGACTTTTTTCGTTTCCCCGTTACTCGTTACATTGAATACAACACCTTCTTCATCGCCTTTAAGAATCTGCGGTTTTTTCACAATATCAAACGTTCCTTTGACAACAGGCTTTGGAAACACCAACTGCATATCACCAATCACATAGCGAGAACGCAAGTGCAAGGTTTGCAAACTGTCTTTTAATACCGAGCCTGTTTGCCCTGTGGCCATGGTCATATACTCCCCGTCATAAGGAGAGTTAATTGCCAAGGAATCTCCTTGGTATACAATATTTAAGGCCCCATCAACATGCTTGTTCAGGGAAACCAAAAGATTATGCACATTGGCTACTTCGCCTTCTTTCAAAAAATGATTGTGCGGTCTGCCACCACTGGATTCAACCAATTTCAAGTAACTTTCACCTTCATCACTTGGAATAATATCCTCTTCGGCTCCTTTGATGAATTTTTCCAATTCAATGGTAACGTTTTGGCCATTATATTCTGTTTCAACTTTGAAACTGTTGTTCAATCGTGGTGAAAAATCAACCGGAACTTCCAGAACCTTGCGTTGATTTTGTCCGTTAACTACATAATCGCCATCAATGTAAACTGTAACATAATTTTCCCTAGACATAAACACGTGCTCGCTCTCACCTTCCCTAATGGAAATTTGACCTTCGTATCCTATGTAGCGCGTTATAAAAGCCCCTATAAGAATCAAGATGAAAGCTAGATGCAGCACCAAAGTGGCCCACTTTTCTTTTTTGTACAGCCTGTAACGCCCAATATTCCCTATGAAATTGATCACAAAAATGCCCATGATAGCTTCAAACCACCAAGCGTTGTAAATCAATGTTCTGGTATATGGCGTAGGCGACGTTTCTTGATGCATGTCCAAGAACGTTCCTGTGATCATGGCTACTGCAAAAACAATGAAAAGAATAGATGTAAGTCTGGTAGAAAAAAGAATGTTGGCAAGTACTTTTTGCATCGATTAGGAATCTATGATTTTTCGAGGTGCAAAGTTAGG
>JAGQZG010000258.1 GCA_020435705.1 Mangrovimonas sp.
AACTTGGGCGCTAGCCATAGTGAAGCACAATAGCAAGCACCAAAAGGGTAATTTTTCTCTCATGATTAATAGCTTAAATTAGGTTTATATCCTTACATCGTAAGGGTTAAAAAATGTGAGCAAAAAAATTACTCTCCTCCAAAAACAGTATCTTTAGAACGCCTTGAAATTCTCAAGAAAATGAAATACATAGCCACCCTTCTTTTTGTTGCCATTGGAAGCCTAAACGGTTTCAGCATAAAAGCAACCACAACCAAACACTTGCTGCAAAACGCCAGTGTAAACTGCACCGAAGACGGTTGCGAGGGTCGCTATGAAGGTCCGGAATTTGTCAATAACTCCGATGTGGCCCATCAATTGTCAAACAAAGTATCCCGTGCGGTTGGAGATGAATTGAAGAACCTGTACAAAGCTGGCAACTACCGAAAAGTAGATTTTTCAAACATTGAAATGTCCACCATGGGTATGGGTACCGGGCAAGTGGTGTATAGTGTATGGATTCCGTTTGTACAGGTAAACGAAAAATGTGAGGCCTACACGTCCTTTGATCATTCAGGTGGTTGGAACCATGCTCCAGCTTTGGAAAGGCGCAAAAAGGAACTGGCTTACGCCATCATGCCCGGCCACGACCTGGATATTAGTGATTTAAAAGTTACGCCAGAAGGTTTACAAGAATACTGGATTCAATGGAAAAACAAAGACGTGCAGCGTGAGTGCCAATAGGCTTTTACTAAAACAATCCGCGATAATAGTCCAAAACTTTTGTACGCAGCAAGTATTCGTACTTGGCCATGGATAGGTTCAATCTTGCCGAATCCATATTGTTCTTGCTAATGATGTATTCCACCACATTGGACACCCCATTGTTAAAGCGAATTTCATTCACCCTAAAAGATTCTTCATAAGCCCCTACCTGCTCTTGCAAAGCCTGAAAACGGTTAAAGGCAGCTTCCATATCGGCATAGGCAATTTGGATGGATTGTTTGTATTCAAACTTGGTGCTTTCCAATTCTACTTTGGATTCTTCCAATTCAATCTTTCGTAACCTCACGTTGTTTTTGGCTCTAAACCCATTGAACAAGGGAATGGCAACCGAAACCCCATAGGAGGTACTTAAATTGTTATCAAACTGATCCCAATAGTTGATATCGGCCGCATCATACTGAGATTGGTTGGCAAAGACCGGATACTCTTGGCCACCTATATTTACAAAACTGCCCGTTTCCACCACCGTTGAACCTGTTTCGGTAAAGGTTTGTGCTGCACTGGAATAATTGGTACCCAGCTGACCGAAAAGAGATATCTCCGGCGTATAATCGGCTTTAGCTACACTTACTGCACTTTTGGCCGCATCCTGACGGTATTCCTGCGCTTTGAAAGTCGCCAAGTTTTGCAAGGCTTCGGTATAGATTTCCTCATCGGAATACGGATAAAGCCTAAAGGCTTCCAGCGTATCCATGCTTTCAAAAGCCACTTGTGTATCGGGTTCCAGTCCTAGCAATTGAAACAGGTTCAACGTTGCTTCCTTCAAGTTGTTTTCCGACGTGATCATGGCAATTTGATCGTTGGCCAACTGTCCTTTCATGTCGGTAAAATCAGCAGGATTCCCACGGCCTTCATCATAAAGCACTTGGAGTCTATCCACTTGTTGCTGCGTAACTTCCAAGCGGGTTTTATTAAGTTCTATCGCATCCTGGGCATTCAAAACCTGGAGATAGGCCAAGGTAACCCGAACGGTAAGATTTTGTTTGGCTTCTTCTACTTCCATTTCAGAAGCCTTGAGATTAAACCAATTTTGTTTGATGGAATTCTTCAATCGGAAACCATTAAAAATGGGCGCACTAATATTCAATCCGGCATTGGAAAAGGTTAGTTTTTGGTTGATATAGTCGTTGGTAAACGGATCGATACTGCGCCCATTATTGATTCCTATATTGTAATTTCCGTTTAAACTGGGCATGATATTTCCCCAAGACTGTTGTAAGTTCACCTTAGAAGATTCTTGCCTAAGCTTGATGCCCTTGAGGTCAAAATTGTTTTCAAAAGCCATTTGAAGACACTTATCTAAGGTGTAGGTTTCTTGGGAATATCCCATAACCATGACCAGAAACAGACTCAAAAGCAAGATATATTTAGTTTTCATAATCATTTTATTAATAAACAATACCACCATCTAACAGGTTGATAATTCTAGAACCATAGGCTGCATTTTTCTCGGAATGGGTTACCTGGATAACGGTAACACCCTCCTCGTTCAATTGCTTGAACAACGCCATGATTTCTTCCCCTTGTGCAGAATTCAGGTTTCCTGTGGGTTCATCGGCTAGGATTAATTTGGGTTTTGTAATCAAAGCCCTCGCAATGCCGACAATTTGTTGCTGCCCGCCACTTAATTGGGATGGAAACAAGTCTTTTTTACCGACAATATTGAACTTGTCGAGCATATCGGCCACTAATGCTTTTCTTTCGGAAGAGCTTACTTTCTTATACAAAAGTGGAGTTTCCAGATTTTCATAAACGGTCAATTCGTCTATCAAATGATAAGCCTGAAAGACAAAGCCAATATATTCTTTGTACAAATTGGCCCGATGCTTTTCCTTGAGTTGATGCACAGGCTCGTTGAAGAAATTGTATTCCCCTTCGTTGAAATCGTCCAGCATACCAATTACGTTCAGCAACGTGGACTTTCCCGAACCTGATGGCCCCATAATGGAAATGAATTCACCTTCCTCAACGGTTAAATCCACATCTTTCAAAAGAAACACACGATTCCCTCCAGAGTTGACCCACTTGTATATTTTTTTTAATTCTAATAACATAACATGTCTTTT
>JAGQZG010000025.1 GCA_020435705.1 Mangrovimonas sp.
AGACATTAAAATTCTTGATACGTTGAAAGGTTTCGGTCATTTCATTGAGTTCGTGGTAGTGTGTGGCGAACAAGGTCTTGGGTTTGGCTGGGTGTTCGTGTAAATACTCGCTAATAGCCCAAGCAATGGAAATTCCATCGTAAGTACTCGTACCGCGACCAATTTCATCTAACAGAACCAAACTTCGTTCGGAAATATTATTGAGGATAGAGGCCGTTTCGTTCATTTCAACCATAAAAGTAGATTCACCCATGGAAATGTTGTCACTGGCTCCTACTCTGGTAAAAATCTTGTCAACAACACCAATTCTTGCCGAACCTGCCGGCACAAAACTGCCTATCTGAGCCAATAACACAACGAGTGCGGTTTGCCTCAAAATAGCCGATTTACCCGACATATTTGGCCCCGTAATCATGATGATTTGTTGCCGCTCCCTGTCCAGAAAAACATCGTTTGTAATATAGGCTTCCCCCAATGGCAATTGCTTTTCAATCACGGGATGACGGCCGTCTTTAATTTCCAAATCAAAACCGTCTTCCAACTGCGGATAGGTATAATTGTTGTCATTGGCCAATTGGGCAAAGCCGCACAGGCAATCCAATTTTCCTATTAAATAAGCATTCTGCTGTACGGGCTTGATAAACTGTGTCATCCACGACACCAACTCCAGGAACAAGCGTTGTTCAATGGCCAAAATACGTTCTTCGGCACCTAGGATTTTGGCTTCGTATTCTTTGAGTTCCTCTGTAATATACCGCTCGGCATTAACCAAGGTTTGCTTTCGGATCCACTCCTCTGGAACTTTATCTTTATGGGTATTGCGGACTTCTATATAGTACCCAAAGACATTGTTGGAAGCTATTTTTAACGAAGGAATACCCGTGCGTTCACTTTCCCGTTCCAGCATTTGATCCAAATACTCTTTTCCTGAGGTAGACAGGTTTCGTAACTCGTCCAATTCCGGAGAAAAACCGCTGGCTATCGTGTTGCCTTTCAGAATATTGACAGGGGCTTCTTCATTTAGCGTTTGTTTTATTTTTTCACGCAGCAATTGGCAATCATTCAAAGCTTCACCTAAAATCTTTAACGCCTCAGTATCGGCATTGGAGACAATGGATTTGATAGGCACAATGGCTTCCAAAGAATTCTTGAGTTGAATCACTTCCCGTGGATTTACTTTCTCTGTAGCTATTTTGGAAATCAAACGCTCAATATCGCCAATGTGCTTAATATGGTTTTGCACCTTCAGTAACGTGGGATTTTCCTTCAGAAGATAATCTACCACATCATGGCGCTGCTTAATTTTACTCAGGTTCTTTAAAGGCAAGGCCAGCCACCGTTTCAGCATGCGACCGCCCATTGGGGAAATGGTCTTATCTATGACCTGTAACAACGTGACCGCATTGTTATTGGTTGAGTGGTACAATTCCAAATTGCGAATGGTAAACTTGTCCATCCACACGTACTCGTCTTCGGCAATACGGGCAATGGCCGTGATGTGCTGTAAATTCTTATGCTGGGTTTCGCCTAGATAATGCAACACGGCTCCAGAGGCAATGATTCCTTCGTATAGTTCTTCAATCCCAAAGCCTTTTAAGGTCTTGGTTTGGAAATGTTTGGTGAGTGTTTCGTAAGCATAATCACTTTGAAACACCCAGTCTTCCAAATAAAACGTATGGAACTCGTTGCCAAAAAGCTCTTTAAAGTCGCTGCGCTTTTGCTTGGACACCAAGACTTCACTGGGCTTAAAGTTTTGCAACAACTTGTCTATATATTCGGTGTTGCCCTGAGAAGTCAAAAACTCGCCCGTGGAAACATCCAAAAAAGCTACACCTATGTGTTTTTTATCAAAATACACCGCACACAGGAAGTTGTTGGACTTAGACTTGAGCACCTCGTCATTTAAGGCCACACCCGGCGTAACCAACTCGGTAACCCCACGTTTTACAATGGTTTTGGTTTGCTTAGGATCTTCCAACTGGTCGCAAATTGCAACCCGGCAACCCGCTTTCACCAACTTGGGCAAATAGGTATTCAGAGAATGGTGCGGAAAACCGGCCAACTCTGTTTCACTCTCGCTACCGGCACCACGCTTGGTAAGTACAATATCCAAAATGGCCGCCGTTTTCACGGCATCGTCCCCAAAAGTTTCGTAGAAATCGCCCACCCGAAATAACAATAAAGCATCCGGGTACTTCGCCTTGATGGCGTTGTATTGCTTCATTAACGGGGTTTCCTTGGTGCCTTTTGCCATAATTTGCCTTCCGCACTTGATGCGGAATCTCTTGTTTAGTATTTTTGCCCTGATTTTGGGAAGATGCAAGGTAAGTATTCTACTAGGTTTATTAAAACCTGAAATGAAGAAGTTATTTACAGATGTTGAAAAGTTTAAATTTAGATAATTCTCTTGCTGAGACGCTTAACAAGCTTCAACAAGACATACAATAAAGAAGCATGCGAAAACTAGCCAATAGCGAACTGGACCGCCTGAGTGTAAACGAGTTTAAAGACTCGGAGAAATCCCCCCTTATTATTGTCTTGGACAACATTAGGAGCCTGAATAATATTGGCTCGGTGTTTCGAACCAGCGATGCCTTTTTGGTACAGAAAATATACTTATGCGGCATTACGGCTACACCGCCCCATAAAGACATTCATAAAACCGCTTTAGGTGCTACGGAAACCGTGGCTTGGGAATATGCCAAAGACACCTTAGAAATAGTTGAAAAATTAAACGCTGAAGGGGTCAAAGTCATTTCTATTGAACAGGCTGAAAACGCTGTGATGCTGGACCAATTTACCCCTGAAAAAGACACAGTGTATGCCCTTGTTTTTGGCAATGAAGTAAAGGGCGTACAACAGGCCGTGGTCTCTGCCAGTGACCTAGTGGTGGAAATCCCACAGTACGGCACCAAGCATTCCTTGAATATCTCCGTGAGCTGTGGCGTGGTAGTGTGGGATGTGTTTTCTAAGTTGAAAGTTTTAAAGTCGTAAAGTTAAGAGGTTGGTCATGCTGAGCCTGTCGAAGCATCTTCATAAAAGATTCATCGCTTTTCCCTGAATAGCAAATCCCTAATAATACAAAACGGGAGTCACAATACGACCACTTCTCATCACCCACAAATCTCATCCAGCAACCATAAATAATCCTCCCTGTTTTTCACGAAGTCGTGGTGGGAAATATCTATAATCTTTACATTGAGTTCGCTTTGGTTACGGAAGAATTCCAAAAAAATAATTTATCTGGATGACATCTTCCTATTTCTTCGATGTTATATAAACCTTAAATATTTATATTATGAAAAATCTCATCAAAGCAGTTCTTATTGTTTCTTTTATTGGCTGCAATATTCTTGTAAGCTGCTCATCCTCTGATGACAGTGAGCCAAATAGTAACCCAAGTTCTTTTTCTGCAACTATCAATAACACCACACCACACGGAGCTACCATTGAATGGACAGCCGCAACCGATAGTGATGGCGACACCATAACTTATGCTGTGTTTTTAAACGATGAAGAAATAACCAGTAATATTTCTCTATTAACTTTTACACTTAGCAATCTTGAAGCAGATACCAACTATACTGGGTATGTAGAGGCAAGAGATGGTAGAAATGGAACTTCTATCGCCAACTTCTCTTTCACTACGCAACCTACAATAATTGTTATGGAAGTTCCTGTACAAGCCGTAGAGTTTGAATATGAAGCAGGCTGCCCTAGTAATCCTAGTTCTACGGTAGGAATCATGTTTACTTTAGGAATTGATGTTCCAAAATATGAGGGAATTGTAAGTTATAAAGCAGAATTTGATACTGTTGTTTTTGATGGCTATACCTTTAATGCTAGAACTATAACTTGGGACAACACGTATTCTGGGGATAATGAATATCTTAAAATTTCAAGTGATGAAGAGTTTTATGCAATCCAGTCAAGAGCATATGTTCCTTGTGGCGAATCAAGCAGTCTAACCCCTACAACTAGATCCAGATACCAAGGTGCTGCAACCAATCATACCGCAACCTTAACTATTGACCTTAGTGCAAACTAAAAAAAACAAAGGAACCTGCTTAAAACGGGTTCCTTTGTTTTTTATTGATTTTACCTTACTAAGTTGTTCAGCATTCAAAATTCCATCTTAGCTGAATTCCGTATCACATTTCAACTTCGCTTAACAACCGTGCGGAATTGGTTACCCACAAATCTCATCCAGCAACCATAAATAATCCTCCCTGTTTTTCACGAAGTCACGGTGGGAAATATCTATGATCTTTACATTGAGTTCGCTTTGGTTACGAAGAAATTCCAGATACCCCGCATTGATTTTTTCCAGATACTCATTTTGTATTTCCTGTTCGTAGGAACGGCCCCGCTTTTTGATGTTCTCTTGTAAACGCTCTGTGTTTTGATAAAGGTAAATGTACAAATCCGGTTTGGCAGTATCGCGGTACACTTGGTAAAAGAGCTTGCGATAGAGTTTGAACTCGTCTTCCGGCAGGGTCACTCGGGAGAAAATCAGGGATTTGTGCACATCGTAGTCGCTCACAATAAAATCCTTGAACAAATCCAACTGCGATAAATCGTCACTTATTTGTTGGTAACGATCGGCCAGAAAGGACATTTCCAGTGTAAAGGCATAACGTTGTGGTTCTTTATAGAACTTGGGCAAAAAAGGGTTATCGGCAAAGCGTTCCAAAATGAGCTTGGCATTGAAATCTTCGGAGATCTGTGATGCCAAACTGGTTTTTCCTGCACCAATATTCCCTTCAATAGCAATAAAATTATGCTGTTTCCAGCAATAACTCTTTAACGGGTTTTTGAGCCAAATATTCTGTGGCTGAACGTTGGTTTCATCAGCGGAAGCTTCAAGCAGTTCGGCAACGGTTTGTTGCAGGACAGGGTGTTTCCACGCAGGATCAATATCATGCAGAGGCAACAACACAAACTTACGATCCTGTAGTCGCGGATGCGGCAACTCCAATTCCTTGGAAACGATTACTTCAGCTTCATAAAACAACACATCCAAATCAATAGTTCGGGATTCGTAGCCAGCACCTTGGGTACGCTCACGTCCTAATGTATTTTCAATTTGGAGCAACTGTTTCAGTACTTTTTCAGGTGTTAATTGGGTTTGAACCAAAATACAGGCATTGAGAAAATAGTCACCCTCAAAACCCATGGCAGGCGATTTATAGACTTTGGAAATACGCCTGATGGTACCAATTTTATGATGAATAGCAAAAATGGCTTCTTGCAAATTCTCGAATTTGTTACCCTTGTTGCTCCCTAATGCTATAAAAACGGTTTTGGATGGTGTCATAAGCAGAGGCAAAATAAACAAAACAAAATATATTCTTTTATATTTATGGGATCGATTTATTCACAAAATGGGGAAAGACGAAAGCGAAACGCTTGAAGTTAGAATACCCAATACTTTGACAGGCGCTGCATAACAAAAACTAAAAAAATGACCGCAAAAGACAAACATACCGCCCAGCATTACTACCTTATTCTAGGGACTTTGTTTATCACGTCGCTTGTGGTTTCCAACTTAATTTTCCAGAAGTTTTTTTATTGGTATCCTGTGAACAATATGGAAGTCTTTGGTGCAAAGCTATTTGAGATTTCCGTAGGAATCCTGCCCTATCCCATCACGTTTTTAATCACCGATTTGATTAGTGAAATTTACGGAAAGAAACGGGCCAATCAAATTGTAGTAGTGGGGATTTTTGCTTCGTTGTTTTCCATGGCCATCGTTTACACCGCCAATGCCGTACCGGCTACCCCATGGTCTCCTGTAAACGACGGTACGTTTACCCATGTGTTTGGCAGTACCGCCATAGCTGTATTGGCCAGTATGATGGCCTATCTTTTTGCACAGTTTATAGATATTCAGCTTTACCATTTCTGGAAAGGCGTAACCAAGGGAAAACATCTCTGGATACGGAATAACTTTTCTACCTGGTTTTCACAGTTTATTGACACGCTCACCGTATTGCTCTTGCTTTGTCTTTTTGGCAAAATACCTTGGGACAAGTTTCAAGGACTTTTGATTGCTGGTTTTATGTTCAAGCTCATAATTGCTATTCTAGACACTCCTTTTCTCTATTTGGGCGTGCACTTGTTTAGAAAGCGGTTCAACCTTAAGGTGAACGAAGAGCTGGACATTCTTTAAATTATTGCTAAAATTTAAGGTTGAATTACCTTCGGAAAAAACTATTCACGAACTTTACACGTAAATACTTACAAAGTTCATTTTATGAAGAAGAAATTATTCAAAATTCTAGGTATTACCGTACTTATTATTCTTATCATTCTCATTGCCTTACCTTTTATTTTTGAATCCAAAATAGAATCCATCGTGAGGAATTACGTAGATAAAAACGTACATGCGAAAGTGGAGTTTAGCCATATTGGCCTTAGTTTAATCAGCAGTTTTCCTAATGCCGAATTGGAAATTGACGATTTGGACATTACCAATTACGAGCCTTTTAAGGACGAAAAACTTCTCACTGCCAAATCCATTGCATTGGTCATGCCCATCAAGGAATTGTTTAAACTGTCTGGCGGCGATCCTTTAACAATTAACTCCATTACCATAGATGAAGCTTTGCTGTCTTTGAAAACCAATAAAAATGGTACCACCAATTACGATATCATGAAGGCCTCCGAAGACTCAGGTTCTGGTGAAACAGAGAGTACGGGCAGCAGTTTCACTTTTGACATTCAAGATTACCGATTGGAAACTTGTGCCATTAATTATATTGATGAAGCTTCGGGGATTGCCCTGAATTTAAGCGAATTGGACCACAACGGAAAAGGCACGTTTTCAGCAGAAAAATCGGAACTGGATACGCATACGGCTACATTGGCCAGCATTACCATTGATAGTACGAAATACCTCAATAACACCTTAATCAAACTGGATGCCTTGATTGGTTTGGATTTGGATAATCAGGTTTACACGTTTAAGGAAAACAAAGGATATCTCAATCAGTTGCCTTTGGAATTTGATGGTTTCGTGAAGCTTCTGGAAAACGGTCAAGAGGTAGATATTACATTTGAAAATCCTGGTTCTACCTTTAAAGACTTTCTGGCTTTGGTACCCGAAACGTATTCCAAAGACTTGGATAACGTAGAAACTACGGGCGATTTTAAAGTGAAAGGTATTATAAAAGGTATGGTCACGGAAGAAACCATTCCTACCATTGATATTAAAATTGCTTCCAACAATGCCTCTTTTAAATATCCTGACTTACCAAAACGGGTTGAAAATATCGTCATTGACACAGACATTAAGAACACCACCGGCAACTCTGAAGACACCTATGTAGCGATCAACACTCTTAATTTCAAGATTGATGAAGATGCTTTCAAAGCGTCGGCGCAATTGAGAAATTTGGCTTCCAACATGATGGTAAATGCCAATTTGGACGGCACGATCAACCTGGCCAACATTTCAAAAGTATATCCCGTAGATCTTCAAAAAGAAATGAGCGGTATTTTGAGGGCTAAACTCAACACCCAGTTTGACATGAATGCTTTGGAAACCAATGCTTACCAGCGTATCAGAACGTCGGGTAATTTAGTGGCAGACAATCTTATTTTTTCTTCGGAAGACCTGCCAAACCCCATGCACATTTCCACAGCAAACGTAACTTTTAATCCTGAAACCGTAACCTTGAACAGTTTTAAAGCACAAACGGGCACGACCGATTTGAATGCTTCGGGAACATTGAAAAATTTGATCGGCTTCCTTTTAAGTAGTGCGAAATTACAAGGCACCTTGAACTTGGCTTCTAACCATTTTGCCCTGAGTGATTTAATGACTTCTGAAAGCACTCAGGAAGAAACCCATTCGGAATCGACTGAAGCATTGAACATCCCAGACTTTTTGGATTGCACAATCAATGCAAAAGCCGCTACCGTGAAGTATGATGATTTAGACTTGAAGAATGTTCAGGGAACGCTCATTGTTAAAGACCAGAAAGCGACGTTGCAGAATTTTGATTCTAACCTCTTTGACGGAAAATTGGGCATCAATGGTTCAGTCTCTTCCAAAAAAGAAGTCCCTGAATTCGACTTAAAACTGAACATGGATGACTTTGACATTGCCCAATCGTTCAAAGGTTTGGATTTGTTTCAAGCTTTGGTACCCGTAGCAAAAGTGTTACAAGGTAAATTGAACACGGATATTTCACTTTCCGGAAAGTTAAACAATAACCTAACACCACAATTGAACAGTCTTACCGGAAAGGCTTTGGCCGAAATCTTGACGTCTTCCATCAATGCTAGCGATAGCAAGGCATTGACCGCTTTGCAACAGAACTTCAACTTTATAGATTTCAACAAACTGGATTTAAAAGACTTGAAGGCCAATCTTGATTTCTCCGATGGTAAAGTAAACGTGAAACCCTACCATGTGAAATATAAGGATATTGATATGGAAATAAGTGGTTCGCATGGCCTTGACCAATTGATTGATTATAACGTAGTATTTCAAGTGCCTGCAAAATATTTGGGCAGTGAAGTGAACCAATTGATTGGTAAAATAAACGATCCTTCCGTAACGAATTTAACTATTCCCGTAACGGCCAATCTTACGGGAAATCTCAACAGCCCTAAAGTGACCACCGATTTATCCAATAGCGTGCAAACACTGACTGCCAGGTTAATTGAGATTGAAAAACAAAAACTATTGAACCAAGGAGGTAATGCCATTAAAGATTTATTGGGCGATATTACCGGAACAACGCCGAGCAGTCAAACACAAACCTCAACCGATTCTACCAGCGCCACTACGTCATCAACTCCTCCAAAAACGGAAGAAGTGGTCAAAGATGTGTTGGGCAACCTTTTGAGCGGCAAAAAGAAGAAAAAGGATTCAACAAACTAGATTTCTTCTCTTCCTATGGGATAATCTTCATAGAAATCCTGAAAGGTCTTGGTGGTTTTATAGCTATCGGTGAGTACTCTATAAACCATGAGCACGACTAGGATTTGGCCAAGAACTACCAGGTAGAACACCCAACTGAAAGGCATATTCATGGAAGCCATGATGGTTACGGTCACTAATAATAGGGTGGTTACCCATACATAAAACATAACTGGAAGTTTCATTGTTTTTTTATTAGTAAGGTAGTGAATAACAGCCACTTTATGGGTTAACGAATTGTGAAAGTATTTCAATTTAGAAAGGTTCTGGACATAACCTCCTTAGGCAGCTTTCTTGAGCTAATGCTTTAAATCAGAATTTCCACTTGCACTACATACCCTTCACTCCCACGAATATTAAACACTGTATCGTCTTCAAAAATGAGGTATTGCCCTTTAATCCCTTTTAAAACGCCTTCATAGTGTGGAGTTTTGTCCAAATTCAAAGAGCTCACTTTTTCTGGGTATTTCAATACAGGGAACTGGAGTTCGGTTTCTTTGTTGCTAGCAATATAATAGTCTTTCGCTTCGGCCGGAATGTATTGTTTCAAGCGTTCGCGCCAAGCAACCAAATCTTCATCCTGTACTTCGTTTTTCAACATGGTACGCCAATTGGTTTTGTCACTTACATGTTCCTTTAAAGCCACTTCGGTAATTCCTGCCAAATACCTGTTAGGCACTTCTACAATTTCAATGGCTTCGTGTGCACCTTGGTCTATCCACCTCGTGGGCACCTGGCTTTTTCTGGTCACACCTACTTTCACGTTACTGGAATTGGCCAAGTAAACAATATGTGGTTGAAGTTGCACTTTTTTTTCATACTCCAAATCGCGCTCTTCAATACCCAAGTGAGCTTGGCTTAACTCTGGTCGCATCACCCAATCGGCAGCTTGCGGCACTTCATAAAAACACTCTTTGCAGAAACCTTGACGGTAGATGGGTTTGTTTAACCCGCAGTTCAAACAGTGGTATTTTACAAACTGAATGCTGATTTTTTTGTTCAGCATTTGGTTCATATTAATATAGTCGTTTTCCAAAACCCAGTAATACTGAATAGGTTGGGCATATTCAGTTTCCATTTTTGTTAAAACCCCTTGGTAGTTCATCAAAAAAAAGCTTATTTTTAGTTCATAAATATACTGGTTTTTGACGGAAGATTGAAGAGTGAAGAGTGGGAATCAGAAATCAGAAACCAACAACTAAACTCAAACAACTAAAGATGCCATTCCCGATAGTAAATTCTATTGTTTCTTGGTTTTTAAAAAAACGGTTCCATCAAATTGAGCTGTTCTTAAAATACCCTCACGAAGTACAGAACGAACTGCTTATGAACTTAATTTCCATGGCTGAGGATACTGAGATTGGGAAAACGTATGGTTTTGAATCTATTACATCGTATAAAGAATTCACTGAGCGTGTTCCGGTTTCAACCTATGAAGATTACCAGGATTTGATAGAACGCTCTAGGCAAGGCGAAACCAATATTTTGTGGCCTAGACCTATTAAGTGGTTTGCCAAATCCAGTGGTACTACGAATGCTAAAAGTAAGTTTATTCCAGTAACCACGGAGTCTTTGGAAGATTGTCATTATGCCGCGAGCAAGGATTTATTGTGCATGTACCTAAATAATAATGAAGACTCACAATTGTTTACCGGCAAAGGTCTGAGGTTGGGTGGCAGCAAAGAACTTTATAAGGAGAATGGTACGGTGTTCGGCGACTTGTCGGCTATCTTGATTGACAACATGCCTTTTTGGGCCGAATTCAGTAGCACACCTAGTAGTAAGGTTTCATTAATGAGCGAATGGGAAAGCAAAATGGAAGCCATTGTAAACGAAACCATTCAAGAAAATGTGACTAGTCTGGCCGGTGTACCTTCATGGATGCTTGTCTTGCTTAATCGTGTTTTGGAAACCACTCAGAAAGCCAATCTTTTTGAAGTGTGGCCCAACTTGGAAGTTTATTTTCATGGCGGCGTAAGCTTCACGCCTTATATTGACCAATACAGGCGCTTACTGCCAGATAAAAAGTTTAAGTATTATGAAATCTATAATGCTTCGGAAGGTTTTTTTGCAATTCAGGATCAGAATTACTCAGGTGAATTGTTGCTGATGTTGGATTACGGTATTTTCTATGAGTTTATTCCCATGGACACCTATGGAACACCAAGTGAAAAAGTAATTCCTTTAAGCGAAGTTGAAAAAGACAAAAACTATGCCCTAGTGATTACCACCAATGCTGGCCTATGGCGTTATAAAATTGGCGATACCGTGCGGTTTACCTCAACGGATCCTTACAGGATAAAAGTTTCAGGCAGAACAAAACACCATATCAATGTTTTTGGCGAAGAGCTGATTATTGAAAATGTGGAAGACGCCTTGAAAAAAGTATGCCGCCGTACCAAATCTGAAATCGTAGATTACACAGCCGCTCCAGTGTTTATGGACGGCAAGGAAAAGGGCGCACACGAATGGTTGATAGAGTTTAAAACACCCCCTAAAGATCTGGACTACTTTAATGAACTTTTGGACAATGCCCTTAAATCTGTAAACTCAGATTATGAAGCGAAGCGCTATAATAACATGACGCTTAACAAGCCCAAAATAAATATTGCCAGAGACAAACTGTTTTACGACTGGCTAAAGCAACAAAACAAGTTGGGCGGGCAACATAAAATACCCAGACTTTCAAACACTAGGGATTATCTTGATGACCTTTTAAAAATGAATTCCTAAGACACCTTTTATCGTTAAAAAATGTTCTTAAAGAATTCATAACGAAAATTGTATGTCATTCATCTAAAATTGCCCCTGTAGTTTTAGCCTTACAGAAAATTATTATAGGTTTACACCAGAAAATTAATCCAACATACAGTATAATGTTGATTTATTAATTAAGAAATCCAAAACCTCAAACCAACAATAAAAAACCCACTCCAAGGAGTGGGTTTTAGGTTTTTATGATAACTCTTGATCTAAGAAACCGCTTTGAGCTTCTTAAGAGTCATTTTAGTCAACTTCTCTTCGGCGTAGGATTTGGTTACTTTCAACTCTGTTTCATCAGTACTTGGCAGTTCAAACATTGCATCGGTTAGGATTTCTTCGCATAAAGAACGTAAACCTCTAGCTCCCAGCTTGTATTCAATAGCTTTTTCAACAATGAAATCCAAAGCCCCTTCCGTAATGGAAAAGTCTATATCATCCATTTCAAACAATTTCTTGTACTGTTTGATAATGGCATTTTTAGGCTCGGTTAGGATGGCTCTCAAGGTATTGGCATCTAAAGGATCCATATGAGTCAACACTGGCAAACGACCTATAATTTCGGGAATCAATCCGTAATCCTTGAGGTCTTTTGGTATTAAATATTGCAATAAGTTGTCTTTATCTACCACTTCCCCATTTAGGGTTGCACTATACCCAACAGATTGCATATTCAGCCGTTTTGAAATGTGACGCTCAATTCCATCAAAGGCTCCGCCAGCAATAAAGAGAATATTTTCGGTATTGACTTCTATAAACTTTTGGTCGGGATGTTTTCTACCCCCTTTTGGCGGTACATTTACCACGGTTCCTTCCAACAACTTCAACAAGGCTTGTTGCACTCCTTCACCCGAAACATCTCGAGTAATAGAGGGGTTGTCGCTTTTTCTGGCAATTTTATCAATTTCGTCAATAAAGACAATGCCTTTTTCGGCTTTCTCCAAATTGTAATCGGCCGCTTGCAACAAACGGGTTAGAATACTTTCTACATCTTCCCCAACATACCCCGCTTCGGTTAATACGGTTGCATCTACAATAGCCAAAGGCACATTCAACATACGTGCAATGGTTTTGGCCATTAAGGTCTTTCCAGTCCCCGTTTGTCCCACCATAATGATGTTGCTTTTTTGAATATCAATATCATCATCGGATGGTTTTTGCAGTAAGCGCTTATAGTGGTTATACACTGCAACTGACATTACTTTTTTGGTGAATTCCTGACCAATAATGTACTCGTCCAAAAAAGCTTTGATTTGCTGTGGTTTTTTCAGCATTAATTCTGCAGAGAGCTCACTATTGCCAGATTGCTTGGACTCTTCCAGAACAATACCATGGGCCTGCTCAATACATCTATCACAGATGTGAGCGTCTAATCCGGCAATGAGCAAATTGGTTTCCGACTTCTTTCTACCGCAAAATGAGCATTCTAATTCTTGTTTTGCCATGTTTGAGTTTTATTTCTTCGTCCCTACGAGTACTTCATCTATCATGCCATACTCCTTGGCTTTGTCTGCTTTCATCCAGTAATCGCGGTCACTATCTTCAAACACTTTGTCGTAGTCTTGCCCGGAATGCTTACTGATGATTTTATAAAGTTCTTCTTTTAAGGTTAAAATCTCGCGTGCTGTAATTTCAATATCACTAGCTTGCCCTTGAGCACCACCTAACGGTTGGTGGATCATCACTCGGGAATGTGGCAAGGCACTTCGCTTCCCTTTTTCACCTGCACACAACAGCACAGCTCCCATAGAAGCAGCCATTCCTGTGCAAATGGTTGACACATCAGGCTTAATAAACTGCATGGTGTCATAAATACCTAGACCAGCGTACACGCCGCCACCCGGTGAATTGATATAAATACTGATGTCCTTAGACGAATCTGTACTGGCCAGAAACAGTAATTGGGCCTGAATAATATTGGCCACTTGATCGTTAATGGCTGTTCCTAGAAATATAATACGATCCATCATCAATCTTGAGAACACATCAAAAATAGCGATGTTCATTTGGCGCTCTTCAATGATATTAGGTGTAAGACCAACGGGATACATACTGCTCATGATCTTGTTGTAGTATGTACTGCTGATACCTTGGTCCTTTATAGCGAATTTTTCAAATTCTTTAGCGTAATCCATAGTTTTTTTAACTGTAATTTATTGATATTAAATAGGCGTTGAATTTAAAAATTCAACGCCTAAATATAAGCATTTATTCTTTAAAGAAATCTTAATTACTTATCGCCGTAAACTTCTTTTATAAAGTTGTCGTAAGTTACTTCTTTCGGTTTTAAATTGGCTTTCTCTTTGTAAAGATTCAATAGCTTTTGGCTCATCAATTGTTCCGAAACACGTCTTGCCTCATCTTGATTGGACAAAACTCTGGCAGCAATGTTTTCCAACTCTTCGTCTGAAGGATCCATTTGGCCAAATTGTGCCATTTGTTCTTTGATGCGTTCTTTGGTAAAGCCTTTGATATCTTCAATAGTTACCTGAATATTGTTGTCTTCAATTAATTTACCTTCAATTAATTGGTAACGAAGGCTTTTTTCCGACTTCTCATATTCGTCTTTAGCTTGATCGGCATCCATAGGTTCTTCACCTGCGGTTTGCATCCATTTTTGAAGGAATTCGGCAGGCAAATCGAACGTCGTATTTTCAACCAAATACTCAGTAACGTCATTCAACAGTTTTTGATCCGCTTGTTGCGCAAATTGCTTATCGGCATCTTCCTTGATTTTGGCTCTCAGCTCGGTTACTGATTTTACGGCGTCTTTACCGAATAATTTATCAAATAGGTCTTGGTCTAAATCGGCCAACTCCCGTTTGTTAATTTCCACAATGGTAAACGTCACTGGAATATCCAAGTCATGAACCTCATCATGAGACACTTTCAAGGCGTGCATTAACTCGTGGTCATCGTCGTAAAGACCTTTGGTTTTTAGTTCAATCACATCGCCTACTTTTGCGCCTATAAATTTCTTCTCAGTAGCTTTTCCTTTAAACTTGTCTAAAGTGATAGCAACTGTATTTTCAATTCCCTTTTCTTCGTTTTTAAAAGTTCCTCGAATTTCACTATCTTTTTCAACAGCTTCTTGAGAAACTAGTTTTCCATACTGTTCTTGGATACGCTTTACTTGCTCATCAATCATTTTATCATCAGCAACGATGGTATACTGCGTGATGGCTTTCTTGCTTTTTAAATCTACCGTGAATTCAGGAGCTAGACCCAATTCAAATTCAAATGACAACAACTCTGAATCCCAATCCAGGTTATCCTGTGGCTTAGGAAGTGGTTGACCAAGAACATCCAATTTCTCTTCGGTCAAATACTTATTAAGTGCATCTTGCAGCAACTTATTAACCTCATCCACCAACACAGCTTTCCCGTATTGTTTCTTTACCATTTGGTAAGGCACATGGCCTTTTCTAAAACCGGGAATATTAGCCGTCTTGCGGTAATTGTTCAAAATTTCTTCTACCTTATTGGAATAATCTTCCTTTGCAATGTCTACTTTCACTACGGCATTTAAGGCATCAATGTTTTCTCTTGTGATATTCATTCTTGAATCTTAATAAAATAGGGTGGCAAAAGTACAACATTTCCACCACCCTAACAAGCTTTTAACAAGTGTATTTACACCTCTTTCGGATCCTCTTTTAAAAGGGATTGTAAAATAGATTGAAAGATGGTGAGGAGGATGCTGAAAAGCACGCCCATCCAGAAGCTGGAAACCTCAAAGCCATCTACTAATTTATGGGCCATCCAGATAATAATCCCGTTGATTATCAACAGGAATAACCCCAACGTTA
Organism: Mangrovimonas sp.; assembly: GCA_020435705.1. GTDB lineage: Bacteria > Bacteroidota > Bacteroidia > Flavobacteriales > Flavobacteriaceae > HKST-UBA85. The sequence goes on from JAGQZG010000025.1 coordinate 15,502, forward strand.
GCAGGGTTACTGGTAGGGTAAGAATGATGAGCAATGGCTTGACCGACAAATTGAGCAGTGCAATCACAACGGCCACAATAATGGCAGTTCCATAGCTGTCTACATTTACTCCATTCAATAATTTGGATAACAGTACAACGATTAGGGCGTTAAGCAACAGTTTGATAATGAGTTTCATTCTTTAGATTTTATCCAGTAAGTTACAAAACTATTTGTTTAAAAACTGCATGACCTCATTAAAAAAGTCGGTTGGGTTTTCGGCATGCAGCCAGTGCCCTGCATTCGTTATGGTTACAACTTCAGCCTTGGGGAAGTGATTTTTAATGATAGATTCATCCTGTATCGAAATATATTCCGAACGATCTCCCCGAAGAAACAAGGTATCACCGTCAAACCGGGCATGCATGGGCAAAGGCTCGCCCACTTCACCCACTTCGGAAGTCAGAACTTCTAAGTTAAGCTTAAGCCCTAAGGTGTTCTTATCAATCCTATCAATGTTTTTCAACAGAAATTGGCGTGTCCCAAAATCGCCCACATACTGAGACAATACCTTATCGGCTTGTCCTCTGGTCGTAATTTCATTAAAATCCAACGCAGCCAAACCTGCCAAAATCCGATCGTGGTGAATAGGGTAATACCTTGGCGAAATATCGGCCACCACTAACTTTGAAACCATCTCTGGGTATTTGGTTGCAAACAACATGGCGGTTTTTCCACCCATGGAATGTCCCAAAAGTACTATGCTTTCCAACCCATAGCTTTCGCAGTAATGCTTCAGGTCTTTGGCCATGACATCATAGTTAAATTCCGGATCATGAAAACTTTTACCGTGATTTCTCTGATCTATAAGATGCACCTGATAGCCCTTTTCGCTGAATTGCAGGCCAAGGGTTTTCCAATTATCACCCGAACCCAAAAATCCGTGCAGAATAATAAACGGCTTGCCTTTGCCTAATATATTGGAGTGCAATAACATGTTTTGAATTTGAAGAGTTACAATTGAAAGCTCATTATTTTAACTTCCCTAAATACATTTGAACCACGTTCTCTATCCCCAAATATAAGCTTTCTGAAATTAGGGCATGCCCTATGGACACTTCCAGCAATCCTGGAATATTTTCCTTAAAAAACCGAATGTTATCCAAAGACAAATCATGACCAGCATTTATACCCAAACCTAAATGAGCAGCCAACTCGGCTGTTTTAACATAAGGGTCAATTCCTTTTAAATTTCCCAAACCATACTGATGGGCAAAGGCTTCGGTATACAATTCAATTCGGTCTGTTCCGGTAGCTTTGGCCCCTTCAACCATATTCAAAACAGGATCTACAAAAATGGAAGTCCTGATGCCATTGGCTTTAAAAACTTGTATTACATCAATTAAATAATCCTTGTGTTTTAGGGTATCCCAACCCGCATTGGAAGTGATGGCGTTTTCAGCATCTGGCACCAATGTCACTTGGGTTGGTTTGATTTCCAGTACCATTTCAATGAATTTAGGAACGGGATTGCCTTCTATATTAAATTCGGTATAGACTTCAGGTTTCAAATCATAAACATCCTGGTAACGAATGTGACGCTCATCTGGCCTTGGATGCACCGTTACGCCTTCGGCACCAAAACGCTGTACGTCTTTGGCAAACTGAACCACATTGGGCACATTCCCACCTCGTGAATTTCGCAAGGTTGCTATCTTGTTAATATTAACACTTAATTTAGTCATGAACAATTTGATTTTCCGACAAAAATACAAAGTAAAACACGCTTGGTATGGCTAAAATTTGATTAATTTGCATAGTATAAAATTGTTATGACTCTCTCAGAATTCATTATAAATGACATAAAACCGCTTCACTTAACCGATAAAATAAGTGATGCGCAATTGATGTTCAATCAGTTAACCTATTCCCACATTCCTGTACTGGATGCCAACAACCTATATGTGGGTTGCATTATGGAGGCCGACGCCCACTGTTTTGAAGGTTCCAAGGAATTGAGTGAGTACAGTTATGCCATTGAGGGTTTTTTTGTAAATGATGGTACGATTTGGTTGAATGTGCTGGAAGCTTTTGCGCAAAACTCGGCCAATATTATGCCCGTTTTAAGCAAGGACGGCATCTATTTGGGTTATTATGAACTTAATGATGTTATTGGGCTTTTTAACGAAACGCCTTTTTTTGCAGAGAGCGGTGGCATTTTAATTGTTGAAAAAGGGGTAAACGATTATTCTTTTAGTGAATTGAGCCAGATTGTGGAGTCCAATAACGGCAAACTCTTAGGTGTTTTTATCACCAAGGTTGAAAACGATTTGGTGGAGTTGACTTTGAAGGTAAATGGAATAGATTTAAACGAAATCATTCAAGGTTTTAGACGCTACAGTTACAATATTATTTCCGGTCATGACGATGATTCTTTTGCCGAAACCCTTAAGGAACGATCGGATTATTTAAGGAAATACCTAGACATTTAGCTTATGAAAATAGCCATCTTTGGACAATTTTACCAGAACAACTCCGAAGAACCGGTACATAAGCTGCTGGATTATCTTCAGCACAAACCTGTTTCAGTTTTCATTGAAGAGAATTTTTATAACCAGATTGTAAAAAACAAAGACTTTTCCCACCTATCCCAATTTGGAACTTTTGAAGTGCTGGACGCCTCTTTTGAATTACTTATTAGTATTGGTGGCGATGGAACTATTTTAAGAGCAAGTACTTTAGTGGGTGACCACGGCATTCCTATTGTGGGCATAAACACTGGACGCCTAGGCTTTTTGGCCACGATTCAAAATGAAGGTATTGAAAGTGCCATTGACGCTATTTTAAAAGGCGATTACATGCTTTCAAATCGCAGCTTGCTATCTATCAGCACAACACCTGAAAACAAAGAGTTAACAGAACGGGATTTTGCTCTCAACGAAATAGCGGTGAGCAGGAAAAATACAACCTCCATGATTACCGTGGAAACCCGACTTAATGGAGAATATCTCACCTCCTACTGGAGCGATGGTTTGATTATTTCAACCCCAACAGGATCTACTGGTTATTCCCTGAGTTGTGGCGGCCCTATTTTAACCCCTAATACTGATAGCTTTATTTTGACACCCATTGCACCTCACAACTTGAGTGCGAGACCCCTAGTGATTAAAGACTCCACTGAAATTGAATTGCGGGTTAGCGGCAGGGAAGATCAATATTTGGTTTCCTTGGATTCCAGAATTGCTACCTTGGATAATGATACGGTCATAACCATTAAGAAAGCCCCTTTTAAAATCAATATGATAGAACTTCACACTGAAAGTTTCTTGGACACGCTCCGAAAAAAACTTCTTTGGGGTGAAGATAAGCGTAATTAAACAATAAATTCCCTGAAAATCTGTTTATCTGTACAGACAATTGACATCAAATTGTCATAGGCTAATCATATTTATTATATTTGCAAACTTTTTAAAATTTATGAGGGTTTTAATCATCATATTGTGCATGTTAGCAATGGAATCAGTTCATTCCCAAATCCATGAAATTGGCGGCTTCTTGGGAGGCAGTAATTTCATAGGGGATGTTGGTTCCTCAAAGTACATAGCACCCAACTCATTTGCCATAGGCGGACTCTATAAATGGAACCGCAGTGCGCGCCATGCGTGGAGGGCATCGGTCATGTTCACCCAATTAAAGGGGTTTGACCACAAATCGGATGATCCAAGGCGCCAAGAACGTGGTTACAAGTTTACCAACAACCTTACCGAAGCTTCTATTGGTATGGAATTCAACTTTTTTGATTTTGATCAACATACAGGGAAAAGCCTAGCCAATCCCTATGTATACTCTGATCTTTCAGTGGCTCGTTACGATAATTATTATTTCAATAGTCAAGGAGAACAAACTTCGGAAAACACTTCCAGCTTAGCCTACGGAATACCTATGATTGTAGGATTCAAAACCAAATTTATGGAGCACTTGATTTTGGGTGTGGAGATTGGTGCGCGCTATACTTTTTCAGACGAAATAGACGGTAGTGTTCCTGATGCCAAGATCAAGCAAAGTGCTTATAGTTTTGGAAACACCAACAATAATGATTGGTATGTTTTCACCGGATTTACC
>JAGQZG010000259.1 GCA_020435705.1 Mangrovimonas sp.
GCCTTAGTGTCATTAATATTGCCTCTATTGAAAGCTTCTGCAGCCATCAACAAGACATCGGCAAAGCGAATTGCTCTGTAGTTATTAGGATTAGTTAAATTCTGATCTCCTAAGTTTTGGTCTCCTTGGCGGGGAAGATATTTTCTATTAAAATACCCTGTATGCTCATAACCTGTGCCATAAGTTGCACCTGTTTGTTCAGCCCAAGCAACAATATCCAAAATGGCAACATCCTTGCGCAAATCGCCATCTTCGAATTCATCAACAACTTCTTGCGTTGGGACATTGAAACTATATCCCGAATCAAAAAGTGGCCCATTGTAATTTCTTATTCCATTAAATCCTACGGCCACGTTACCCTCGCTACATTGCAAACATCCAAATCCAGCACCCTCAGCATCAGTATATTGAACCTCAAAGACAGATTCAATACCATTTTCACCTTGATTTTCAAATATGGTGTTATAATTTTGAACCAAATCATATGGCCCGTTCAAAATTAAATTATCTAAAATGGTTGCCGATTCGGAAAATTTGTTTTGATAGAGATACACTTTGCCTAAAAGTGCTTGTGCAGCTCCTTTAGTTACTCTTCCAACTTGTGGTGCGGTATATGTCAAATTATTCACTGCAAATTCTAAATCTGATTCAATAAAGGCATAAACTTCGCTTACAGGAGATCTCGGAATAGTTGTTTCATCCCCTAGTAGAAATCTTGATTCCTTGATTGGTATAGCACCGAACCATTTAACCAATTCAAAATTGTAGTAAGCTCTTAAAAACCTTACTTCAGCAATCATGGCTTGTTTTCCTTCAAAATCAATTTTATCTTTAAATTCCATAAAGTAATTAGCTCTATTTACTCCAGCAAACATCCAGTTCCAAACATCCCGAAGGTTGCTATTTACCTCAGTATGAATCATGTCGTCTATTTGTTGAAACCCTATAACATCTGTTGCGCTTTCTCCTCCACAAAGCGTATTGTCAGATGCTATTTCACCTAATAATACATTGACATAAGAAGCCTGAAGTAAATCATAAGTTGCAATAAGTGCATTGTAATAATCTGCTTCTGAATTAAAGTAATTCTCTGAATCAATGGAATAGACAGGGTCTCTATCAACGAAATCATCTCCACAGCTTGTTATGCTAAAAGTGGTCATGATTATTGCAATTGCATATATTTTATTTAATCTTTTCATCATCATAATGAATTAAAAGTTAAGATTTATACCTAATAAGTATGTTCTAGGAATTGGATAGAATCCATTATCAATTCCTCCTCCAATTGGTGCTCCGTTGGAAGCTCCAGGATCATAGCCCATGTATTTTGTAAATGTGTAAAGATTGTTAACCCCTGTATAAAGACGCAATTTAGAAATGCCTATTTTGCCAATTAAACTACTTGGCAAGCTATAACCTAATTGAACATTTTGTATACGCACATAAGATGCATCTTCTACAAAATAATCTGAAAACACAAAATTTGAAGTTGCTCCTGTGGTTACTCTTGGAACTGTGTTGCTTGTTCCTTCACCCGTCCATCTGTTTAAAACGGTATTCAGTCCATTGGCATCAGATAATGTGCGCTCATAATTTCTCACCATATCATTACCAATTGAAGCAAATGCATAGGCTACAAAATCGAAGTTTTTATAGTTCAAACTCAGATTTAAGCCCATAGTAACGTCAGGTATTGGGTCTCCAATATTAATTCGGTCACTAGTGTTAATAACACCATCTCCATTAACATCTACATATCTAATGTCTCCCGGTGAAGCTTCTGCTCCTAGGGCAATTTGAGATGCATGTGCTTCAACTTCTGCTTGATTTTGAAAAATACCATCCGTCTTGTAGCCTAAAAAATACCCCATAGGTTGTCCTTCTTCCATTCTGGACGGTGCAGGTTGCCCCACGCCAAAACCACCTCCCTCAATAAAGCCTGTACTATTGTTTACTTCTAAAACTTCATTGTTTAATGTGGTGAAGTTGTAGTTTAAGCTAAATGAGAAGTTTTCCGAAAGATTGTCTTTATAACCTATTGCAAATTCAAATCCCTTGTTTCTTACTGTTCCAGCATTTCTGGTGGGCGATGCACCTCCAGGGCCATAGACACCTGTAATCCCTGAGACTGAAATATTACTTATAAGTAAGTCTTTTCTCGTATTAACAAAATAATCTAATGTAAGATTCATTTTTCTATCTAGTAATTCAAAATCTGCTCCTACGTCAAACTTTTTGGCTTCTTCCCATTTCAAATCAGGATTGGGCAACAAACCTATTGCGTCTCCATTTACCAAAACCCCATCAAAAACATAAGTTGCTTCACCTCCCAACAATCCTACATAACCATTATTAGGAATCTGGTCATTCCCTAAAATTCCGTAGCTAGCTCTAATCTTCATAAAGTTGATATACTTAGACTCTCCAAAGAAAGATTCATCCGAAATTACCCAACCAGCAGTTACAGATGGGAAGTATCCTACTTGATTTCCAGGGCCAAATTTTGTTGATAAATCTCTTCTCAACATAGCTGAGAATAAATATTTGCCTTTGTAATCATATTGTAAACGAGAGAAAAAGGATAATCTCCTTTCATCATAAGCATAAGAACCCACATCTCTTACACCTGCATCGCTAGTTCCTTCTGCTAAGGCAATATCAGCGTATTCCCAAGAGTTATTTGGAACATCATAGCCTGTAGCAAACAAGCCATTACCCCAAGTTTTATATATTGTAGTCCCGAGCGTAAAAGTCAGGTTATGACTTTCATTGAAGCTATTATTATAGG
>JAGQZG010000260.1 GCA_020435705.1 Mangrovimonas sp.
TCAACCGCTTTTTTGTAGTAGGATTCAGCCTGAACAAAATCATCTACTGTCTCAAAATAATATCCTTTAGATAGAGCACCATCTACCAGTGATAAACCATTTAGTTCTTCAGTATACAACCAAGCTTTTTCTTTACTTCCGCCAATAATTCCCGGTACTTCCAGGTAGTATCTTACTAAAGCCCAACGAGTATTAACGTGTTTGGAATCTAAAGTTGCCGCCTTTAAAAAAGCGTCTTCCATATCATCTAAATAACTCAAGGCTCTTAATTTGTTTACTGAAAGTGCTTTCATACTTAAGGCACCGCCGTATTTGTAATGGTAATTGGCCTCTTGGGTCTTCAATTCCGTGAGTTTTTCGTATTGAATGATAGCTCTGTCCCAATCTCTCTGATTGCTGTAAACGTCGCCCAACAGTTCTATGGCTTCCAAATTTTGGGGTTGCTTTTTCAGCAATGATTGCAGGGTATCTTCTGCTTTGGTAAATTCTTTTCCCACTATAAGCCTATCAATATTGGCTGTTAGGGATTGTCCAAAACCTATGAGGGGTAAAAACAGAAAAACAACAAAATACCGCATGGTCAAATATCGTTAAAATAAGATAAACTATTGTGGTATTGTTTTTGCATTTCCTTAAAACAACTTACTTGCAAAATGTGTAACTTGACTAAGTCAAACTTAGCATTGCCTTTTTTTGGGTTGTGAGATTTTGCACGTTACACTAGTATTGAAATAAAAAAACATGAAATATACTTTGGCTCTAACATTTTGTCTTGTTTTCAGCATGGGTTTTTCCCAGGATTCTTATGACTCTCTTTGGAAAGAAGTGGAAACACTGGAAAAAGAAGGACTCACACAATCGGCCTTGAAAAAAGTCCAGTTCATTGCTTCCAAAGCTGAAAAAGAAAACAACAAGGTACAGCGCATCAAAACCTTACTTTATGAAAGTAAGTATGCTCTTGTTCTGGAAGAAGATGCTCAATTGAGCATTGCAAATAATTTCAAAAAACGCATTGAAAACAGTGTTTCTCCTGAAAAAAACATGCTCCAAAATCTCTTGGCAAACCTGTATTGGCAGTATTTTCAACAGAACAGATACCGCTTTTATGACCGAACCAACACGGCCGAGAAAGTAGATGACACCGACTTTAGGACTTGGGATCTGGAAACCTTGTTCGGTGAAATTGATAGTCTGTTCAAAGCCTCGCTTAAAAATGAGAAAACACTCCAAGCTATTGATTTAAGTACTATAAAAGAGCTCTTGATTATCAAAGAAGGGTCTCGGGAGTTTCATCCAACACTTTACGATTTTTTAAGCCACAATGCGCTTAATTTTTACCAAACGGATGAAAGTAGCATCACGCAACCAGCGTACAAATTTGAAATTGACAACCCCGATTATTTGTGCCAAGCAGAGATGTTCAGCAAGATGGTTTTAACTTCGGAAGATTCAACGTCTACTCTATTGCAAGCTCTTAAGATTTATCAAAACCTGACCCAATTCCATTTGAACGACAAATCGCCTGAGGCCCTGACACAGCTCAATATTGAACGCTTGCGCTTTGTTAAGCAAAATGCCCGTTTTGACGCTGTAGATTCCTTATACCTGGAAACTCTTCAGAATGAGAAAAACAAGTTCAACGACCCTAACAACATAGCACCTTACGATTTTGAAATAGCGTATCTGTACTATCAGCAAGGGCATCAATACACTGAAGAAACTCCTGAACACCGTTGGAAATTAAAGGAAGCTATTGAAATTTGCAATCGGGTAATGGCCAATGCTCCCAAAACCACAGCAGCCAAAAACTGCGAGAGTTTAAAAATGCAAATTGAACAAGTCTCGTTGCAGGTTCAAGCTGAAAATTTCATTCCCGTCCAACAACACAGTCGGGTTTTGGTAACCTACAAAAACCTACCGTCTTTGGAATTCAAGATTTATGAATTCAGCAAGAACCAGGAGAAAAAACTTAATGAAATTCATGACAAGAAAGAGCAACTAAAACTTTTCAATTCTTTAAAAATACAAGAACAATGGACTGCTACTTTGCCCAATGAAGGCGATTTTCAGCTACATACCACCGAAGTTGTTCTTCCTCAATTGCCCCATGGCACCTACTTGGTTTTGGCCAAACAGGACAACGATACCTTTGGCTTCAAAACACTACAGGTTACCTCTATCAGCATGACAAAAACCGATGTGCAGGATACCGTTATCTATCAATTTTTAGACAGAACCAGTGGTGTTGCCCTTTCTGGGGTTAAAGCCACAGTCACGTATCAAGAGGGCTATAATGAAAAACCAAAAAGCCAAAACCTCACTTCCGACACCAACGGAAACATCTTTTTCAAGAAAAACAGTAAATACTACTACAATGTTAGAGTGCAGGCCAATCATGAAAATGAAACGGCCTATTTTAACGATGGCTACATTTATGGACGAAATCAAGCCGAAAGAGAAACCACCAACTATCAAGGGTTCTTGTTTACCGATAGAAGTATTTATCGCCCCGGGCAAACAGTTTATTTTAAAGGGATAACCCTTAAAACCGAAAATAAGACATCGGAAGTATTGCCTAAGGAATCCGTTTATGGTCTACTCTACAATGTTAATGGGGAAGAAATCAACCGTTTGGAACTGGTTACAAACGAGTACGGCTCGGTTTCAGGTGAATTTATCCTGCCCAATGATGGCTTGACAGGGCAATTCCGCATCAGATTATTGGGCAAAAAGCACACCTTGAACAATTC
>JAGQZG010000261.1 GCA_020435705.1 Mangrovimonas sp.
AAATAATTATTCATGCTAAATGTCATTTCCTCATCTGTAGAGGTTTGGTTGGAATACTTGGCATCAGTATCAGCAAAAATATTATTGGTCACTGTGATATCGTTGTTTACAAAACGTACATAAGTAATTCTATCGGCCGTATTTGAGACCCCCACAAACGTACAGTGATCTATCAAAACAGTTGCAGTAACACCGGTATTATTAGTATCACCAGCACCATCCATTCTAATGAAATCCCTACCGCTAGGAGCATCAACAAATGTACTATTGGTAATCGATACACTATGAACATCGCCATTTCTAAAGTCGATAAAATCACCACCACTTGCGGTGAAATCTGTAGCAACACAGTTATCTACCACGAAACTATTCAGCAAAGCCCCTGATGTATTGCCGTAAATTAATTGACGTCCATAATCGTGCATGTAACAACCACTAAAGGTAACCGAGTTATACATGCCCGCATTGCTCATGTTTATAATAGTTGAAATTTGCACAGGGGCAGGATCTGCATTGATATCCATACCTATCATTTCAAGGTTTACCAATGATAAATCCTGAAGTCCAGGCGCCATAGTAAATGACACATAAACCTTTGGCATATCATAGGGGTACAATCCTTGAATTGTGATGGACTTGTCTACAGTAATATCTCCAGAGAAAACCGTGTAATCTCCAGGCATTAGGACTAATGTGTCGCCATCAGCAGCCGCAGCAACCATTGCACTTAAATCGTCTGTTGGTTGCACCAAGGTCGCATCACCTATATCAATAAGCGTTGTAAAGACAGCTGTTCCTCTAAGCGCATTATTATTATGAAGGGTTACTGTATATTCTGTTTCACCCGTTAAACCAGTAATTGTCGCAATACCTGCAGTTTTTTCAGCAACACTAATAGGTCTATTGATGTTTCCTGGATTAATGATAAAATTGGTAACCTCACTATTTTCAGGCCATCTTAAAGTGGCTTCCGTAGCTTGAATGTCCCCATCTTCGATAGGTAAGAAAATTTGTTCTGGATCTGTTTGAATGGTTGTGGTTGTCCAATTGGAATCTTGCTTTCCTTCAGCAACACCCTTCACCCGTATGGAGTAAAATGTTTGTCCAGAAAAGCCTTCTTCACGCGCAGGTAAATCCTCGGCTGTTACGGTAATTGTCCGAACGATATTACTGAAATCGTTTTCTCCTTCCGCAAATTCAACTACATAGCTTTCTGCATCATCACGCACAAACCAATCAAGCTCAATGGCTGTCATGTTTCGCACTCTAGCTTCAAGACTAGTGGGAGCAAATACTCTTGGAACATCTATCTCTTCAACAAGAGGCCCTTCTGAGGGATCACAACCAGTGAAAACCATGGCTAGAAGACCCGCTGCTAATATTGTTTTAAAAAAGTGTTTTGTTTTCATTTTTCTAATATTTTCAATAAGGTTAGGATGACTAATAGCCATAATCGTTAACTAATTGCCCATTACTGGCTTCAATAAAGACCTGCCAAATAGGCCAGAATTGATGCGCATCGGGATCTACTCCCGGCTTATATATTGAATTGATTTTATCAGGATTAACAACATCCCAGGTCTGAGAACTGTAATTGGCACCTGGTGAACCTTCTTCTCCAGGATTTAAACCATAAACCACCAACGACTCATTATCATTTTCATCAATTTTCCAATAAAGGGTAGTTGGTATATCAGCATATTCGCCAGTTCTTGAAGACAGGTTATTCATTTTCATTTTGGCCTCATCCAATTTGTCTCCAAGCAAATTCCAACGAATCAAGGCTTGTTTACGTAGCATTTCTCCTGTAAATTCCAATTTATGCTCTTCAACAATAGCATTAAACATAGCCTCAGGGCTTAATTGTGCCGCTGCAATATAGGCATCAACGTTTACCGGTCTATCCGCTGGCGCAAAAGCACGTTCACGAACTTGTCGTAAGTAAGGTGCGGCAGCAGCTGGACCATTCAATTCGTTAGAGGCTTCGGCTGCCATCAATAAAACTTCGGCATAACGCATGTACATCCAATTAAGACCATCGTCATTAGATGACGTTACAAAACGATCCATCCACTCATAACGGTATTTTCCAAAATTCCATTGGTCTATACTCGTAAGTTGTTGTTGGGACCAGCCATTGGCGTCTGCAGTTCCCCATTCATAGGGTACGCAGGTTACATCTCTACGTTGGTCTGCTTGGGCATAATCGTAAAACAATGTTGGAGTAGGTCCAGCCACACCACCTCTTGCTTGACCAGTATGTTGGTCCACACTTCTGTGTCTTACACCAAAAGTGAAGCAGACACGGCCACGACCAGAGTTAAAAGGTAGCTGCCATAAAGCTTCACCACCAGCAGAGGTGTCTTCTAGGCAAACTTTCCTCCATAAAGTTTCAAAAGTGCTTTCTAAATGTGCTGTTCCACTATTGATAACATCTAGGCACTCGTTAAGCGCAATAGTATACATTGCGTTTCTAGACAAATCAGGATCTGTACTTAAACGGATACCATCAGGATATTGTTGATACCCTCCTGCTATCAAAGCAATGCGGGCACGTAACCCCTTTACAAAAGCTTTATTTACACGTTCTACAGATGAACTTAAGATTGATTCATTGGGCCAAGGCACCAAATCAGCAGCTTCATCCAAATCAGCTAACAGTTGCTTATATATAACATCTCTACTGGATTTAGGAAGGAAAACAGTTTCACCAGTGATA
>JAGQZG010000262.1 GCA_020435705.1 Mangrovimonas sp.
ATCCAATGAAGTGAAGGATACAGATGGTGATGGTATTGACGATACACATGATTTGTGTCCCGATTTAGCAGGAAGAAAAGAATTTGCAGGTTGTCCTGATACTGACGGAGATGGAGTGCCTGATAGTATTGATAAATGCCTGGAACAATTTGGAGAGGTGTCAAATGGTGGTTGCCCATTACCTGACTCCGATGGTGACGGAGTACCAGACAAACTAGACAAATGTCCTGATCATGTAGGACTTCTTGAAAATGGAGGATGTCCAAAGGTGCAGGTGCATAATGAAGTTGAGGGAGCCGGCGATGAATCTAAGCAAATTAAAGCAGAGCAAGTAAAATTAAATGATTTTGCCAATGTGATCAGTTTTGAAACAGGAAACTATAACTTCAAACAAGAATGCTACCCAATATTGATTGAGATTGTAGAGTTGCTCAAAAAGCACCCAAATGCTCATTTGATAATAGAAGGACACACGGATAGTGTAGGTAGTTTTAAAGCAAATAAAACGCTTTCAAAAATGCGGGCAAATGCGGTTAAAAACTACTTGGTGGCCAGTGGTATCACAGAGTCAAACATCGAAACCATAGGATACGGAGAGCTAAAACCTATAGGTTCAAATTTAACGGCAGAAGGAAGAAAAAGTAATAGGCGGGTAGAGATAAAAATGAAGGATTAACACAATCGTTTAGTGATACTGAGTAAAAAGGGATTTGCAATAAATGGTAAATCCCTTTTGTAGTTATAATAAAGACGAATTTCAATTGTTTTTAGGTTCTGCAAGATCATTTATAACCTCACAAAGACGATTATTAATTCTAAAATTGAATCCATGGGAACAAGGTGTAATTTAAGACATAGTAAACGTATTAGATATGTCCAAAGTTTTCAAAGAAATAGGCCAAATCCGTGAAGTAGAGGGCTTTTTTTTAAATCATACTGAAATATTCTATCTGAGATTGTACACACACGGGCTGAACGATCATGAAATAGCCCGTTTTCTTAATCTTACCATGAAAGATATTTACAATTTAAGATATGGTATTAGGTTGAAATGTAAAACCAAAAATTTTGTTCAAATAATTAAGTCGGCATTTAAGGCAGGCATTCTTAAAAATTTGGATTATGTAGACTCCGAGATAAAAGAAATTGCAGTAAAATACACCTCCGATCTTTATCTAGGATATGTAAAAAAGGGCAATCAAAGATTGTTGAGAAGTTATCTAAAGGAATTTATGGATGGTATCCAAAAGCATTTTACTGAAGTGGGCTTTGTTGTTAATGGTATATCGGAACAGGAAAAGACATTAATAAGCCATATGTACTCATTTGAAAATAATGAATCTATATTGGAGTTAATGGGCATCAATCAAGAAAAATATAGAAGCCTAAAACGGAATATATTTAAAAAACTAAGCGTGAATAATTGGTTTAATGCCTATAAGAAATTGGTTCTTAGCCACTCAAGGTTTGTTAATAAAGAACGTACTGCCACTTTAAATCACTATTTGGAAAGTTGTGAAGAAAAAATATCAAGGCTAAAGTATGTTTCGAGGGTAAGAACTGCCGAAATAGAGCTTTCCATTTATGATGAATTATTAAAGCTGTATGCTAATCTTGAACAACAGAGCTTGTTTCATGATTCAGAATCTATTAGTTATTTGAAATTAAAGCCTTATGACTAATGAAAAAACCCAGAACCTTTGAAGGATATGATATCAACAATGAGTTTGAGGTCTTGACCTGGGATGAAATCATGTTTCTTAGGCTTTCACTCTTAAACCAGTCTGTAATGGATATAGCCGAATTTTTAAACATGAGTTTGGACAAAGTCCTATGTCTAAAAGATGGTATTTTCAGAAAATTAAAAACAAAAAACTGGTTAAAAATTGTTGTAAAAGCCTTTGAGCGTGGCATCTTGGATCCGCTGGATTATCTCAATCCCATAGTTAAGGATGTGGCTTCAGGGTACTCAACTATTGTTTTGCAAAAGGCCTTGTCAAATGAAAGTGAGAAGATTCTAGAGGTTCTTCTATTTGAGTTCTATCAAAAGGTTACTGGGGAAATTTGGTTAACAAGTAAGGAAGCGCTTTCAATACAGGAGGTTGAATTCGTAAATCTTAAATTCATGGGAATGAACGAAGAATCCATTCTGAAAAAAATGGGAACCCCAGAAATTTTTTTGGAAGCTACCGTAAGCTCTATTGAGAGTAAACTAAAGATTAGAGAGTGGTTTTTGATATTTAAAAGGCTTTTTGAAATACAAATCTTAAATACTACCCAATACCTCTCGGTTCAAATTGAAATTCAGTCATTCCATTCGGTGGAAGCAATAAAGGAATGTGTGCTAAGCGCCTGTTCTGAAAAGGAAAAACGACTGTTTTGTTATAATGAACTATTAAGGTTTTACTCTAATCTAGAGCAACACTTACTCTTAAGACAATTGAAAGTTTCTAATTGAAAAAATCAATTTTCCACCAGGTTAATATAATGATGGCTATAATAAGTGTAAGCAAAATGATAATGAGCGATGGGGTTGCATCAAATGTATGTAACTTGTCTTCATGCAGATTAATGAATAAATAGTATGATGTTGATGAAAAGACAGTTATTAGGAGTATCATAACTGTTTTGAGAAAGAATTTTTTAAATTTCATTTGGAGGGCCGGATTTATTTTTTATAAAACAATAG
>JAGQZG010000263.1 GCA_020435705.1 Mangrovimonas sp.
GCAAATTCAATTGCTTGTCATTCATCACTTTTAAAATATGCGAATGGCCACAAATGAAAAGCTTTGGGGGATTTTGCACAATCTGATTTCGTATTCTCAAATTGTACCGGCCTGGATACCCACCAATATGGGTTATCCAAACATCTACCTCTTCACACATAAACCTATTGTTTTCGGGAAATTCGGCTCTTGCTTTGACATCGTCAATATTGCCGTAAACAGCGCGCAAGGGTTTTAGGGATTTAATGGCATCGGTTACGTCTAAATTCCCAATATCACCGGCATGCCAGACTTCATCGGCTAGTTTAACATATTTCAAGATGGCTTCATCTATATAGCTATGGGTGTCAGAAAGCAAGAGGATTTTGGTCATGATAAAATGTTAAGGGAACCTAGTTTACTGGCAAAACTAATTATATTTGTGCGTTCCTAAAAAGTTTAAATAGAGTTTGAGATATTTTGTAGAATTAGCATACAACGGAAAGCCTTACCATGGCTGGCAAAATCAGCCCAATGCCATATCGGTGCAACAAGTTCTGGAGCATGCACTTTCAACATTAGTGTCGGATACGATTTCTATTACTGGCGCCGGAAGAACCGATGCAGGTGTTCATGCAAGTCAAATGTTTGCCCATTTTGATACCGAGACTGTTTTTAGCGAAGAGAACCTGGTTTACAGGTTGAATGCCTTTCTTCCGCCGGACATTTCCATTTATTCTATTTTTAAGGTGAAACCTGATGCCCATGCTCGTTTTGATGCCATCAGTAGAAGTTACCGTTATCAAATTTCTTTGGAAAAGAACCCGTTTGCAATAGATTTTGCCTATTTTTTCAGAGCTAATCTGGATGTAGAGGCAATGAATAAAGCTTGCGACATATTGTTTGAGTATAAAGATTTTCAATGTTTTTCAAAATCCAATACCGATGTTAAAACCTACATTTGCACGATTTCCAAGGCTCATTGGAAGCAAGAAGGAACCGAATTGCATTTTGAAATCACGGCCGATAGGTTCCTGAGAAATATGGTGCGGGCCATTGTGGGCACCATGATAGAAGTTGGCTTGGGCAAGATCTCGGTATCCGATGTACATGAAATTATTAAATCAAAAGACAGAAGCAAGGCTGGATATTCGGTGCCAGCTCACGGTCTGTACTTAACGAAGATTGAATATCCGAAAGAAATAAAATTGAATGCGTAAAGAAAAATTATTTAATACCAGCTTGTTCAAACGGCTAATGGTTTACATGAAACCCTATAAATGGACGTTTGTGGGGTTGATGATTTCGGTCGTGCTGTTAGCTATTTTCGGAGCCATTCGCCCGTATATTCTTCAGCAAGCTATTGATAACAATATTGAAAAGAAGCTGGTAGAAGGTTTCTTGCCATACATTATTTTGATGGGAGGTATTCTCTTACTGGAAGTAATCTTTCAGCTACTTTTTATCTATTATGCCAGTTGGTTGGGGCAAAGTGTGGTGAAGGACGTAAGGACCAAACTGTTCAATTACATCTTGAGTTTCAGGATGAAGTATTTTGATAACTCATCTGTGGGTGTATTGATAACCAGATCGGTGACGGACATGGAGCGTATTGCCGATATTTTTGGCGAAGGCTTCTTTATGATTTTCCGTGATTTGCTCACTATGCTTGTTGTGGCTTCGGTTATGATTTTTATGAACTGGAAGTTGAGCGTTATCGTTTTCCTCATGTTGCCCATTATTCTTTATGCAACCCGATTGTTCCAAAAATACATGAAGAAAGCATTTGAAGAAGTAAGGAACGAGGTTTCCAACCTGAACTCATTTGTTCAGGAACGTTTAACGGGAATGAAAATACTTCAGCTTTTCACCCGAGAAGACACCGAGTATAAAAAGTTTAAGGAAATTAACGAACGCCATCAAAACGCCTGGCTGAAAACGGTTTTCTATAATTCTGTTTTTTTTCCTATAGCTGAATTGTCATCGTCTATTACCATTGGTTTGGTGGCGTGGTATGGAGGTTTGGATCTGATTTTGAGAAATGAATCGACCTTGGGAGATCTCACGGCTTTTATTATGATGATTCCCATGTTGTTCCGTCCGTTACGCCAAATAGCCGATAAGTTCAATACCCTGCAAATGGGAATGGTGGCGGCCGATAGGGTGTTTAAAGTAT
Source organism: Mangrovimonas sp. (assembly GCA_020435705.1). Lineage (GTDB taxonomy): Bacteria > Bacteroidota > Bacteroidia > Flavobacteriales > Flavobacteriaceae > HKST-UBA85. The sequence goes on from JAGQZG010000263.1 coordinate 2,156, forward strand.
TGGATACCACTTCGCATATAGATAACAACGGTACGGTAGAGATTGGACATTTAAAAGGAAACATTGATTTCAAAAAGGTTTATTTTAATTATGTAGAAGATGAACCCGTTTTGAAAGGTATCTCATTTAGTGTGAAACCCGGAGAAACGGTAGCGCTGGTGGGTGCTACGGGTGCTGGAAAATCTACTATTATTAATTTGTTGAACCGATTTTACGATATCCAACAAGGCGAAATCTTGGTAGACCATATTAATATCAAAGACATTAACTTACCCTCTTTAAGAAGGCAAATTGCCGTGGTCTTGCAGGATGTGTTTTTATTTGCAGATACTATTTTAAGCAATATCACTCTTAACAATGATTCCATCACCGAGGAGCAAGTACATGAAGCGGCAAAACAAATTGGAATCCACGATTTTATTATGAGCCTTCCTGACGGGTATCATTATAATGTTAAGGAACGTGGTACCATGCTGTCTTCAGGACAGCGGCAGTTGATTTCCTTCCTGCGGGCC
>JAGQZG010000264.1 GCA_020435705.1 Mangrovimonas sp.
AAAAATAAAGAATGGTTTCACCGTTGGAGGGGTTGGTAAATACGGTGCCTATAGCTTGTTTAGTGTGCACCTTATCTCCTTTCTTTACATAGACTTTTCCTAGGTTCTTGTAAACCGTCACATAATTACCGTGGCGAACAAACACGGTTAGATTGGCTCCCTTAATGGCTTGTACCTGCAAGACTTCACCATCAAACACTGAACGGACTTCAGCATTGTCTTCGGTGGCAATACGAACGCCGTGGTTTTCAATAGTGGTAGATTTTACTACAGGATGTGGCTGTGTTCCATAACGCAACACCACAACTCCCTTTTCTACCGGCCAGGGTAACTTGCCTTTATTGGCCGTGAAATTGGCCGCCAGTTCTTTAGCTTCCGCAGTCAAGGCAAATCCCGATGGTGAAGCGGCGGTGGTAGCTTTCCCAGCTGCCTTATTAGATGCGGCTATGGCTTCTTTGATAATATTTTCTATCTCTTTATCAATACGCCTAGACTCCCGTTCCTTTTCTTTGATTTGCGCTTCGTATGTACTTAAATTTTTGTTGATGGAAGCTATCAGGGTTTCGTGTTGCTTGAGCTCGCTTTCCAAATCTTTTTGGGCTTCCCTGTTTTCGGCAATAAGCTTGTCTTTGTCTTCTTTTTGCCTGAGCAGTTCTTTGTTGGTTTCCTGAAGTTCTACGGTCTTAGCTTTAATGGTCTCGCCTTGCTGTTTTTGATATCTGGAATATTGCTTTAAATATTCCAACCTTTTATAGGCTTGCTTAAAATTACTTGAAGACAATAGGAACATCACACGACTTTGCTCGCTTTTACTTTTATAGGCCTTCACCACCATTTTGGCATAATTCTCCTTAAGCACTTCCAATTCTTCCCTGAGCTCGGTGATTTTATTTTGGTTGGCGTTGATTTCCCTCGTCAATAGGTTGGCTTGCTGATTGGTAACCTTAATCAAGTTTTTCCTGACGCTGATTTTATAGTTCAAATCTTCCATCATGGACAACTGCGACTTCTTTTCGTCTTTCTTCTTAAAAAGCAAATTGTTGATTTGCTCTATCTCTCTGCGAAGTTCCAAACGGCGTTCTTCCAACTCACGTTGTTTGGCGCTTTGTGAAAACAGGGAAAGGCTGAAAAAAATACTCAGCACTAAAAAAGTATATAGAGCCTTGGTTTGCTTCATTTAGAGTTCCAATTGCTTAAATCCAGAAGGTATTTTATACGGGAAATTGAGATCTTCGTTCAAAGTAATGGATTTAAATTCTAATCCTATAATAGTTTCATTACTTTTTTCTACTGAATACACCTTTAATTTTTCCGGAAACACTTGCTTGCCCACTTCTTGATAAGTTATATAATCTACTTCCATCATACGTTGTTCCAAATTTTGAGCCACTTGTTGGGAATCTAACCTGAAATGTGCCGGATTGATCAGAAAGAAAATTTCAAACAATTGTTTCTGTTCTTTAGGTTGTAATAAATAGGATTTTTCATGTGTTGACAACACATAATCGTCCTGCTTTAGGTCGTAAACCGTTTCACCCAGAAGAATATTTTGTGCTTTGGTAAAATCAATTTGTGTTCCTAACAAATCACTTAAATAACTAAAATCGCCATCAAAATAGGTATTGTCCAACTTGTTGTAAAAACTAACCCTATCTGGAGTGATCATAACCCTTACAACACTTAGTGTTGAGTTGATCCAAATGGCTTTATCTTTTTCAATACGTAAGGTAGCCGAGTAAGAATGCTCGTCGTCTCCTCTTTTATAATCGATTTTTATTTTGGATTGAAGGGTTTTAAAATTTGGCGTGAGCTTTTGATGCTCCTTGATGACCTGTTTTTTACTTAAACTGAAATCGGTACTCGTTGACGTAAGGGTTCGAGAAGATTTACAACCTACAACTCCTAAGAGAAAAAAGAGGCCAAAGATATATTTAGGATAGTTCATCAATTGGTGGATTCTAACTGTTTTGCCTTTTCTAAAAACGCTTTCGCTTTGGTTGTATTGTTCAGCAAAGTATATGCCAGGTTCAATTGTTTGTAAAAATCCTGTTCCATTTTAGGGTCGTCAATAATGTAATCCAGACCAATCTCTAACGTTTCTGCGGCTTTCTTCGCCTGTTTTAGCTCATTGAGTGAAACCCCGTGAATCAAGTATAAAATAGGCTGTGCCGGATAGCGAAGAAGCGCTTCTTCGGCATTGGATTTGGCTTCCTCATATTTTTTGAGGTCAATTTGAAGCAATAGAATGTTCTTTTGAACCATAAAATTGTTGGGGTCTTTTTTCAGGCCTTCTTCAAAGTATTTCAACGCTTTCTCCTTGTCTCCCTTCTTCAAATAATACTGTCCCAAATCGTTAAAGGTTTCTGGAGATTCGTTGTCACTTAAAATACTGGTGGCCTCTACCAATTCAGGCTCATACTCGGGATGGGCATCAACAAACTTCACAAAATCGGACAGCACCATCATTTTTGATTTGGGGTTTATTTGCGGACTTTGAACAACTATTTTCATAGATTCCAAAGCTTTCTCGGTTTCATTTCTTTCAAGGTAGAACTTGTACAAGGCCAAATGAACCAACTTAGACTCTGGATGGGCTTCTAACAGTTTTTGTGCGGTTTCAAAAGCCATGTCCTTATCATTGTTCTCACTGTAACGGTAGATGAGTT
>JAGQZG010000265.1 GCA_020435705.1 Mangrovimonas sp.
CTTCTATAACGAGGGCAAATTGGAAGTGGGGAAAAGTTATAGTGGATGGGATAGTTTTGTAAAGCAAAATCAGGATCGTGTAAAGTAGTCTATGGTTATGGCAGAACCCCACATTATTGTTCACTGTTACTTGCTAACTATTAACTGAAATGTCAGGAATCTACATCCATATACCTTTTTGCAAGCAAGCCTGCTACTATTGCGATTTCCATTTTTCAACATCTTTGAAGAAGAAAGAGGAATTAGTGGAAGCCTTGGCAACCGAGTTGCGGTTACGGAAAAATGAACTTAAAAACCAAACGGTTGAAACCATTTATTTTGGCGGTGGCACCCCCTCTTTATTGAGGATTGAAGAGTTGCGATTTTTAATGGGTGAAGTTTATAAAAACTATACAGTTACTGAAAACCCGGAAATAACCTTGGAGGCCAATCCTGACGATTTAGTGTCGGTTCAAACGCAGTCGAAAACTCTTTTTGAAGACTATAAAACCATGGGCATTAACAGACTCTCCATTGGCGTTCAATCCTTTTTTGAAGACGATTTAAAAAGTATGAACCGTGCTCATAACGCACAGGAGGCTAGACAATGCCTAGAAGAAGCGACTAAGCATTTTAACAATATTACCATCGATTTGATTTATGGGATTCCTAACATGAGTTTGGAAAAATGGAATCAGAATCTTCAAATAGCCTTTGGTTTTGGGGTGAATCATATATCGGCCTATGCGCTTACTGTTGAACCCAAAACGGCTTTGGATTCCTTTATAAAAAAAGGGAGTTATCCGCCCCTGGACGAGCAGTTGGCCTTGAGCCATTTTGAACATTTAATGATGGAGACCAAAAGACAAGGGTTTGTTCAGTATGAAATATCAAATTTTGGAAAACCTGATTATTTTTCAAAGCATAATACCAGCTATTGGCAAGGAAAATCCTATGTAGGGATTGGGCCTTCGGCGCATTCTTTCAACGGAAAGGAACGCAGTTGGAATTTGGCCAATAATACAAAGTACATTCAATCCATACAGGCAGGCAATTTGCCTTTAACTTCAGAAAAGCTTACCCTCAACGACAGATATAACGAGTACATAATGACTGGTTTGCGAACTATTTGGGGGGTTTCTTTGGGTCTAATAGAAACTGATTTTGGGAAGGATTATAAAAATCATCTTTTAACAGAAGCCAAGGACTTTATACAGAAAGACCTTCTTGCGATCACGTTGAGTGATTTGGATGAAAAGAAAAAGGGCGTGGAGAAGTTAATTATTACCGAAAAAGGCAAATTTTTAGCCGATGGAATAGCCGCAGAGCTATTCATGATTTAGTATCTTTGGGAGACTACTGAAAAAAATTCAGCATAGATGATAGCAACCATTTACACTAATTCCAAAAACTACAAGATAGATTTTATGCAACCCATAGATATTTCCATTCCGTTGCAGGCCTCTAAAAACAATGTCAATGCATGGTATCTGGAAGCACCTAAAATTGAACCTGTGACTGTAGATGATTGGGTAGGCAGTGTGGTCGAAGGTTCGGCGGTAAATTTCAATAGCATTTGGTTTAATCCGCATGCCCATGGAACCCACACCGAATGTGTTGGCCATATCACAGAGAAAGTCCATTCTGTAAATAAGAACCTGAACCGTTTCTTCTTTTTGGCCGAACTCATTACCATTCCACCTCAAAAACAAGGAGGAGATTTTGTGATTTCCAAAAAGCAATTGCAGTATGCCCTGGGAAATAAAAAAAGGGAGGCTGTTATTATCAGGACATTGCCCAATACCAAAGAGAAATTGTCCAAACAGTATTCACATACCAATCCGCCCTATTTATTGGAAGAAGCAGCAATCTATTTAAAAGAGAAGGATGTTAAACATTTGCTGATAGATTTACCAAGTGTTGATAGAGAAAGCGATGAAGGCAAACTATTGTCACACAATGCCTTTTGGAATACAGGAGGGAAATTGAGACTGGATGCAACAATCACAGAGTTTATTTTTGTGCCCAATACCGTTGAAGATGGTACTTACTTTTTGAACTTGCAGATGGCGCCTTTTGAAAATGATGCCTCTCCCAGTAAACCCATTTTGTATAAAACCCTTGAATGATGAAATGGTCACTAAAAACAGAAGAATTGCTTATGTTGTGTTTAGGAATCTATGCTTTTAGCTTCTTGGACTTTCCTTGGTGGGTGTTTTTGGTACTCATTTTAGTGCCGGACATTGTCATGTTGGGTTATCTGTTCAACTCAAAATTTGGAGCAATAACTTATAATGTTTTTCACCATAAAGGATTGGCTATTTTAATTTATCTTTTGGGAATTTATTTGGAAAATCAAATGGTCATGTTGATAGGGGTAATTCTATTTTCCCATGCTTCAATGGATAGGATTTTTGGTTACGGACTAAAATATTACAAAGGATTTAAGTATACACATTTAGGAGATTTGAAGTAAAAAATGGATGCAGTTTTAGGATTGGTTATCGGCGTGTTGGTAACGGTGGGTGTCGTCACCTACATCAAGTTTAGTAAGGCCAAAAAACTTAGGCAAAGTCAATCGGTAATCCTGCTGGATAAGATAAAAAGAGTGTGCAAACTCATTACGGTAGAAGGCGATTTTGCTGAGATTTA
>JAGQZG010000266.1 GCA_020435705.1 Mangrovimonas sp.
TCACTTCAAATCCAGCAACTTCTAAAAATTCACTCATTGCTACAGCATCGTTGACACATTTATCGAGTTTATCAAAATGTTGGTAGTCATTCACTCCAACTACTAGAGCAATTTTATTCATGCCTTTATATTTAAAGTGTTAAAATACAAATTACCATATAAAAATAAACTATTGATAATTTGTTGAAAAGTAGTTTAATAGTTAAGGTGTGCATTCCCCACAAACCAAAACCCAGTTTTTTCGCTTGCCCTGGCTTGAGCTTGTCGAAAGCTTAAAATCCTCTGTCTTTTGGTTTGTTCCGCTCGCCAACGCTCATGTAGTTTTTGGCTGCCAGCCCACACACAGCACATTGTTTGTTTCACTTAAAGTGTTATTTTTATGATTGGATAAGCAAAAAAGCAAAGAGCTGTTCCCAACGCTCACACCAAAAACAACCCAAAGCTATGTTTACATAACGGGTAGTTATAGTAGCATTCATTTAGTTTCTGTACTATAACGCCATTATGTAAAATATCCGCTCACCAGCCGCCAATTCGGAACTGGCATTGAAATTTAGAACACACAATTTTTCCATCTTTTCCCCACCACCCATTTCAACGGTGTAGGTTACAGCAATTATTAATGTTTGCCAAGTGTCTGCGGTAGGATGCATTACATTCGCTCAATCCCTTATCAGGGAATCGCTCTTTTCATTTACCCACCTCAACACCGCGCATAAAAAAAGAGCATTTTTTAGAAAATGCCCTTTATTTATCTTTCCAACCGCTCAACATCAATAATCACTTCCACCTACAACACTTTGCCCCGAGAAAAGCGGTAATCAATGTATATTTAAACTTCTTCAACTGGTGCGCTTGGAGCGTTTGCTTTAACGGATTCAATACCATTTTCCATTCCGGAAGATCCCTCGTACATTTCGCTTGTGCCAATTATCTGGCCATTACTTGCTTTTAGATTAAAATAATGCTTACCGTTACTGGAAACTTTTCGGTCAAATTTACTATCATCTTGTGAGTTGGTTCTAACGGATTCTATACCGTTCATACAACCTGCTTTAGCAGTGTATCCTTCACTTGCTAATATTTTTTGACCATTACTTGCCTTTAATCTAAAACGGTATTCAGATCTTGCATCTTGATAAACTTCGAATTTTCCCATAATAATATTTGATATAATTTGTATCTAAATATACTAAAAAAGTGCTTCATTTGAAGCACTTTAGATTATGGTTTCCCTCTTTTCCGAATCCTTTGATGAATCCACTTAATTAAAATGGAAACTATGTAACTAACGACAGCACCAACAATAGCCAAAACAACAGTAGTAATCAAATCCTCAACACCAATATTCACGACTGATGAAAAGAAAGTTCCACCAATAATGGCAGATTTGGTGTTATAATCCATCGTCATTCTCATCAGTTTCTGTGTTTTCATCATCAGTAACAACAGCTTGACTTACTGCGGTAGCCACAGTTCCGGCAACTGTCATATAAGTAGCAATTGTTACCACAATGGCAGGCATACTAATCGGTGCAGCTATAATAGCACCACCTGCTGTAGCCAAAGCAATACCAATATTGCGTAAAGTCTTGAAAAATTTGGGAGTTGGTTTTTTATAACGTTCTACAATGTTCATGATTTTGTGATTTAATAGTTAATAAAATGTGTTCTTTTCGGTCTTGAGCTTGATATACCAAAGACAACAGTTTTTGCATAGCGCTTTTAGAGTAAACACCTTTCCCAATTCCACTCAAATATGTTACTGGAGCAATACACCCTTGAAGCTCTTTTAAAGCATCATTAGCAGGATGAAACAGGATAAAACTTCTACCTTTTACAGCTTTCAAAATCAAATGATGTTTAAACCGTTTGGAAAAACGCGGTTCAACTTCATAAACACCTTCAGGAATACAGGAAATGTTTCGCTTGTTATCTTTCCAGGGCAATTCGATGGTATGACAAAGAAACTTACCAGAATTAAAGAGAGCACCATTGGTGCCCTCTTCAAAATAGGCTCTATGCACCACTAATTCCATACTTACGGCGTATCTACAATAACAATTGCTAAAGCGTTGTAAGCACCGTTCTTAAGCTCGTACATTTGCCCGTTTACCTCTTGGTAAAACTCAACACCAAGTACCTGAACAACAGGAAGCGTTGAGTTAGCAGTCAATGAAGCTGTTAAGGCAATAGCAGCTGTATCAGTAGCAGTGTAAGGCAGAATAGCAGTCTCATCATTTTCAAAAGTTGAGGTCTCATTCTCAAAATCCAATTCAGAAGCACCCATTACCACCTTAAAATGGGTTGTTCCTGTTGGAGCTGCAATTCTTACCGTTGGAGAAAACGCATCAAGGTTAACCGTTGCATCACCAGAAACACGGTCAAAAGCATTCGTAAACGGAGCAAAAAGTGTTGTGCCTAATTTTCCACCCAAGTTGAATTCAAAGCTATTTAATAAGCTTAAATCACCATCCTGTAAGGTTCTTAAACCTCTTTCATTGGTTGTGTCTGTTTTGGTAATTGCAACCAAAGTTTTAGTCAAACGAGATACCACACGCTTGTCCTTTGCATTTTGCAAAAGAATACGAATAGCATTTCTTAAGAGCTT
>JAGQZG010000267.1 GCA_020435705.1 Mangrovimonas sp.
TATTTTTCGAAATCGCCAAGCCAATAAATTAAAATTTTTATGGTGGGACAATAATGGATTTTGGTTATGTTACAGACGTATCGAAAAAGGCCGATTCAAATTACCTGAACCAACGGATACCACACTGAGTTTATGTAAAGAGCAACTGAATGTGTTATTGGCGGGATTGGATTTTACGCAACAGGGGTATTTTGATGCAATGACGGCAACTTATTTTTATTAAGCAAAGATGATTTGGGATTTGCTTTATTTGAAGCGTTATTTTAAATTTTATTTTTATAAAATAATACAAAAACAGCGGTTTTTATAGTGGTTTTCGTGTATAATTCTCTTTGTAGATTGGTTCTCTATAATCATTCACAAAATATAATAAAAATCGTGATGATGCATAAAAAAATCAAAGCCCTTCAACAAAAAGTCATTGAGCTGACCGAACGCTTAAAGGCGTCAGAGTCTGAGCTTGTTCTGTATAAAGAAAAATATGCTCAATCGACGCAAGCCTATCATCAATTATTAGAGGCCTTTAAACAAATCCAACGTCGTCAGTTTGGCGTTCGTTCTGAGCGGTTTTTGGATAAATCTCCTCAACAAATGGATATATTTTCCGATGTTCTTCCATGGGAACCAGAAGAAGTGCACGATGAAAAAGAAACGGATAAGTTAACAAGCCAAGATACGGAGGAAAGAAATTTAGAGACCCAAGTTACCAATAAATCTTTTCCTAGAAAACGGCGTACTAAAAACCATCATCACTTTGCAAAGAACTTGCCCCGACGAGAAGTGATTATTCCTGCTGAAAAGCCCGCCGATAATAGTCGATTTGTTCGCTATGAGATTACGGAGTTGTTGCATTATGTACCGCCCGTGTATGAAGTTATTGTGCAAAAACGCGAAGTGTTCGTGATTAAGGACAAAGAAGCCAATATCAGCACAATCACAATAGCGTCCAACCCGAAACGGCTTTTATCGAAAGCCCATGTAACAGAGTCTTTTCTGGCGCACATGATAGTCAGCAAATTATACGATAGGCAACCATTGTACCATTTAGAAAAAATGTACGGTGAACGTTTTGATTTCATCTGCCCTCGCAATAAATTGGCTCGGTGGTTTATCGAGAGCGCAAAACAGATGCGGCCTTTGGCCAATTTATTACAAGATGTGATTTTAGATTATGACGTGACCTTTTGTGACCCAACCCATTTGCAAGTCTTGGATGAACCCGGACGGCCACCTACAAAAAAATCGTATGTATTTACTATCAAAGGCGGGCCTCCCGATAAAATGGCGGTTGTGTATCGGTATAATCCGGACAACCACAAGTCTTTTTTGATGGAATGGTTTGCAGACTATGCGGGATATTTACAGGTAGATGGTCAGAACATCTTTGATGCGTTCGACAAAAACCCTGCTATTGCACTGGTCTTTTGCAATGCGCACGCTCGCCGAAAATATGAACCCATTGATAAATCGGGACAGAAACCCGGATTGGCTACGGAAGCGATGCGATTTTACACAAAGCTGTATGCGATTGAGCGTGAAGCCAAGAATGATAAGCTATCGCCAGAGAGCCGTTATCAACTGCGTCAAGTAAAATCAAAGCCATTGATTGACGCCTTTGAAATATGGATTAAAAAAAATGCGCCACTGACATTGCCGCAGTCGCCTTTGGGCAAGGCTATGGAGTATGTACAAAAGCGATTAGCAGGGTTACGCCGATTCTTAGAAGATGGGCGATTGGAAATTGATACCAATGGTTTAGAGCAGAAGAACAAAGATTTGGCCTTGGCACGGAACAACTTTTTATTTTGCCAATCGGTAGAAGGAGCAGAAGCGTTGGGTGTCCATATGTCGCTGATTGTGACGGCTATTATGCATGGACACGACCCTTACGATTATTATGTGCAGGTAATGCAGAAATTACCTTACTGCACAACACTGGATAATATTGAAAAGTTATTGCCTTGGCATGTGATCTCAAAAAAACAAAAAACCATTGAAGCTGCAGATGTCGCCGCGTAATATATCCATCATCTGTATTGAGTTAAGCAACATCCAGTGTATACAAATAACAGCGAACCAATCCGAAACAATCCAGTGGTGATATCGTTATTAGATAGAATGTTAGCAATGGAAAAAATATTATTAAAAGACATTCCAAATAAAGATAAAATCATTAGTGCATCGCAACGATTATCTGGATTAGAACTCCATAAACTCAGTGTTCCTATCAAGAGGAAATTCAAGCAAGAGCTTTCACATTTAAATAGTATTATTACGCAATATCCAATTAAGACCTTTGATGATTATGAGCTAATTAGCATTGCACATTTACAAGAAATGGTGGATACATTGATGCGAATTTGCCAGCGATTAAAAAAATTCAGTTGCTCCAATTACGCATTAATCCGAGGATTGTGAAGTTTGATAGCTTGACGTTTTTAGCCTAACAGATTTTTTTTAACTTGGAATAATGTGCTGAATAAACCGGTTACAAACGCAGGCCATAATATGGCGCTTATTCGGCATATTGTTATGAACATGTTAAATAAGGCAAAAGCCTGTTTTAAAGGTGTCGGGCTTAAAGCGCTCAGAAAAAAAGCCGGATGGGGA
>JAGQZG010000268.1 GCA_020435705.1 Mangrovimonas sp.
GTTCATAATAGGGTGTTGCAAAATCAAATTTGTTTTGGTCATAGTGTAGATATGCTAGATCCAGAACGTAGGGGACAAGCCTTTCGTCGTTTTCAGGGATTAATTTCTTGGCAATCTCAAAGCTTTCCTTGTAGGCTTTTTCGGCAGTGTCAAGTTGATCAGTCCCTGAATATTTATAGATGTATCCTAACCAACTTAAAACCGTGGCGTAGTTAAGATGTTCTTTGCCAACTTCGGTCTCCGTTTCCGAAAGCAAAGCTTTTGTTTTTGAAAGTGCCGATGGCCAATCCTTTTGTTGGGTAAGCTCATTGATTTCCGAGAGCTTTTGGTCCCAGGATTGGGAAATTAACAACTGAGAACTGCAGAATAGAAAAAATACGATGGTGTACGTTAATTTCATAAGAATCCCATTTAGGTTTCTATTTCTGAGGCCAACTTTAGTCTTTAACTATTTCATATACAAATTCTGTACTGTAACCATCTACATTGCCACTGTTCTGGTTTCCTTCCGAGCCTCTGGACTGGCTGTAGGTGTTTTTCACAAAACTTTCCAAAGGGTTGTTACTGGCACTTCTCGTGCCTTCACCGCGAGTATCTACTGTAGGCTGAAAATTAATGGGAGATGTAGTTGCAAAACCTTTTAAGATAAGTCGTTCGTAAGGTGGGCCAAAGGAGAAAATACAATCTTTAAAAAGCATGGTTTTTCCAGGCGCCAACCGTCTTTCATTATCATTTAAAGTACAGTTGTCATTGGGCATGAACGGCGCAATTTCACCTTTACTATTTATTTCAATAATGCTGAAATAAATGGGTTGCTCACTTTTATTGGTTACCTGTAACAACACGTGGTCTTTTCCAGGCGTAACTTCAAATATTCCAGCTTCGTTTATATAGGTCTCTTCCGGTAGGGTATTGCCCATTTCACCAATATCTTCAACATATTCAACAGGAATCAATTTAAATTCAAACTCGTAGTCATAGTTTTTCATGCTCAAATTTTTCAAATACTGTCCCTGGGCAAAGTTGAACAGCTTACTGTTGAGTTCTTCCAAAGCGTCTTCACCACGGGAATTTTCGGCTTTATTCAATGAATTATTGCCCTTAGAGGTGTTTATGCTGTAATTACTTCCGGTTTTTTCAACAATCACAGTAGACTGTAGAGTATCTTTCACAATGCTTCCCAAATGGTTGTCTTCCAGAAATTTTGCGACACTTTTCTCCGCTTCCTTATCTACCGTTTTGTCTAAATAAACACTAATATTGATATCTCCATAAGCTGGTTTATCTACAAAGACCCAATAATTCTTTTCATTGGTATCTTTAAGAGGTTGGTCCAGTTTTATGAAAGCTTCGTTGAACTTTGCCTTATTGACTGTACCTTTTGCCAAAGCTTTGGAAGCTTCGGCTTTGTTGCTTCCGGCTGGCATTACCAAGATGGTCGTGCCATCAAAAAGACCTTGTAGCTTTCCGCCGTTTATTTGAATAACAGTGGATGTAGGGATTTTGACCACAGGAAAATAGGGTTGTTGCTTGACATATTCACCTTTAAACAATTTGTAATCCACATCACCTTCTATGGTTGGGGTTTGTTTGGGCGAAATAACATTCATGTTGGCCGCTATATTGGAGAACAACTGACGGTAGGTGAAATCACTTCCCAGCTCGTTCATGGCTTTTGAAAAAGCAAAACTCAAAGAACCATAACCTTCATATTCATAATTAAGTTCGTCTGCCGAAGCGCCCGTCATCATTACAAATGGAGCGGCATCCTCCGACACTTTTTCCCGTTCTAGCATGGCGCTACCTTTGGTTTTATCGTTTTCCTTTGCTTCCCATGAAGGTGGTGCAAAAGTTGGCTCGCCACCACGTGTCACGCCGCCGCGAGTGGCCGATCCTGAATGGCAACTGTCCAATAGCATCAATAACTGACCATTTTTGCCTAAGGTGTTTCTTATGTTGGCAATAATTGTGTTGAGCTCGTCATCCCTCAAATGATTTTCGCCATGGTAATTGTGCGTATATTTTACCCAAGCATCATAAGGAACCAAAGCTTCATCTTTATCGTCTATTTCATCACCATTATCGTCAAAAATTTGTTGTCCGTGACCGGAATAATGAATCACAACTATATCACCCGGTTTGAGTTGCGATTTCAATAGTTCCAAAGCGTTTACAATACCCTGCTTGGTAGCTTGGTCATTAATAAGGGTCATTATATTTTCTTCCAGAAACCCTTGGTTGAGCAAGGCTTGCTTGATTAGAGGCACATCATTTGCGGAGCTAATGGACTTCCATCCAGTGCTTTTAGGATAATCGCCCACCGCAATAATCAGAGCATGTTTTTTGGCAAAAGCCAGTTGAATACTAAATAAGAGAAGAAGGACTAAACTTAATCTTTTCATGAGGATGAATTATTTTATATCAAATAAACTGAATGAAATTCCGAAGTAGTAACCAAAATCGTAAACAGATTTGGTATAGTTGTCAATGTCAAAAATTTCTGTTTGTTCACCCACTTCCAAACCGTTGGTAAGCTTATTTACTGGGCCATAGGCCACACCACCGGAAAAGGCAAGCCTGTTTTTGCTGCCAATGAAAAAGGAGGGG
>JAGQZG010000026.1 GCA_020435705.1 Mangrovimonas sp.
TGCACAACAACCACTTTATCTTTAAACGTAGCATCGTTTAACGAAACCATCTGACCATTGGTATCCTTAAAGGAAAAATCAACTTTATCATAACCTTCCTTAAGAAAAGTCAAACTATCTTCATCGGGCAGTTCATAGTTTTCATTCCTCTTAGCCACAAAAGGCTCTTTCCAGTGATTCCCAGAATAAAACATGCCACTCATGGTACTATCGGTGGTACTTGCGACAAACAAAAAAGCATGTGATCCATCAAAAGTGGAAAGCTTGAGTTGGTTGCCGTCCATAACGCCTTCCAAATACCTATAATCACCCGTAGTGGTTCTAAAAGTCCCCGTTACATGGCTACCCTCCTGTTTAAAGATACCTTTGGCAATATATCGGTCTTCTTCGCTGTCAGGGCTAAAAACAGTTTTCCAATTTCCCGTAACATCAACCAGAGATGGCCCGTCTGCAATAAACCTATCCGTCCCAAGGGTGGCGGAAAATGGTACCTTTTTGCCTGAATTCGGTTTGATATAAAATCCTGTCATTTTATCCTTGTCCACTGTTGCCGAAATCACACTTTCAAAAACCGGAATGCGCATATAAACAGAATCGTTTTTATACTCAATTTCATCAACATCAATAACCTCTTCGGCATTGTGCAATTTCACCAAGGTAGGCGAAATGACTTCAAAAGTAAAAGGAATTGTTTCGTTGTCCTGAGCTTCAAAAGCGCCTCTATATACACCCGCCTCCAGTTGGGAAGATTCTTTCTTCTGGCATCCCATTAATACCACGCCAATCAATAGTACTGCAAATTGTCTCATAGCAAACGTTTTTTAAGTATTCGAAATAAACACATAATCCTTACAATAAAAAACTATTTAGCATTTCAATCAGAAATATTCGCTGTTTTTGTGCAATGGCATTTTATTACCGTTTAAGTATTATTATCTTTGCAACCTTAAAACACTAATGCATTCATGAAGATTTCTTACAATTGGTTGAAACAGTTCATCGCTGTTGATTGGTCGCCGGAACAAGTAGGGGAATTATTAACCGATCTAGGTCTGGAAGTAGAGGGAATAGACGCATTTCAATCCGTTAAAGGAGCTTTGGAAGGCATTGTTGTGGGCGAAGTTTTGACTTGCGTGAAACACCCCAATGCCGACAAATTAAAACTCACAACCGTGAATGTTGGTGCCGCAAGCCCCTTGCAGATAGTTTGTGGTGCGCCAAATGTTGCCGCAGGACAAAAAGTTCCCGTGGCCACTATTGGTACGACTTTATATACTGCCGAAGGCGACGCTTGGACCATCAAAAAGGGAAAGATTCGTGGCGAAGAAAGCGAAGGTATGATCTGTGCAGAAGACGAAATGGGACTGGGCACGTCACACGAAGGCATTTTAGTGCTTGATAGCACCCTAGATGTTGGCACGCCTTTAGCCGATGTTTTTGAGGTGGAAAATGATTTTATCTTTGAAATAGGACTTACTCCCAATCGTGCAGATGCCATGAGTCATTATGGGGTTGCCAGAGACTTGAGAGCCGGACTTATCCAAAAGAATAAGCAGTTGGAACTCATTACACCTTCTGTGAGTGCGTTTCATGTAGACAGCCGAACGTTGAAGATAGACGTTGACGTTATAAATGCCGAAAAAGCACCTAGGTACTGCGGTGTGACTATTTCTGGATTAAAGGTAGAAGAGTCGCCTCAATGGCTTCAAAACCGTTTAAAAGCTATTGGCTTATCCCCTATCAATAACGTTGTAGATGCCACCAATTACATCTTGCATGAATTGGGCCAACCTTTGCATGCGTTTGATGCCTCTAAAATATCAGGCAACAAAATATTGGTAAAAACAGTCCCGACAGGAACCAAATTCGTAACGCTTGATGGTGTTGAGCGTGAACTTCATGAAGACGATTTGATGATTTGCAACGCCGAAAAACCCATGTGTATCGCCGGTGTTTTTGGAGGTATTCATTCCGGTGTGACCGAAGAAACCAAAAATATCTTTTTGGAAAGCGCCTATTTTGATCCTGTGAGCATTAGAAAAACAGCCAAAAGACATGGTTTGAATACCGACGCCTCCTTCCGTTTTGAAAGAGGTATTGATCCAAACATTACTGAATATGCCTTAAAATGTGCCGCTCTTTTGATTCAAGAAGTGGCCGGAGGAGAAATAACCAGTGACCTTGTTGATCATTATCCTAAGAAGATAAGTGATTTTCAGGTTCGATTGAGCTTTGAAAATGCCAAAAAGCTAATAGGTGAAGAAATTTCCAAAGAAACCATTAAGCGTATTTTGACCTCGCTTGACATCAAAATCAATAATGTGACCGAAACAGGATTAGGTTTAACGGTTCCATCCTATAGAAATGATGTTCAGCGAGAAGCCGATATTATTGAGGAAGTTCTTAGAGTTTATGGTTACAACAATATTGCTACCACCCAAAAACTAAATGCTTCCATTTCCCAAACATCCAGAAAAGAGGATCACAATCTTCAGAATATTGCGGGTAATATGTTAGCCTCTTCCGGTTTTAATGAAATCTTGAACAACTCATTAACTTCACCTGGTTATATAAAACTCAGTAAAGACCTCAAGGATGAATTTAATGTGACCATTCTAAATCCGTTAAGCAACGATCTTTCTGTTTTGAGACAAAGCATGTTGTTTAGTGGGCTTGAGAGTATTGCTTTCAACCTGAATAGAAAACAAGGTGATTTAAAACTTTTTGAATTCGGAAAAACCTATCATAACTACTCCAACCGTGAAGAACTCAAGCACTTAACTCTATTTGCCACGGGCAATAAAACGACTGAAAATTGGAAAGTTCCTACGGAGAAAATAAACTTCTTTTATTTCAAGGGCTTGGTAGCGATGGTTTTAGAGCGCTTGGGACTTACTAATTACCAAACGGAACCTGTAACTACCGATACGTTTGCCGAAGGTTTAAAACTTGGCTTGGGCAAAATGACTTTGGTTGAATTTGGTTTGGTGAAAAAGCCTCTCCTCAAACATTTTGACATTGATAAAGAAGTGTTTTTTGCCGATTTTAACTGGGACACTATTTTAAAAGTGACCAGCGGCAAGGCCGTGAAAGTAAGCCCTATTGCAAAGTACCCAGAAGTACGACGGGATTTTGCCTTATTACTGGATCAAAATGTCTCTTTTGATGCCGTATATAAATTAGCTAAGCAAACCGAAAAGCAACTGCTCAAATCCGTGAACCTTTTTGATGTGTATGAGGGTAAAAATTTACCACAAGGCAAGAAAAGTTATGCAGTGAGCTTCACCCTTCAAGATGAGAACAAAACCCTTACCGATAAGCAAATAGACAAAGTCATGAAAGGGCTACAATCGGCTTTTGAAACGCAATTGGGTGCCGAATTGAGATAAAATTTCAGAGAAATTTTGTAACTTTAGGAAATCACTTCTAAAGTTATTTTTATGTTCGATTCAGAATATGTTAAAGTTTTTGCGGGCAATCTCATTGATTCCGAAAATGTTATCCAAAATCTTGAAGAAGCTGGAATTGAACCTATTGTGAAAAACACCAGTTTAGGCATCAATGCAGCTTTGGCCACTGATTATCAAGACCTCAGGGAAATTTATGTTCACGAAACGGAAGTTGCTCAAGCAACATCTATTATTGAAGGAACTTTTCCTAAGGCCAACTAAGCCGTTACAGAATACATTTTGTCCCGCAACTCCTTAATTTTAGGGTCTTCCATGTATTCATCAAACGTCATGTAACGATCAATAATACCATTGGGGGTTAATTCTATAACTCTATTGGCAACTGTTTGGGCAAACTCGTGGTCATGTGTTGTAAACAGCACAGTTCCTTTGAAGTTTTTAAGCGAATTGTTGAATGCCGTGATACTCTCCAGGTCCAAGTGGTTTGTGGGTTCATCCAACATCAAGACATTCGCACGAATCATCATCATTCTGGAAATCATGCAACGTACTTTTTCACCTCCGGAAAGCACATTGGATTTTTTAAGAGCTTCTTCCCCACTAAAAATCATTTTCCCTAAAAATCCACGAATGTAAACTTCTTCTCTTTCTTCTTCTGTGGTAGCCCATTGGCGCAACCAATCAACCAAGGTCAAATTATTTTGAAAATACTCACTGTTATCCAATGGTAAATAGGATTGCGTGGTGGTAACTCCCCAATTGAATTTACCTGAATCGGCTTTTTCCTTATCATTCAAAATTTGGTAAAACGCAGTGGTAGCTCTAGAATCTCTTGAAAAAACAACTACCTTATCACTTTTGGCCAAATTGATATCTACATTTCTGAAAAGCGTTTCACCATCAAGAGAGGCACTCAGATTTTCTACATGCAAAATTTGATCACCCGCTTCTCTTTCACGCTCAAATATTATGGCTGGATACCGACGGCTAGACGGCTTTATCTCTTCAATATTAAGCTTGTCAATCATCTTCTTCCTACTGGTAGCCTGTTTACTTTTTGCAACGTTTGCACTAAAACGGGCTATAAACTCCTGTAATTCTTTCTTCTTCTCTTCGGCTTTTTTGTTTTGTTGTGCCCGTTGCTTGGCCGCCAATTGCGAAGATTCGTACCAGAAGGTATAATTCCCGGAATAATGCGTGATTTTACCAAAATCTATATCCGAAATGTGTGTACACACCGCATCTAAAAAGTGTCGGTCGTGCGAGACTACAATCACACAGTTATCATAATTGGCCAAAAAGTTTTCTAACCAGGAAATAGTTTCGTAATCCAAATCGTTGGTAGGTTCGTCCATGATCAACACATCAGGATTGCCAAAAAGTGCTTGGGCCAAGAGCACGCGCACCTTTTGTTTACCATCCAAATCTTGCATCAAACTGTAGTGCAAATCTTCGGAAATTCCCAAATTTGATAGCATAGCTGCCGCATCACTGTCGGCATTCCAACCGTTCATTTCCTCAAACTGTACTTGTAATTCCCCTATTCTGTCAGCATTCTCATCCGAGTAATCGGCATAAAGCGCATCCATTTCAGATTTTATCTTGAACAATGGCTTATTTCCTCGAATTACGGTTTCCAGTACTGTAAACTCATCGTACAAATTATGGTCCTGTTCCAGTACAGACATGCGTTTACCATGCTCTAAATGTACCCTTCCGGAAGTAGGTTCCATCTTACCCGATAGAATTTTTAAAAAAGTTGATTTTCCCGCACCATTGGCTCCAATAATTCCATAACAATTGCCTTTGTTGAACGTGGTATTCACCTCATCAAAAAGAACTCTTTTACCAAATTGCACTGATAAGTTTGAAACTGATAACATTTTCCTATCTTTAAATTTTGGTGCAAAAGTAGAAAATAGTGACTTACCCTGAAAGAAAACGCCCATTTAATATTTAACAGCGCATTAACAAGGGAAATGTCCTCGTTCCTCTATTTTTGTATCAACTAAAACTGTAACTGTTGACTTTACTTAACAAACATATTTTTCCTCAACTTTTGTTGCTTTTCACCCTTTGCTCAATAGTTTCGTGCAAAAATGATACTACTGAAGATGAAGGAGATACAGCTTATTTAGGTGGTGAAATTATCAACCCAAGTAACAATATTGTAGTTATTTATAAAGGCAAGGAACCATTGGACACCTTGAAGCTTGATGCCAACAATCGTTTCATGCACAAGTTCAAGCATTTAATTCCTGGACTTTATACATTTCATCATGGAACAGATATCCAAATGGTTCTTATTGAGCCCAACGACAGTTTGATGGTACGTTTAAACACGATTGATTTTGACGAGTCTTTGGTTTACACTGGTGAAGGTGCTAAAAAGAACAACTATTTAATAGATATGTTTCTAGAATCGGAAAAGGAAGATCAAACGGTTCTAAGGCTTTGCCAATTGAATGCTGGGGAATTTGAAAAAAGATTGGATTCGCTTCGCACATTAAAGTTAGAGAAACTTCAAGCATTTAGTGCAAAAAATACGCCGTCCCCGCTTTTTGAAACGATTGCTAAAGCCAATATAGATTATAACTACTATATGAGTAAGGAAGTATATCCTTTTGCTTTTTATTCTAAAAATGAAGTTGAAAACCTGAAGGCTCTGCCAAAAGATTTTTATGCTTACCGCAAAAATATTGACTACAATAACGAAACGCTAAAAGACTACTTCCCCTATTACGAGTTTCTAAAATACCACTTTCAAAATTTGGCCTTTGTTGAGCAGTACAACAAAACTCATGACAGTGTTTACAATGGAAAATCCATGGGCTATAACATTACCAAAATGAAGCTTATTGATAGCTTGGTTCAAAACCCATGGTTAAAAAACAACCTGTTGGCCGATACGGCTTTTCGCTTTTTTAATTCGGGTGCCAATACTGCCGAAAACAGTTTGGTCCTCAATGAATTCTTGAAAAGAAGTACAGATGAGTACCAAAAAGAAAGAAGTATTTCCTACACCAATACCTTGAAAAATCTTACACCAGGAAACAGACTTCCTAATGTAGAAGTGATTGACTCCAATGGGAAAAAAGTAAGTATAGAAGACTTAATTGCTAAGCCTACGGCTATTTATTTTTGGTCCTACACGATTAAAAGACATTTTAAGGACAGCCACTTAAAAATAAAAGAGTTACAGAAAAAATATCCCGAAGTTAATTTCCTTTCGGTAAACATAAACAACGGTGATCCCGATTTTTGGGTCCGCTCGTTGGAACAAAACGGATTTGACCTTTCCAATGAATTTCGTTTTGCCAACCCTGAAAAGGCCAAAGAAACCTGGGCACTTTATCCCATTAACAAGGTAATCTTGGTTAATGAAAAAGGAATTATAGAAGATTCCAATGCCAATATGTTCAATTTCAAATTTGAAGAAGAACTTCTGGGATTGGTGAGTAGATAATAACTTAATAAATCCCATAAAACAAAAAACCTCGGCTTTACCGAGGTTTTTGTTTGTTTTAGTTTCCTTTTTTATAATCTTCAAGGAATTTAGCCAATCCTATATCGGTTAAAGGGTGCTTGAGCAACCCTTCAATAGCGCTCAATGGTCCAGTCATAACATCGGCACCTAATTTGGCACAATCAATAACATGCATGGTATGGCGAACAGACGCGGCCAATATTTGAGTATCAAAATCGTAGTTATCATATATCTGGCGAATTTCAGCAATTAAATTCAACCCATCGGTTGAAATATCGTCCAATCTACCAATAAAAGGAGACACATAGGTAGCCCCTGCTTTAGCCGCCAATAAAGCTTGTCCTGCCGAGAACACCAACGTTACATTGGTTTTAATCCCTCTTTCAGAAAAATATTTACACGCTTTCACGCCATCTTTTATCATAGGCAACTTAACAACAATTTGCTCGTGCAAATCAGCCAGTTCTTCCCCTTCCCTAATCATGCCTTCAAAGTCTGTTGAAATCACTTCGGCACTCACATCGCCCTCCACAATATTGCAGATATCTACATAATGTTTTAAAATGCTGTTCTTTCCAGTAATGCCTTCTTTGGCCATCAAAGACGGATTGGTAGTAACGCCGTCTAAAATCCCCATAGCTTCAGCTTCACGGATTTGGTCTAAATTGGCCGTATCGATAAAAAATTTCATGTTATATGTTGTTTTAAAGTTGTGTTCTTTGGACTAGTGCAAAACTACAATTTATAATGATTCCTTAACAGTTTCTCATAAACTTTATCTGGCAGAATCCGTTTAAGGACAATGGAGAACTTTTGCATGAATGCCCCCACCTTATAATGCACTTTTGGGTTAGGCGTATTGATGATTTTATAAATGGCCTTGGCCATTAGCATGGGGTCGTCACCGGAATCAACATGTTCATCCATCAACTTCAGTGTATTTCCATAAGGTTGTTTATACGGTGAGTTTTCAAGCTCAGGTGCATGGTAACGACCAGACGCTATGTTGGTTGAAAAATCACCTGGTGCTACAGTGGTCATTTCAATGCCAAACTCTTTAATTTCCATCCTAAAAGCTTCAGTAATAAGCTCCAAGGCTCCTTTGCTAGCACTATAAATTCCCCGATAAGGCAATCCCATATAGCCTGCAATAGACGTAATATTGATAATCAAACCTGATTGCTGTTGCCTCATAGCGGGTAAAACGGCTTTAATCACATTAATAGGTCCAAAAAAATTAGTGTCGAAGTTGCGTTTCATTTCCTCTTCAGGAACCTCCTCTATGGGCCCCGTAATCCCAGTGCCAGCGTTATTGACCAAGACATCTATTCGGTTTTCTTTCATCAAAAGTGCCTCAACACATGCCGTTATACTCTTTTGATCTACCACATCTAAAGCCAGTAGAGGTATTTTGGAATCACTGTAGCTTTCAGGGTTTCTGCTGGTGCCATAAACCTTGAACCCTTTCTGCAAGAGAAATTCGCCAATGGCTTTGCCAATGCCGCTGGAACCACCTGTTACTAAAACAACTTTAGACATGTTTAAAATTTTTGAATGGTAAAAATACAGCTTTTTAGGAAAGAATAAGGCACAAAAAAAGGCAAGCTACCTACATCACACCGCTACGACCGCGTACCTTTGCTGCGTTCCCGCCCTGGAGGATTCAGCAGGAGCTGGTTGTGTAGGACTTGCCTATGCAAAGATACAACCTTTTAATTTTTTCACAATGATTTTTTAAACTGATTTGAATTAAATACCTTGCCTAAAAATTAAATACAAACATGGTATCCCATAAAGCGCTTACAATCATTTTGTTAGGATTTCTGATGATTTCCTGCGGCAGTACTCCTGAAGAAAAAGCTAAGAACCTAAAATTAACCACCAATGCCAAAAATGGCTCAATACCCCTTGGTGAAACGCTTACTTTCTCCTTGCAGAATGATCAAAATTACGAGATTTCTTCTACTAGTTTCACCCTGAACGGCCAATCCGTTGAAGAAAACAAGCCCATTACCATTACAAAAGTTGGCAACCAACTACTGGAAGCTACTGTCTTTTTTGGAGACAAATCGGCAACCATAAAAACCAATGTGACCGTTCTTAATAACGAAGCACCCAAGGTGTATAAATTCAACATTCTCAATACCTACCCGCACGATATTACCTCCTACACCCAAGGATTGGAATTCCATAATGGCGAATTGTATGAAAGTACTGGTCAGTACGGTGAATCTAAGTTGAGAAAAGTAGATTACAAAACTGGTGAAGTACTTAAGAACATCAACCTAGATAAAGCTTATTTTGGCGAAGGCCTGACCATTCTTGACAATAAACTATACCAACTTACGTGGCGTCGAGGCATTGGCTTTGTTTATGATGTAAACACATTTGAAAAAACAGGAAGTTTCAAGTATGGAAAAAGTAAGGAAGGCTGGGGATTGTGCAACAATGGCAAAGTTCTTTACAAAACCGACGGATCAGAAGATATTTGGATTCTAAATCCAGAGACTTTAACAGAAGACGATTTTCTTCAAGTTTTCACCAACAAAAGTGGCATAGGGCAATTAAATGAAATGGAATGGATTCATGGGAAAATTTATGCCAACATCTACCAACGTAATGGTGTGGCCATTATTAATCCTGAAACTGGAGGTGTTGAGGGCGTCATTGATTTTACACCTTTAAAAAACCTAGTGACCCAACATCCTAAACTAGACGTATTAAACGGTATTGCCTACAATCCGGATACACAAACCATTTTTGTAACCGGCAAAAACTGGGATAAGCTTTTTGAGATAGAATTGGTAGACTAATGCAAACTTTCCAACAAAGCATAACCGTTACAGAAGATGATCTGGACGAACTCAAGCATGTGAACAATGTGCGCTATGTGCAATGGATACAAGATATTGCCAAAGCCCACTGGTTGAAAAACGCTTCCAAAGCGATGTTGGAAAACTATTTTTGGGTGGTGGTTTCCCATCATATTGAATATAAAAGTTCTGCTCTTTTAGGCGATGTGGTTCAATTGAAGACCTATGTTCAAAATGCTGAGGGTGTAACCTCCACCAGATGTGTTGAGATGTATCTCCAAAGTTCAGACAAGCTTTTGGTCAAGGCCGAAACCGTTTGGTGTCTCATGGATTCTACTTCAAAAAAGCCTGCCAGAATTCCGAGGGAAATAGCTACTTTGTTTGATTAATTTCCAACCAGCATACTAAATACTTCTTTCAAAAGTTATATTTTTACCAAAATTCACTACATGAAGAAAGTTATCTACTTTTTAGGATTGGTTTGTTTTTTAATGCTTTGGAGTTCCTGCCGTAAGGACTTCGAATTTTCCCCCAGTACAGGAAATTTGGGGTTTTCAAAGGACACCGTGTATTTGGATACAGTTTTTACGAATATAGGTTCTAGTACCTACAACCTAAAAGTTTACAATAGAAGCAACGAAGACATCAATATTCCCACAATTAGATTAGGTCAGGGGCAAAACTCCAATTACCGCTTGAATATAGATGGCATGCCTGGCAAAGAGTTTGAAAACATTGAGCTTTTGGCCAAAGACAGCATGTATATTTTTGTGGAAACCACCATTGATATCACAGATTTCATTAACTCTGGCACATACTTGTATACCGATCAAATACAGTTTGACTCCGGAGCCAATCAACAAAATGTAGAATTGGTTACCTTGGTACAAGATGCTGTTTTCATTTACCCTGACCAAGATAACACAACGGGCATAATAGAAACCTTAACGCTTAATGTGAATGGCGAAATGGTAGAAACCGAAATACAAGGGCGTTATCTAGAACCCAGCGAACTCACCTTTACCAATGAAAAACCCTATGTAATCTATGGCTATGCGGCTGTTCCCAATGGCGAAACTCTTACCGTAGAAGCTGGTAGCCGCCTGCATTTTCATGCTGATTCCGGGCTTTTGGTAGCCGAAGGTGCTTCCATTCAAGTGAATGGTGCTTTAAGTTCTGATCCAGAGACGATGGAAAACGAAGTGATTTTTGAAGGAGACCGTTTGGAGCCTTTGTATGAAGACATTCCCGGCCAGTGGGGAACCATTTGGTTATTTGATGGCAGTGTGAACAATTCCATCAATTACGCAACTATCAAAAATGCAACTGTGGGTATTTTAAGTGATGGCAATCCAGATGAAGCCACTCCCAAATTAACCATTACCAATTCCCAATTATACAACCACAGCAACTTTGGCATTTTAGGAAGAAACACTTCCATTACTGGGGAAAATGTTGTGTTTAACAATGCTGGGCAAAGCAGCTTGGCAGGAACTTTGGGCGGACGATACAACTTCACCCATTGCACCATAGGCAACTATTGGGATACCAGTTTTAGGCAATATCCATCTTTATTATTGAATAATTTTGTTCTAGATGAAGACAATACTGCTTACCTGTCTGATTTGTCGGAAGCCAATTTCAATAACTGTATTATCTACGGAAATGACAATATCGAGATTTTGATGGATGAAATTGAAGACGACGCAGTGGCTTTCAACTTCAAGTTTACCAATTGTTTGATCCGTTTTGACAGCGGTAGTTCAAATTTGGGCGACAATTATAATTTCATGGACATCAACCACTATGAAAACAACATTTTCAATGAGCAACCTGATTTTAGGCTTCCTTATGAAAATGATATGATTATTGGGGATGATTCGGCAGCCAATGGACAAGGTGATACTACTTTTGCCTCGCAAGTGCCAACGGATATTATGGGTGTGAGCAGAACGTCTTCACCAGATTTGGGTGCCTACCAACATATTACGTTTGAGGATTAATTTTCTGCAAAGAAATTTCTACCAAAAATTAATTACTTTTATAGTAATCAATTCATTACTAGTATGATTTCACTCATTTTTGAAATAGCCTGTATTTGTGCCGGTATTTTGCTAGCCATTGCGCACTTAGACCAATTGGATGGAGAAAGCACGTTTTTCCTAAGAGTAGCCGAAAAACTAAAGCCCTTTAATGCCAGCATTGGGTTTGCAACTCTGGTCATTGGCATCCTTTACCTTTTTAAATCGGGTTGCTTGATTTTTGGTATCGTAGGTATTTTATGCGGACTTCTCCTACTTCCCCAACAACTGTCTAAAGTACCGGGTATAGGTGATTCACTGTTCAAATTTTCAAACAGCTTACAAGCCTACAAAGCTATTGTAGGAGACATTGCTTTAATCTTGGGTGTCTTGGGATTGTTTAATATGAATCCTTTTTGTTAGGAAAACAAAGGTAATCCGCTCATCATGGCATTAACTTTAGCCGCAATAGCCTCTAGAGTTGATTCGTTTTCATAGTTCATTAAAACTTCATCCATCAGGTCAACAATGGTTTCCATATCGTTTTCCTTCAAACCTCTAGTGGTAATGGCCGGTGTGCCCACTCGGATTCCTGAAGTTACAAACGGCGATTTATCGTCAAAAGGCACCATGTTTTTGTTCACGGTAATATCGGCCTTCACTAGAGCTTGTTCGGCCTCTTTACCTGTAATGTTTTTGTTCCTTAGGTCAATTAACATCATGTGATTATCGGTACCACCAGAAATTATATGGTAATCCTTATCAACAAAGGCTTTGGCCATAGCCGCCGCATTCCGTTTTACTTGTAAAATATAATGCATGAAATCGTCCGTCAAAGCTTCGCCAAAAGCAATCGCCTTAGCCGCTATAATATGTTCCAATGGCCCCCCTTGATTTCCTGGGAATACCGCTGAATCAAACAAGGAAGACATGGTTCTCAAACTGCCTTTGGGTGTTTTCAACCCGAAAGGATTTTCAAAATCCTCTCCCATCAAAATCATTCCCCCACGAGGACCACGAAGCGTTTTATGTGTGGTTGTAGTCACCACATGGCAATGTGGAATTGGGTCATTCAATATCCCTTTGGCAATCAAACCGGCAGGATGCGAAATATCGGCCATCAATATAGCGCCTACCTTATCAGCAATCTCACGAAAAGTTTTAAAATCCATATCACGGGAATAGGCAGAAGCACCCGCTATGATCAAATTTGGTTTTTCAGCTTTAGCAATAGCTTCCAGTTTGTTATAATCTATACGCCCCGTTTCCTTATCTACACCATAGAAAACCGGATTGTACAATTTCCCCGAAAAATTAACAGGTGAGCCGTGAGTTAAGTGCCCCCCATGTGACAGGTCGAATCCTAAGATTTTATCACCCGGCTTCAAGCAAGCCGCAAAAACCGCTGTATTGGCCTGGCTTCCTGAATGGGGCTGTACATTGGCCCAAGCAGCACCAAATAAGGCTTTAGCTCTATCAATGGCAATTTGCTCTACTTCATCTACAACCTCACAACCACCGTAATACCGTTTTCCTGGATACCCTTCGGCATACTTATTTGTTAAAACAGAACCCGCAGCTTCCATAACTTGTTCACTAACAAAATTTTCGGAAGCAATGAGCTCGATTCCGTGTAATTGCCTGTCCTTTTCGGCATCAATTAATTCAAAAATTTGGTGGTCGCGTTGCATATTGTTATTTTCATTAAAATTTTGTCAAAAATAAGAAATACATTAGTCTAATAAACCAAAAAACATATATTTGGTAGATAATTAATGAACAATTAATCAACATACTTTTATTATGCCTTTATCCGCAAATAATCCTGATAGAACATCCTGGTTGCATGTAGGAAAAAATTCGGATTTCCCAATACAGAACATTCCTTTTGGGGTTTTCCTCACCCGTGACGACATAATCACTATTGGAACCCGAATTGGAGACACCGCCATTGATCTGGGTGCCTTGCATCAATTAGGTTATTTTGAAGGAATTCCTTTAACCGATGATATTTTTCTACAAGATTCCCTTAACGATTTTATAGCCGATGGCCGCAAAACGTGGCGCGCTGTAAGAAATCGTATTGCTGAGATTTTTGACAGCAACAACAATACTTTAAAAAACAATAGCAAGCATAAGGAAATTGTCCTTTTCAGATTGGATGAAATTGAGATGCAATTGCCTGTACAAATCGGTGATTACACCGATTTTTACTCCAGTAAAGAACACGCCACCAATGTAGGTACCATGTTTAGAGACCCGGACAATGCCTTAATGCCCAATTGGTTGCATTTACCTGTTGCCTATCACGGAAGAAGCTCTTCCATTATCCCTTCAGGAATTCCTGTACATCGCCCACAAGGACAAACCATGCCCGATGGTGCTTCTGAGCCTGTTTTTGGCCCTAGCAAGTTAGTGGATTTTGAGTTGGAAATGGCTTTCATAACCACAGATGCAAATGATTTGGGTGAACCTATCCCTGTGAGTGAAGCTGAAGAATACATTTTTGGCTTGGTTCTTTTCAATGATTGGAGTGCCCGGGATATCCAAAAATGGGAATATGTGCCTTTAGGCCCCTTTTTAGCCAAGAATTTTGCGTCTTCCATTTCACCATGGATTGTCACGCTAGACGCTCTTGAACCTTTCAGGGTGGACGGGCCCAAACCTATCAAGCCACAGTTGCCTTATCTTCAAACCAAAGGCAAGAAAAGTTATGATATCAATCTAGAGGTTTCCATTAAACCAGAAAACGCCAAAGAAACCATTGTAAGCCGTTCCAATTTCAAATATATGTATTGGAACATGTGCCAACAGTTGGCACACCACACAGTCAATGGCTGTCCTGTAAATTCCGGCGACATGATGGGTAGCGGTACTATTTCAGGCCCAACACCAGAGTCTTACGGTTCTATGTTGGAATTGACTTGGAGAGGTTCTAAACCCATTAAAATGAAAGATGGTAGTGAGCGTAAATTCATAAACGATTTTGATACTGTTATTTTACGCGGTTATTGTGAAAAAGACGGCACCAGAATTGGGTTTGGTGAAGTTTCCACTCAGTTACTTCCCATTTTTGAACCGCCTAAAAAGAAATAGATTTATAGAAAACGCATATTCAAGCTCTTAAGCAATTGGTTTAAGAGCTTTTTTATTTTTGGCATGCAAATTGGTTTTACTTTACTATAACCAATAAATCCGTGACCCATGAAAAAATTTTTACTCCTTACAGCACTTCTTTCAGTACTGGTATCATGTGGTGGAAGAAAACAAATGGAACAAGCCCTTTATTCGGGAAATTACGACCAAGCCATTGAAACCGCTTTACGCAAACTGGACACCAACAAAGACAAAAAGCGTAAATGGGATTTCATTGTTATGCTTCAAGAGGCTTATGAAAAAGTAACTGAAAGAGATTTAAACCTCATTTCAAGATTAGAGACCGATGGAAATCCCGAGAACTACAAGAGCATTTACAACTTGTACACCAACATGGAGGCACGCCAAGAGGCCATAAAACCTTTGATGCCCTTAGTTGTTGACGGCAACGTCATTGCCTTTGCGTTCAACGATTACACTTCTGAAATGGTATCTATCAAATCTAGACTTTCAGAATATGAATATACTGAGGCAGTAACCCTACTGGAAAGTGATGATAAATTCACCATTCGTGAAGCTTATGATAAACTGAGCTATATTGAAGGGATTAACCCCAACTTCAAGGATGTGAGAAACCTGATGAACGAAGCTCATGCCCGTGGTACCGATTATGTCCTGGTGAGTGTTCAAAATTTTACCAATCAAATCATTCCACAACGTTTGGAAGAAGACCTATTGGATTTCAATGCTTATGGCCTAAATGATTTTTGGACGGTATACCAAAGCGATTTCAATAGTACTATAGATTACGATTATGCTATGGAATTGCAATTAAAACGAATTCAAATAACACCTGAACGTGTTGACCAAAATCAAATCTTGAGGCAAAAAGAGATTATAGATGGGAAAAAATCCCTTTTGGATGAACACGGCCAAGTGGTTAAGGATAGTTTGGGCAACGCTATTAAAGTTGACAACATAGTGACCGTCAAGGCTCGTTTTTTTGAAGTCAATCAATTCAAATCGGTTCAAATTGTTGCCGAGGTTGTGACTTTTGACCTTAAACGAAACCAAACATTACAAAGTTTCCCTATAGATAGTGGTTTTGTTTTTGAAAATGCCTATGCTACTTACAGAGGTGATAAACGGGCATTGGACAATCGTGATTGGAATTTAGTGAACAACCACAGAACACCATTCCCCAGTAACGAGCAAATGGTATATGATAGTGGTGAAGACCTGAAACTTCAGCTTAAAAACATTATCAAACGAAATACTTTCAGAAGTTAAAAAAAAAGCCTCTCACCCGAGAGGTTTTTCTTTTATTTATTTCTTAAACTAGTTTATGCAATAACACCTGTTTTATTACGACCTTTGTAATAGAAATTCTAGATTATGAAAAAAACAATAGTGGTTGTTGGTGGCGGTTTTGCGGGTTTGGAATTCATTAAAAGAATTGGTAATTCCAACAGTTATAACATCACCTTGGTGGATGTAAACAATTATAATTTCTTTCCCCCTTTAATCTATCAAGTTTCCACTGGTTTTATGGAACCCTCTGCTATTAGCCATCCGTTTAGGAAAATATTAAGGGATAAGAGAAGCGTGCGATTTAGATTAGGCGCTCTTCAACGGGTAGTACCTTCAGAAAATAAAGTCATTCTGAGTAATGGCGAGCTGTCTTATGATATCTTGGTTATGGCTACAGGAACGGAGTCTAATTTTTTTGGCAACAAAAACATTGAAGACTATAGTTTGCCAATGAAAACCATCAGTGATGCGCTTTCTTTAAGAAATGTTATTCTTACCCGATTAGATCGCGCCACACGACTCTCTAACCATGAAGATCGGAAACGATTGCTTTCATTTGTAGTTGCCGGTGCTGGCCCTACAGGTGTAGAACTCTCTGGAATCTTGGCCGAACTTAGAGGTTCTATCATGAAAAAAGACTATCCTGAATTGAGCACAGACGATTTGGGCGACATTTATTTAATTGATGGCCAAAAAGCAGTCTTGGCAGTTATGTCAAAAAAAGCCCAAGGATACACCCATAAAAAACTCGAACAATTAGGGGTGAAAATAAAATTGGATGTACTGGTCAAAGATTTTAAAGACGAAACCGTCTACCTCTCTGATGGTAGTGAACTAAAAACAAAAAATTTGATTTGGGCTGCAGGTGTGTCTGCTAAAACATTTGAAGGTTTCAAATTGGAAAGTTATGGCAAAGGTAAACGCCTTAAAACCAATGCTTTCAACTTAGTTGAAGGCTATGATAACATTTATGCCTTAGGAGATTGCGCCTTAGTCTCTGGAGATCAAGACTTTCCTGAGGGCCACCCCCAATTGGCACAACCCGCTTTGCAGCAAGCAAAAAATTTAGCTATTAATTTAACTTTAGAAAAAGACAAGTGGACACCATTTAGCTATAATGACAAAGGCTCCCTGGCCATCATAGGAAGGAACAAAGCCGTATTAGACTCCCCTAACCATAAGTTTTTCCTTAAAGGGTTTCCTGCATGGCTCATTTGGATCTTTGTGCACATCATGGGGCTGGTGAACTTCAAAAACAAATTACGAGCCTTTTATGATTGGATAGGCTATTACATCTACAAAGATCAATCCTTTAGGATGATTATCAAGCCTAGGGAAAGAAAAAATGATTAGTAATTAGAGTTTATTCTTTCGATGGCAATTGAACCGTACGATTTTCCAAACCTTTCAAGGCAGGCAAAGAGCTACTGGGCTCATCCAAATAAAAATAAGCTGTGGCCGAAACATCATCCTGCCTATAAAAATTGACCCATCCTTTGGGCAAATCAGTTCCATCTGCCTTATACTGAACATTTTTATCTAATAAATTCGTAAATTGGAGTTCATTGTGAATGGTGATAGGTTTTAATATGGCACCATTGGCAATGAGCTTCACTAACTTCTCTTGTGGTGCACCACCTATTTGTTGAATGGTCACTTTAATAGTGTCATAGAAATAAACTGGATCTGGAACGTGGTATCTGTAAAATGCATAAACTCCCTTTTGGGCATCAGCGATAAGAGAACCTTGGTATAAATGGCCAAAAGTGCCTTGACCATAGGCGGTACCTATGTAATCTTCTGTTCCAGAGCCTACCAATGTTGGGGTTTGGGTATCTCCATCTAGATAGACTTTTACCTCTCCTTCACCAAACCATGTGTCTTCATAAAGAGGATTGGTTTTTACTCCTATATTAGTTCCCAAAAATCTTCCCCTACCTTCAACATGTGGTAATATTTCGAAATCCTGTCCCAATTTGGTGGGTAATTCCCTATTCCAATAAGCATGGAAATATAACATATCGTCACTATGTTCTTCCAACAAAACATCTACATCATAAAAGAGAATGGTATACTCTGTTTTGGAATCATTTGTAATAACAATTCGAGCATGATCCTTAAAAGGCATAGGAATGGAACAATTGAATGAACGTCCCTCAGGGTCAGAGAAAAAAGCGCTTTCAAAAGGTACCCGTTGTCCCAAACCAACACCAAAAAAATCGCCTAGAGGAACTGAAACTGCTGGTTTTTCACTAGCATCCCAAAACATTTCAATCTTTAGTGAACGCATCATTTCTGGGTCTCTCCTACTTAATGTCAACCAAATACGCCGTATGGTACCACTACCATCAAAATTGACTAAATCAACAGATTTTCCGGGCATGATGTAATCAAAAGCGTGACCTTTAGCACCCTTATTCTCCAGTCCTCCTCTCCCTTTTTGAGCTTTAATATTCTCAAAACTTATCCACCTCGTTTCTTTATTTTCAGGCATCTGGTATAACTCCTGTGCTGAAAGACATAAGGTAACTGAAAGTAGAAATACACAAAAAGCATACGTTTTAAATTTCATAATAGAATTAGCTAGTTTCAAATTCAACTCTAAGATAAGAATTTGTATAAAAAAGACCTCCCAAGGGAGGTTTTGTATTTATCTGGAAGCCTGAATCCAGCGATCTATCTTTTGTTCCAATAGCTGTAATGGGACACAGCCCGTTTCCAAAACCTGGTCATGAAAATCACGAATGTCAAAATCATTGCCTAAGACCTGCTGAGCTCTGTTGCGCAGTTCAATGATTTTAAGCTGTCCTATTTTATAAGATAAGGCCTGTCCTGGATTGGCCATATAGCGTTCTATCTCACTTTCAACACTGGCTGCATCTACAGCTTCATTTTCCAAGGAGTATTGAATGGCTTGTTCCCGTGTCCAACCTTTAGAATGAATCCCTGTATCTACCACCAAGCGAATGGCTCTATGAATTTCATTACTCAACATACCAAAGTATTGGTAAGGGTCTTTGTAAAGGCCCAAGTCTTTTCCCAAAGATTCTGAGTACAACGCCCAACCTTCACCAAAAGCACTGTACCAAAGAGTTTTTCTAAACATGGGCAGCTCATCATTTTCCTGTTGTAGGGATATTTGGAAATGGTGACCGGGAATGGCCTCATGCAAAAACAAGTCTTCTTTATCAAATACATTGTATTCTTCTACATTGGGAATAGGCGTATAAAAAATCCCTGGTCTAGTGCCATCCAATGAGCCTTGGGAATAGTTGGCCGCAGCCGATTTTTCCCTGAACGGTTCC
>JAGQZG010000269.1 GCA_020435705.1 Mangrovimonas sp.
GCTTACCACCTTTACCAGCGCGCCCAAATTCAGACCCATTTTCACGCGTTCTCTGAAACGCTGGGTCATTCGCAATACGATTGCCATCCACACCGCCTTTTTCGCGAGCTAAATGACCATCAGAAGTTTTGTAAAAGGAAATACCACCGATAGTTCCTTTCAGTTTAATAATTCCAGTTTGTTTTGCCATAATAATTCGTTTTTTGATTAATGAAACCAAATCACGTAATTTTATGGCACGTTGTTAAAAAAGTAATTCCGTTTTCGGTCATCCATTCCGATACAACCAAAAACGTCATTAAAATATTGAAAACCCTATCGGGATTTTCAACATTTTAACAACGCATCACCATCACCATCATCATAAAACAATAGAGTATGGATGATGTACGGATAAAGCATAGATAAAGTATTATGACCCCAAAAAGAGCTTGCATATACCCAAAAGATATTCAGCGTATCACAGGACGCAGTGAACGTTATGGGCGTAAGCTTTTAAATGATATTAGAAACTACTTTGGAAAGGAATCCTACCAATTTGTTACAATAAAAGAATTTGTTGAATACAGTGGAATAGAAGAAGAAATTGTCAACAAATATTTAATAGATTAATCATAATATTTGATGTAAATTGATTGGTTTTAATGGAGTTAAAATCGTAAATTTGTAGTAAGACGTTCAGATAAATAATACTATTTCAAACTAACAGATAGGTCTACAATTCGGTTAACACTGTTTTAGTCTATTTCTGAAAGTATTGATTTTACTGCATAGTGGCGGTTTAGTTATCATCCTGCCACCCCGACAAAAAAGCTGAAATTAAATTCAGCTTTTTTATTCTATACGTTTGTAATTCTCAGAATAAATCCGGTTGCCTTCATCATCCAATTCAATTTGACTGAACTTGTCTTTGCCCAGTTTCAGTTCATATTTAAACTCTTTCTTGCTTTCTATAATATTACTCATGGAGGCCGATCCGTATTCTAGAACTTCCACTAAAGTGGAATCGTTGGCGGTATAATTTCCATAACCAAACCATTCGGTAGAATCTTGAGGGACATCTTTGCTCCACATTACCTTAGTGGGCGTGTACATCTTTATCTGTCTATAACCATTATTGGTCTTAAAAGAATCGGTGACCTCGTCATTGGCATAATTGTAATATCCAATGAGTTCCCAAGTTCCTTCAATGGAAGGCGTTATTGCAGGTTTGTTGTCTGTTGAATCGGTTGTTTCTTTAGTGCCAGGCTGGTTTTGACAAGAGAGGAAAAACAAGAACGGCAAAATGAGGGTAAGGAGTTTCATAATGCATAGCTTTAGTTGATTTCCTATTAAAGGTACGAAAAATATGCTATGTATTTTAAATTCAGCGGGGTATTTAAACAAGGCTATGTATAATTTAATGTTATCCTATAATAATAACTGTTGATAACTTCTAGGTAAGGTTTTGCCCAAAAAACCTACTTTTGTTTTAGTTAATTAAAGTATGATTTATGTCTGATTCAATAGAAAAAGTAAAATGTTTGATTATAGGTTCTGGCCCTGCGGGTTATACTGCCGCAATTTATGCTGCTAGAGCCAATATGTTTCCTGTGCTTTATCAAGGAAGTCAACCAGGAGGGCAGTTAACCACAACCAATGAAGTTGAAAATTTTCCTGGTTATCCAGAAGGAATTACTGGGCCTGAGATGATGATGGAACTACAAAAGCAAGCCGAGCGTTTTGGTACCGATATCAGGGATGGATGGATTACCAAAGTCGATTTTTCAGGTGAAGTACACAAAGTCTGGGTCAATAATGAAAAGGAAATTCATTGCGATACGGTTATTGTATCTACAGGTGCTTCAGCTAAGTATTTAGGATTGGATTCCGAACAGAAGTACTTGAAATTAGGAGGCGGTGTTTCAGCGTGTGCAGTTTGCGACGGTTTCTTTTACAGAAATCAAGAAGTTGTAATTGTGGGTGCAGGTGATTCTGCATGTGAAGAAGCACACTATCTGTCCAAGCTATGTAAGAAAGTAACCATGCTGGTAAGGCGTGATGAATTCCGCGCTTCAAAAATCATGGAGGCCAGAGTTCGTAAAACCCCTAATATTGAAATTCTTTTTAATACGGAAACAGAAGAAGTTCTGGGAGACGGTCAAGTGGTAACAGGTGTTAAAGTAAAAAACAATGCTACTGGAGAAAATCAAATTATTCCGGCTACGGGCTTTTTTGTTGCTATAGGGCATAAACCAAATACCGATATTTTCAAAGAGTATCTTGAGTTAGATGAAACGGGTTATATCATTAATGTTCCCGGCTCTTCAAAAACCAATATTGAAGGAGTGTTTGTAAGTGGCGATGCTGCCGATCATGTTTATCGTCAAGCCGTAACCGCTGCAGGAACAGGTTGTATGGCCGCTTTGGATGCTGAAAGATATCTGGCAGCCAAGGAAACCGAAGTAGAGGTTTAGATAGCTTTACCATAAAATTTTCAGAAATCCGGGAGTTCCCCGGATTTTTTTTCCCTCTATTTAAATTAAATAAAAACAACTGCTTTACAATGACAAAATTCATATTTTAGTTAAGTGGCATACCCGAACTTTGCTT
>JAGQZG010000270.1 GCA_020435705.1 Mangrovimonas sp.
CTGGATTACCAACAACCACAGCATTATCCGGTACATCTTTTATAACAACTGAACCAGCTCCAATTTTACAGTTATCGCCAATTTTGATGCCACCAATGACTATCGCTCCGGTAAAAATAGATACATTATTGCCTATCGTTGGCTTCTTCCCTTCTATTTCACCTACAGTTACCAAATGGTTTACATAAAAATTTTCACCTATAGATGTTGCGTTCAATATAGTACAGTACGGATGGCCTGTTAAAATTCCACCACCTAGTTTTGTATTCACATCAATTATGAAAGAACTATCTTTTCTGCAATAGATATTGAGTAAGTGCACCCAAAGCCCCCCTATTCTGTAATAGAAAATGGTTCTGAAATCTTTAGATTGAGATAAGAGATGCAGTAAGATTGAAGCATGTCCGCCAGTGAGCGCTTTGGCTTCTTTCCAACGGTCAATATCTTGTATAATAGTGGCTTTATTTGCACTGGTCGCGAATAACAACCAATGTGGCAAAAGAAATAATTTATAAATAGAATAAAAAAGTCTTCTCATGATGCTTTAGTTTCTGCAAGTTCATAAAACAAAGCCTCCCATGTTTCCATAATATGGGCTGTTTTGAATTTCACCACATTGTTTCTAGCTTGTTCCCCTAATTGCTTACGGAGCTCTTGATTGCCCATCAATTCAATCATTTGGTTGGCAAAAGCCGTTGTATCATACAAAGGCACCAATCGGCCATCGTTAGCATTGATAATATTGGCAGGCCCATGTGGACAATCAAAAGAGACAATAGGCAAGCCACAGGCCTTGGCTTCCAGTAGCACCAACGGAAAACACTCATTATGTGAACTCATCACAAATATAGACGAATTAAGCATTTTATCTTGAATGGTATTGGTAATACCCTTAAGAATTACTGATTCCGTGAGATTTAGTTTTAAAATCTGGTCTTTCAACGTTTGGATTGCAGGCGCATTGCCTTCTCCGTAGATATGCAATTGCCAATCAGGAAACTTTTCAGCCACCATGGCCCAAATATCTATTAGAATATCATAGCCTTTAACCGGTGCTATTCTCCCAGCCGTTATAACAACTTTGGCACCAACATTGGAAATTGAATTTGGGAAAAAAGT
This sequence comes from Mangrovimonas sp., assembly GCA_020435705.1. Taxonomy (GTDB): domain Bacteria; phylum Bacteroidota; class Bacteroidia; order Flavobacteriales; family Flavobacteriaceae; genus HKST-UBA85. The sequence goes on from JAGQZG010000270.1 coordinate 1,120, forward strand.
TAACGGATTAGGGATTATAGCAACATTGTTTGTTTTGTAATAGTTAGCTTCCTCTTTGTTTAAACGCACTAATTTGTCATACTTACTTTCAACATAATCGGCAAATTTCAAAAAGTACTTTTTAAATCTGTTTGTTGGCTGTTTCCTAATACTCAGTTCTATGAATTTTGAATAGTGAAACTCTTTTATCTTTGGAATTCTCTTGACTACAAAAGGCATGAAATACGTATCGGTTGTATGACTGCACACAACCACAACCTCTGGATTTGTTTTTTTTAGGAACGATGAAATTTTAAGTATATGCTTAGGAACTTTTAAAAGATTCTTAGGGTGAAAATAGCTCTTAAGCCTATCGTAATTTATACCTAAATCTGTAAAGGTAATTGCCTGGTCAAAATCATAACAGGAAGCCATTCCTTGTTGCTCATGGGTAACAATGTGAATCTCGTGGTTGGTGTTTTGAGCCAAATAGTTAGCTTTCACAGAAAGCACTCTTTCAATGCCCCCATGCTTATATACTTGATCTATGATGAACACAATTTTCATGAAAGCAATGTTTTAAAAAGATGGTCCCACTGCAAGGCTATTGAAGTAATATCATAGCGCTTAACATTAGCTCTTGCTTTTCTACCCATTTGCATTCTGGTTTGATCATTATCTATTAACGTTGTAATAGCTTGCGCCAAGCCATCAATATTGCCATTCTCTATCAAAAGACCATCTTCTTGTTGCTTAATAATATCCGATGGGCCATACGGACAATCAAAAGAAATACAGGGAACTCCATAACTCATAGCTTCCGTGAGTACCATTCCAAATCCTTCATATCTGGACGACATTACATATATGGATGCTTCTTGGTAGGCTTCAGCTATATTTTTTTTGGGTTGGTGAAAATGTACATTAGCTGTAATTTCAAGTGTATTGGCCAGTAAATCCAACTTCTGGTTTTTGTCAATGGTACCATAGATATCCAGGTGCCACTCTGGATGGTTTTGAACGACTTGCTTCCAACTTTTTAAAAGTCTGTCATACCCTTTTTGATAGCTTTGCTTTCCAACGGCCAATACTTTTTTGTTTGAAAGTTTGCTAAGGTTATCCTCCTTTGGATAAAACGATAACGGGTTGGGAATAACTTCCATATTCTGGATTCTCCATTCGTTTTGGTTTCCTTTTGTTAAGACAATAAACCTATCAAACATGAATGCTCCTAGATCCATTAACTTGAACTTAACTTTGGCAATCATTTTATTAAAAAAGGAAGCGTTTTCGTTTTGTAACTCAATGTTTTTTGAAACGTGACGTTCATAAATCATCGGGCAAGGTTTGCCCAAAAGCAAGGGAAGAAAAAGACCTTTTAAACCGTCGTCACAGACTAATATAATATCTGGCGAAACAGTTTTAACCACCTTTTTAATGCCTGAAATGTACTTGTAAAAATAGGAAAT
>JAGQZG010000271.1 GCA_020435705.1 Mangrovimonas sp.
AGCGTTTCCAGTTTTAAAGTGGCCACACCTTCGGCTTATGCCAAATTTGGCGATGAATTGTCACAAATGCTTACCAATGCCCTACAAAATGTGAACTGTTTTAATGTTTTACTCAGTACCAAAGACAGTAATGAAATCCTTAACGAAATTGAATTTGGTGAAACAGGTAACACCCAAAAAGGGGCCACACCCAAAAGAGGTAAAATGAAAGGTGCCCAAGTGATTGTGATGGGAAAAGTAACCGAATATGCCGCAGGGCAGTCCAGCCAAAGCTATGGGCCAGTAAAGATTGCAAACAACAAGGCCCATATTGGCTTCATCATTCAACTTATCAATGTGGAAACCCGTGAACTCATAGACTCCAAATCCTTTAATGTTGATGGTAGTGCGGGAGGTTTCAAGGGCGTGAAAGTTGGCGGCGTAAGGATGGCTGGATCCATACAAGATAACAAGGCTCTTGCCAATGCCTGTGAAAAAGGCATCATAGAAGCCATAGAATACATTGTTTCCTCCAAAGACAAAATGCCTTTACCGGATGCTAATCATGTAAATGCTAAAGACGGCACCTACATTACCATTCTCAATGCCGATTACAGTAAGGTGAAAACCGTAGCTGAGTTACTTTCATCCAAAGGAAAAGTATCTAATAAGGAAATTGTGGATGGTACAGGTTCGTTCTTTTTGGAGCATTCTATGAAGACCGATGCTATTGCCGATCTTATTGATTCCAAATTAGGCAACAAATACAGTATCCAGTCTTTGGAAGAAGGCGAAATTACTTTGGTGGCCAAATAACATCCATACTATTCTAACAACTCACATTTTATGCCAACAGAAATTCATAAAGTCCTTAAAATAGGATCCAAAAACTTGACCATTTACAAGTTTACCGGCAAAGTGGCCGAAGCACAAAAACATTTGGAAACCCAGGTATCAGGAGGCGGTGGCGGTGGTGGTTCCTATCGTGGTACGGGCGGTACGGCACCTGTAACCATTACATCACGAACCATTACCCACGACAGTCTGTTTCTGGTAGACCAAGAAGGAAAGGAACGTGCCCTGCAATTACAGGGATTTAACATTGCTTGCAGGCCTACCAATATTGTCACGGCCTTGTGGGCTATTCCACAGGGAAAAGAAAGGGGACATTACTATGCCATCATGAACCATTCTACGGATACCCAATTCATAAACGACAAGATTATAAGGGATACAGTTATTGAGTGCACCAACCCTTTGGGAAACAAACTCGTGGGATGTTTAGGCATGGTAATAGTGTTGGGCATTTGTTTTGCTTTTCCTATCCTCTTTCTACCCTATATTGGCTACCTGATTTATTATTTCATGGCCGTCAAAAAGAATGTGGCTCTGATTAAAGCCAACAGCCACATTCCAGATGTGGAACCATGGTAACTAAACCACATCAAAAGAACAACTAACTTAACCTACTCTTCAAAAACTCGTTTGTAGAATCAATAGTAATGGCGATCCATATCAAATTATGATCTGAAAGCTGGTTGCGTTTCCAATATTGGTGGTAATAAGACTTAAACTTCGCATCTGAGGTCAAGGTACTGGAATCTTCCTTATGTGCCAACATATACTCATGATAATATGGCCTTTGGACTTCAGTATACACCGCCTCAAAGGGTTTGTACACATCTCCTATTTCCTTTCCGTTGTGGTCTTTCTCCAGATGGAAAAAAGCTTTGTCTACCCTTAGGAAAATACGATCATAAATTTCGGTTTCACTCACGTTGGTGTATTTGCCTTTTAGGTTATCTGCTTCTGTAAAAGCCGTTTGGGTAATCATATCTACTATATCGGTATCGGTTTTATAAAGATTAGTATCACCCAGCATGATGAGGTTTTCATTCCACAAGCGTTTGTTCTTTAGCTTTTCCTTAATGGCTTCCAGTAGTAAGCGTACTTCTTCCTTACGAATGGCCTTTTTGTCTTCGGCGGGCTGAAAATGAACATTAACCAGGGAAAACGATTTCCATCCTGCCTTAAAGCCTGTAATGGCCGGCGTGCGTTTCAATTGTTTGATAGGACTGTTTTTGGTCAGGTCGTCCCATAACACCAATTCGCCACTCAACCCGGAAAAGGTCACCTTACGAGTATCATAGATATACCCAAAACGCTCACTGTTGCCATCATCGCCTTCGGTAATATCGGTAATGGTGTAGCTCCAGTTACTCCCCAAAAGGCGCATGAGGATGTTGAGATCGTCCAGGCCTGACTTGATTTCCTGAACCGCCACGAGATCAAACCGATTGATGATTTCCGCAATAAAAAAATAGGAATCGGGAATACGTTTGGTTAAATGCCCAAACTCCTTAAGGTTCCAACTGGCCAGTAGCAGACTGCGGTCACTGTTTTTTTCGGGGATTTTGAGATCCAAATCCTGCCGTAAAAGCAAGAGGTCTTGAATGATGCGCTTCCGTTGGGCATTGTTCAAATTGGGAAAAATGAGGGCATAATCAATTTTTTTGTCGTCAGATTGAGGTCTAAGA
>JAGQZG010000272.1 GCA_020435705.1 Mangrovimonas sp.
AAAAAGGGCATAAGAGAGAACCCACACATTTACAAAAAGAAAAGTTAGTTAAATTGTTTTTTGTTTCCTTTGAACTTTAAATATGGATTATCCAAAACACGTTGATTTCTTTCCTTTTTAGTGACAGATCTTTCTTCGTGATCCAGTACGTGTAAAAAATAAAGTTGTTTTACCCATTGCGCATTTTTAAAAATACGCTGATTTATGAAAAAATGGTGATATTCTATATTTCGTAATGGGGTGCTGTCATTAAATTCCTTGATGGCTAATAACTCCACCGATTTACTGTTGTGATGAGACATGAAAATATCATCAAAATATACATAAGTTAAAGGGAGGAACAGGTTTGAATTTGACTTAAACAATTCCAGAACATCTTTGGTGGAACTATAATAATCCACATCAACAGATACAAAACCAATAGGTGAATTTGGATCTAGATCTAATGTGAATTTTTTTAAACTGTCGCTTATTTCGCCATATATCATTTTGGCCTTTCCTTTAATGTTTTTTTCCAATAGCTCCCTATTCATGGGAAAGTCCCCCGTGTTATAATATTCTGGATGATCTCTGAAATCCACTGGTGAAGGCATGCCTTTTCCCGTGTCAAACCCATATATGTCAATAATTACACCGGTTGACTTAGTGACTCTTTTGGCTATTTTGATCATGTTCATCAAGCCACCTCCATTAGCTACACCAAACTCAATGACAGTAATTTTAGTCATGTTTCTTTTTTTTGCTTCCATAGCCGCCGTGAGAATTCCATAAGCATACTGAGGTCTAATCACCAGATCATAAGATACTTTATTAGCAAAAGACCCAAATAGATAAACAAAAACAGAAATGAAATTTAAATGAAAAGGCTCTGTTAAACGTTGCTTGTATATTTTTTTCCATGACCTTCTTTCAAGTAATCGTTTTAATAGATAATTCATCTGAGTTTTTGTTCAAATCTAATTAAATAATCACAAGCTTTCTATGGAACTTTGAATTTAAATGGTACAGTAATTGTATTTTTACTTTCATGAAATATTCAATCCCTTTTTTATTGGCAGTCTTTTTCCCTTTGTTGATGCTCGCACAAAAGGAATATCATGTGTTTCCGGAGGATTATAAAAAATCTCCGGGGAAGTCTACTGGCGATGGAAGCTTGCTTAACCCATGGGATTTGCAAACGGCTTTGAACCAAAAGAACAATGTGGTCAATGGAGGGGATACTATTTGGCTGCATGAAGGTGTTTATACTGGGCGATATATAAGTAAAATAGAGAGCAATCTCACCAATAAGTTTATTGTGGTTTCTGCTTATAAAACTGATAACGTTGTTTTAAATGGTAATATTCAAAGCTCATTGGGTGCTGTTTTGGAGGTAAAAGGTGCCAGGGTTATTTTCAAAAATTTCGAAATAACATTTTTAGGGAGTTTTAATAGAAACATGAAAAAAGCCAACTTTAAAAAGGTGGATGGTATAAACCATGCTAGTGGAGAGACTTGCCAGTTCATCAATTTATCAATACACGATAATCCGGGTTCTGGAATAGGTTCATGGAAATATACGGCCGACACCAAAATCATCGGATGTTATATTTACAACAATGGCTATGATGATTCCGATAGGGGGCATGGTGTAGGCATCTATGTCCAGAATATAAGTGATAAAACCAGGCTGATTCAAGATTGTGTGATATTCAACAACTATTATAAAGGTGTTGAAATTTGGTCAGCTACCTCTGGCACAAAAATGGAGTTTGTTAAAAATGTAATTCTAGAAAATAATGTGCTGTTCAATAATGGTAATCCTTCAGGAGATTTTAGGGATAACGTTATTGTTGCATCAAATGATAAAGAGGGTATTAATGTGGCAAAACATATTGTACTTAAGGATAATGTTCTTTATCACAATGTTGATTTTCATGATAAAGATAATTTTGGAAACGGTACATCGTTATCCCTAGGGTATATCAAGAAAGCACCTGTTCAGGATATAACCGTGGAAAACAATAGTATCATCGGGAAAAATAATGCACTGAATATTCTTTACGCCAAATCTTTGACATTCAAGAATAATTTGGTATACACGGGGTATGTTCATTTCAACAAACCAATTTTAGATTATTATACCTATTGGCATTTTGATAACAACACCTATTTCACCAGAAAATCAAGCGGATTTCGAATTCTTGACGGAAGTGATTATAGCTTGTCTGGCTGGAATTCAAAATTCAATTTAGACATTAACAGTACATGGCATCAAGTCAAGGATTTTAGCAATAACAACGTTTTGAACCTTTCTCGTGACATTGAAAATCCAAATAAATTCAGGGTGGTGTTATTAGAAAAGGACGGGCACCAAGTAAGAGTGGATTTTTCACAATATGGATTGAAAAAGGGTGCCTCTTACAGCATCTATGATGTTGAAAATATTAAAAAACCTATTTCTAAAGGAACGCTTTCTAATGACTCCTTGATTGAATTTCCTATGGATAGTTCTGAAATCGCCAAACCTATAGGT
>JAGQZG010000273.1 GCA_020435705.1 Mangrovimonas sp.
AGAAATGGACTGCATGGAACTTAAAAAGTTCCTCATATTTCCTATCAAAGCCATTCCTTCTGCTCCAACAAAAATGGCAATGGCTTTAGAGGTAAGGAAACCAGCGATAATCCTAAGAAGTACCGATACGGAATTTAAGGATGCTACCTTTAAAAGTACGTTATTGTTTATATAATCAAGAAATCGTTTCAATTATAGGTATTAACAGATTTTATTACAGCATCAACTTCTTCATTGGTCATCACAGGACTTATTGGCAAACTTACAACTGTGTCATGAATTGCTTCAGTTATAGGCAGCTTCAAAGATACAAATTCAATCAAAGCTTTTTGCTTGTGTGGAGATACAGGATAATGAACTAATGCCTGGACACCACACTTCTTTAAATGCTCTAGAAAGGCATCCCTTTTTTCAACTCTAACAACAAACAAATGGAAAACATGATTTCTAGCCCCTTTATAAAACGGCAGCAAAACCTTAGGGTTGTTTATTTCATTCAAATATCGCTTGGCAATTCTCCTTCTAGAAAAAATTCATTATCAACATCAAGAAACTTTAATTTCATATTTAAAAAAACGGCTTGCAGTTCATCCATACGGTTGTTGAAACCAACCAGTTCACTCACATACTTTTTTTCTGAACCATAATTGCGAAGCTTTTTTATGATTTTATACAGCTCTTCATCATTAGTGGTAACGGCTCCCGCATCCCCCAAAGCCCCTAAGTTTTTGGTAGGATAAAAGCTAAAGGCCGCTGCATTTGAAAAATTGCCTGCTTTGTTTCCATTGGTATCCATGGCACCATGGCTTTGGGCGGCATCTTCAATAACAATAAGATTATATTTCCTTGCTAAATCCTTTATAAGTTCCATATTGGCCAATTGACCATACAAATGTACAGCCATTACCGCTTTTGTTTTTTTTGTAATATGCTTTTCCAATTCAGTAGCTGAAATGTTGTAGGTCTTCTCGCAAGGCTCAACTAAAACTGGCTCTAGTCCTGAATTTATGATTGATAAAACACTAGCAATATATGTGTTTGCAGGAACGATTACCTGATCGCCTGCCTTTAATCTTCCTAAAGTTTTAAATCCGTTGAAGATAAGAGTCAACGCATCCAGCCCATTGCTTACACCCAAACAATAGTCTGTTCCACAATAGTTGGCATAAACCGCTTCAAATTGTTTCAAAGCATCTCCTAAAATATACTGTCCAGAATTAAGAAATGTATGGAACTCATTTTTTAGTTCTTCTTCAAAACGATTATTAATTTTATGGATATCAAGGAATTTTATCATACAAAAAAAGCATCTAAAAGACTATGATTTTTGGTTTTTACATTATAAAAATCATGTGTAGTAACTCTTGCCCCAAAACTTTCTTTCCAACTTAACAAACCAAGGTTAACGCAACGTCCATGATTTTCATTGGAAATTCCAAAATCAAAATACCGTTTATGACTATAGAATCCAATCAGGTAATTGAAAATGGCATCCAACCCTCCGAGTTTTTTAAACTCGTCTCTAGTTGAGATATATTGAGCATGTACTACTTGATCTGTCAAAAATAGTGTAACTCCAGCGATTATGCTATTATTATGGTAAGCATTAAACTGTTTAATGTTTTCAGGAAATTTACTCTTTAAATAACTGATTTCTTGAATTGTGTGTACCGGTAACGCTTGATGTTTTTTCCCTAGATTAGGAATTAGAATATGGCCCCAAAAATCGGATAAATCATCAACTTCTTTTACTAGAATATCACTGTTTAAAGCTTTTTTTAAATTCCGCCTCCTGTTAGTTGACATGGGCAATTTCTTATTAGACATGTTTATAGTTGCCGAAATGTCTCTTCTGATTAGGCTTGCTTTCAGCAGAAATAATAGGTAATCAATTTCATTACTTGGATAGTTATGATAAATCTCAGGTGTCAACTTGAAAGACAAAGTACTAATAGCTTTACTTTCTAAAAACAACAAAATTGATTTAAGGATGTAAACAACATCTTCAAATATAACCCTTGGCTGCAATAGAAGTCCACCATAGCTCAACCCTTGATGCGAGTGAATCGTGTCTAGAACAATATTAGCTGGCAAAACAGCAACAAGTTTATCTTCCTTATAGACCATTAAAGAGAAATCAAGGAACCTATCACTGTGATACTCCATAAAATCCCGATAGAAAAGAAAGGTGCTGTTCTTGGCTTTAGAAACAAAATCATCCCATATATTTTGGTAGTCTTCGTTATATAGTATGACATTTAGTTTACTGTTCAAAATAATTTTATTTTACTGACCACTATTGGATTAAACAATCCTATTTTTCTTTCTTTAAAAAACATGAGAACTACAACAATCATTAAGTATTCAAAAGGAAAACTAAATCTGCTATTTGAACCATAAGTTATCAATGCCTGTAAAACAGAAGTTGCCAAAATCATTATGATGAGCATAACATCATAAGAAAACTGCCTATTTTTTATTGCTTTCAGTAT
>JAGQZG010000274.1 GCA_020435705.1 Mangrovimonas sp.
AATTTGAAAATAGTCACCTATAGTTTTACCAACTTTGAAGTGATTTATGAAGATACAGATAATCCAGGCACGTTTATAACCGAGGACAAATCCGGTTCTACTTTTGAAGCGCCCTTTATCTTTGGTCTAGGTGCCGACATCAAACTAGGAAACGGCTATATCACTCTGGCTTACCAGGAAATTGTCGCCCTATTTCTGGACATGCATGGAAATTTCCCCATAGATTTTGCCGTGGGATATAAATTCAATTTATAGTGAATTTAGGCAGTACCTCAAACCCTGCTTTTTCCAACTACTTTTGGAATGATCCTAGTCGGTCAGGCGCAAAAATGACTGTGGGCGGTATTTTATTCAAATCTCTCATGTGCATTTTGGTTATTGCGGCCCTTACCGTTATGATTTGGCGTTTGTACGTTAACGGTACCGATGTGAAATGGTTTACCACTGGCGGAATGATTGGTGCCATTGTAATTAGCTTGATTATTTCCGTTAGAAAACAATGGGCACATATTTTAGTGCCACTTTACACGTTGGCCAAAGGTTGTTTCCTTGGTGGGATTACCACTTATGCTTACGCTAAATTTCCTGAAATCCCCTTTCAGGCAGTTGGCGTAACCATCGTTACGTTTTTTGTCATGCTACTTCTGTACCAAACACGAATTGTGTTGGTAACCAAACAATTACGCAGTGTAATTATTACTGCGGCCACCAGCATTTTTATTACCTATCTTATTTCTTGGATCCTGGGTTTCTTCGGGATTAAGGTGTTTATTTGGGGAACCTCATGGGCCGCAATTGCCTTTAATATTATAGCGGCTATCTTTGCCTCACTCTCGTTATTGCTGGATTTTGATTTTATTGAAAGGCATAAAAACAAATCGCCCAAGTACATGGAATGGCTTGCCACTTGGGGACTTTTAGTAACTATTATTTGGCTTTATGCCGAAATATTGAGACTACTGAAGAAATTTGCCATCCGATTTTAGTTTTCTGAAACCTTAACAATCAAGGGCATTTTAAATTTTGTAGTCACTTGTTGTCCTCTTTTGAGAGCAGGATAAATCTGCGGTAAGGAGTCGATACTGCTGTAAAGGTAATTTTGAATTTCCGGTATTTCAGCTAAAATCAATGAATCAATTTCAGTTTTGGTGAGTGATAACAGCCCTTTTTCATCAATCTTGAATTCCAGGAAAATGGTATCGTTAATATCTTTGGTTACAACAATTTCATTGGCGTAGAGGCTATTGGATATAAAATGGCCAAGCGTTGTTTCAAAACAATGCTCCTTTTCGCTTTTAGAATAGGTAGAGTCGCAGGTTTTAAAAATGGGGTATTCATCCACTTCATTCCAGTTAAAGGTTTTGAGTTCTTCATTCAAAATGGCTTCAGGAGATGTTTTTTTAACCTTGAAGTAATCACATGAAGTTAGTGACAACAGTCCCAAAAAAAACAATACTTTTCTCATAATAGTCTACGACAGCGAAAAGTACGATTTTTTTTAGAACCTGATAATCTTTATGTAACATTGTAACATGTAAAACGTCAAATCTTTAAAAAGAAAATGGATATAGTTTTAGTTATTTTAGGTTTCATTTTAATGCTCGTGGGGATTTTGGGAAGTTTCTTGCCCGTGTTGCCTGGACCGCCTTTAAGCTGGTTGGGATTGCTGTTACTATATTTAACTAAAGCTATTCCAAATGATTGGACTTTCTTAGGCATCACCCTGCTTATTGCACTAATTGCCGTGATATTGGATTATGTTATCCCTGCTATGGGAGCCAAAAAATTTGGAGGCAGCAAGAAAGGCATGATTGGTACAACCGTAGGCTTATTGGTTGCCATCTTCTTCCCTGTTATGGGTTTTCTAGGAATCGTTATCTGGCCATTTATTGGAGCTATTGTTGGTGAATTGCTCAACAAATCTGAAACCAATACGGCCGTTAAAGCTGGCTTTGGGTCGTTTTTAGGGTTCCTGGCCGGCACCCTTTTAAAATTCTCTATTGGGATCATATATTTATGGTTGTTTATAGCCAAATTTTGGGATTACAAATCGGGTATTTTTACCTTTTAGAAAAGAAAAACCTCGCATAGTAGGGAAACTGCGAGGTTTAAGTAAATGCTATTATCAACAATTTTAAGAGGGATTAATTAAAACTGTACTTTGTTGATACTTTCAAAGATACTTTATTGATTTCTTTTTGGGTTACGGAAAAACCGTAATCACATTACGGGATTACCGTACTATTCAAGTCTGACAAGGGATTAGAGAGGGTAAAAAAAATCGATAAACTGCAAATTTTAACATTTGGCGTCGTAAAACCTTACACTGTTTCTATATGAAGCCGTTTTCCCTGGCTTTTTCCAGAAGGGTTTCGTCTTGGCCATCGTTAACGAAAAACAAGTCTTTAAGTTGCTTTTTTCGCTTTTCAACGGCACTTTGCGACATGTCCAAATGCGCAGCCAAATTTTTTGTTTTTA
>JAGQZG010000275.1 GCA_020435705.1 Mangrovimonas sp.
ATCACTTTACTTTTTTTTTTTTTTATTCATTCCCAAGATCTTTTAATGCAAAATGGGACCTTCAACCAGTGTTCGGGAGTGTTTTATGATTCTGGGGGCGCTTCAGGAAATTATGGGGACAATGAAAATTTTGTAATTACAATTTGCCCGGATAATCCTGGAGATTATGTTCAATTGGATTTCACACAATTTAGCACTCAATTTAACAATGATTTTCTAACTATTTATAATGGCGATAGCACTACTGCTCCAATTATTGGCTTACCATATACTGGAGGTTCTGCTTCAGGACCTCATCTTGTAAATGCAACTTTGGCAAATACTACGGGGTGTTTAACCATAGAATTTACAAGTACAGCTACGGGCAATGGACCAGGTTGGGCTGCCAATATTTCTTGTTTGACAGGTTGCCAAACTATTACTCCTAGTATTGAAACAGACCCGCTACCCGGAACTGATGGGGTTGTAGAAATTCCTTTTGGAGGTAGTGTTGACTTTACAGGGAATGCCATTTTTGGAAATGGGGATGACCCTGGAGCCACCTATAGCTGGAATTTTGGTGATGGTGGCGTAGGTGTTGGCCAAAACACAAATTATGTTTTTGATAATAATTATGGAATTTTCACGGTAACCCTCACAGTCCAAGACTCTAATCCGCTTGGGTGCAATGGTACAGAAACTATAAATGTAAGAGTGCTTGCACCCTTTATAGATGTGCAGCCAAACGCCTATACTATGCTGGAATTAGTAGAAGATGTCTTGATAGATAGTGAATGTGCTAATATATCCAATTTAACTTGGGGTGGACAAGAGGGTATATCTTATTTCCACAAAAGCGGTTCAACTTTTCAATTTGAAGATGGCGTTGTTTTATATACGGGGATAGCCGAAGATGCCGAAGGACCAGAAGACGGTGTTGATTCTTCACAAAATTCTGGAGCAGGAGATGCAGACTTATTCAATTATATTCAGGGTCTTGGAATTGATCCAGATTTGGTAAGTTATAATGATGCCACCTATTTAGAGTTTGATTTTGTCCCCCTAGTGGATAACTTTAGTTTCAACTTTTTATTTGCTTCTGATGAGTATGGAGATTTCCAGTGCTCTTTTGCCGATGCTTTTGCCTTTTTCTTAACTGATTTAGCAACAAATACAACAACAAATTTAGCTATTGTGCCTGGAACTGGAGATCCAGTATCTGTTCTCACTATTAGAAATGGAGCTTACAACGGAGGTTGTGGTTCCGTAAATCCAGGTTATTTTGATAAATATTATGGAGCAGGAGGAAATGCACCAGGAGCTACAGCTCCAATTGATTTAGATGGTGTGACTGTTCCCATGACGGCCTCTGCAACGGTAGTGCCAAATACTACTTATAGAATTAAATTGGTAATTGCTGATAGAAATGATAGTGCTTGGAATTCTGCGGTGTTTTTAGAAGGAGGTAGTTTTAATTTAGGAGGAGATTTAGGTGACGATTTAACCATTGATGCAGGAAACACGGTATGTTATGGTGAGAGTATTGTTTTAGATACAGGGGTCTCTATTTTAACTCATGTATGGTATCTCAATGGGGCCCTCATCCCTGGAGAAAGTGGACCAACACTTGCGGTTACTGAACCTGGAACTTATACCGTCGAAATAGGTGACGGGGGTAGTTGTGCAGCTTCAGATTCCATTTTAATTGACTTCTATCCTGATCCGGTTATAGAAGATATTAAAAATTTATTTTTATGTAATCCTGGTGCGCCACCTTATATTTTTGATTTAACATCTAATGATGACTATATTCTAGGGACTCAAGCCAATCCAGATGCTTTTGAAATAGCTTATTTTAATTCACAAGCTGATGCAGACAATGATGTAAATGCAATAACAACTCCAGATAGTTACGTAGGAACAGATGGGGAAATCATTTATGCACGTATTGATTACCCTAACTCACCTTGTTACCAAACAACTTCTTTTACATTGAATATTATCCCACAGCCAATAATAAATCCTGTAAGTGACATGGAGTTATGTGATGCCTTGAGTGACGGTGTTGAAGAGTTTAACCTTGAAGACCAAACAGCAACAATTTTGGGATCTCAATCACCAACAGATTTTACAGTGACCTATTATTCAAATTTTGCCGATGCCGATGCCGGAACTGGAGCTTTGACAAGTCCCTATCAAAACATATCAAATCCGCAGCCTATTTGGGTGCGAGTAGAAATGACTAATGATGATGGCTGTTATAATGTTTCTGCGAACCCGCTATTCAATTTAATTTTAATTCCTTTAGACGATACCTCATTTACCTTACAAGCCAATTGTGGTGGCGCAATAATAGATACTGTTGCTGTTCCTGGAGGAACGTACGCATTTAGTCCAGATCCAGGTGATGGCGCTGTTATTGATCCTTCAACAGGAATGATTACTGGCGGTCAAGAAGGGGCAACCTATACTGTAGAATATACGACACCGGGACCGTG
>JAGQZG010000276.1 GCA_020435705.1 Mangrovimonas sp.
GGTGAAATTGCGGACAAGAACAAGACTAATTACTTGGAAGTATTTCCCAAAACCATTGTCAATAAGGTTGAAAGCCCAGATGTGGGCATGATGCATTCCATGAATCCATATCAGGGATGTGAGCACGGCTGCATTTATTGCTATGCCAGGAACACCCATGAGTATTGGGGTTATAGTGCCGGTTTGGATTTTGAACGGCGTATTCTAGTGAAGAAAAATGCCCCAAAACTTTTGGAGCAATTGCTGAAAAAAAAGAGCTGGAAAACAGTCCCTATTGTGCTTTCAGGAAATACAGATTGTTATCAACCTGCCGAGCAACAGTTTTATATTACCAGAAGCTGTCTGGAGGTTTTTTTAAAATACAGACATCCCGTAGCAATCATAACAAAAAACGCCTTGATTTTAAGAGATTTGGATCTTCTAAAGGAATTGAACAAGGATGGTTTAATTGCTGTAAACGTTTCTATTACCTCCCAGTTTGAAGCCACGCGCCGTTTTTTGGAGCCCAGAACCACCACCATTGCCAAACGGATGGAAACAGTAAAAGCACTTTCTGAAAATGGCATTCCGGTTAATGTGATGCTGGCGCCTATCATTCCGTCCATCAATTCCCATGAAATTTTGCCTTTGGCCAAAAAGGTTTCAGAATTGGGTGCCTTGTCTATAGCTCATACCATCGTAAGGTTGAATGGTGCCATAGGCGAAATTTTTACCAATTGGATCAAGAAAACCATGCCTGACAAGGCGGATAAAGTATTACATCAAATACAGAGTTGTCACGGTGGCACTTTGAACGATAGCCGCTTTGGAACCAGAATGCGGGGTGAAGGAAAAATAGCAGAACAGATTAACTTAACCATGGCCATGGCCAGAAGAAAGTATTTTCAAAACAAATCCATGCCCAAACTTAACTGCTCTTTACATGAGCAGTATAAAGATGGACAAATGAAGTTGTTCTAAATGGAAAACAGCCCCGAAAAAGGGCTGTCTTCTAACAATCGAAAATATACTAAAACTAAACTAATACAGGATTAAAGTTTTAAATTCTCTATATATACATGGTCGTTGGTGCTCAATAGTAATCTGTATGTGCCTTTGTGATTTTTAGAAAGCGCCATGGCTTTTTCTATGATGGAAGACTCGTTGCCTTTAAATGTGCCCGAGAATAATAAGACTTCTTCCTCTCCTTTTTGAGAGTAAAACAACTTGATGTCCAAAGGTTTTTTGTCAAGAGTCAATTGTGAAATCAGTATCATGTTGTCTTTTTGGCTAACTACTGGTTTGAAAAAAACAGTCTCTTCGTTTTTGGCAAAACTCACTTTTTTATCTGAAACCGTTAGAGGTTTTACGGTTACCTCAAAGGCCGATTCCATTTCAAAAGTGTAAGTCCCATTGGGTAATAAAGTGAAATCAAACTGTTTTGTGTACTTACCGGGAGCTTGAATGGTTTCTGAATACATGATAAAGCCTATATCATTTTTTAATGTTAAAATGGAACCAATTTTCACATTCTCAAAAGTAACGTAGGTCACTTTCTCTTCTTTGGATGTCCCATCGGACACGGTTTTACTATAGGTTAAGGTTGACATTAACATAACCACAAGTATCAAACTGATTTTCATAATTCGTTTCATGAGATTTAATTTTAGGGGTTTTACTGTAGCAAATGTAGAAGCAAAAGGAATCCCTGAAAACATCAAAATTGACTAATTTGTGTTCTAAATTAACACTGTTGAATGTTCAAAAGTTATAATTTGTTAAAATAGCATATAAAATGGTTAATTGAGCATAATTTAATACTAACTTGCAGCCGTAATTTTGATGCGTAATTGCTATTGATATGAATATTAAACCTGCTTTAGAAAAAGTAACGCCGGGTTTTGGAAGTTCAATCCTGGTTAAGCACCACAAAGAAGATTTTGACAGTAAGAGTGGACATGCGGGCAAATGGCATTTTCATCCTGAGATAGAATTGGTATATGTAAATAAAGGACAGGGGAAAAGACACATAGGTAATCACTTATCTTATTTTTACAATAGCCAGTTGATTCTTTTGGGCTCCAACTTACCACATTACGGTTTCACGGATAGATTGACCAAAGCCGGATCTGAAACAATCATACAATTTATGCCCAATTTTCTTGGAGAGGATTTTTTTGAAAAACCCGAGATGGCCACTATCAAGCTTTTGTTGCAAAGAGCAAAAAAAGGCATACTGTTTAAACCTGAAACTAAAAAAGTACTGGGGCCAAAAATTGAGAAACTCATAGAGTATGACGGGTTTTATCGTGTTGTGAAACTCTTGGAGATTTTACATGAACTTGGGCATTCCAAAGATTATACGCTTTTAAATGTTGATGGGGTTGTTTTTGAAACAGAACCAAAGGATAGTGATAAACTAAATATT
>JAGQZG010000277.1 GCA_020435705.1 Mangrovimonas sp.
AGAAATTGAGTGATGTTTTAAATCAAAAGTAATGCCAGCCTGAGGCGATATTAGTAATGAAAGAATTAAAAATAGACTTTGTGGATTTTTGGCCAACCTACATTAAGACAGATAATTATTTTTATAATTTGTTAAAGCATCATTATACACTAGTTATTGACAAAAATCCTGATATTTTATTTTATTCCAGTTTTGGGAATGATCACTTAAATTATAATTGTACTAGAATATTTTATACTGGAGAAAATAGGCGGCCTGATTTTTTAGCCTGTGATTTTGCTTTTACTTTTGACTATAATACACATAAAAAACACTTCAGATTACCACTTTATTCGCTTTTTATTGATTATTATGATATGTTACCGCACTTAACACGCCTTAAGACCAAGAAAGAAGCCAAGGAAATATGGAAACAAAAAACTAAATTTTGTTGTATGGTTGTTTCCAACCCCAAAAATCAAAAACGAATAGATTTTTATAAAAAACTTTCCCAAATTAAATTGGTTGACTCTGGCGGCAAAGTACTCAATAATGTTGGCGGTCCGGTTCCAAACAAGGCAAATTTTATTAAAGACTATAAATTTGTAATTTCTTTTGAAAATAGTAGTCAAGATGGTTATACCACAGAAAAGATTTTAGAACCCTTATTTCAAGATTGTATTCCTGTTTATTGGGGAGATAAGCTTGTTGATAGAGATTTCAACTCCAAAAGATTTGTAAATTATCATCAATTTGAAACGGAGGATGAGGTGATTAAAAAGATTCTAGAAATTGATCAAAATGACGAATTGGCAATTGAAATGCTCATGCAGCCTACTTTTAATAAAAATAAAATTACTCACGACGAAGAACATGACCAGGTGTTGAAAATATTATGTGAAATTATAGAAGAAAATAGAAAACCAATGGCCCAAACTTGGCTTAGATATATTTACCAATTGAAATTGCATTTAATCAGATTAAGAAAAAAACTTTTGAAGCTTAAATTACTATGATCATTTTCCCGTTATGCTTGTGAACGACCACCCTTTTATATCGGTAATAATGCCCGTCTATAACTGTGAGCATTATGTGCAGGAAGCAGTAGAGAGTATATTGAACCAAAGTTATTCCAATTTTGAGTTATTGATTATTGATGATGCTTCTAATGATGCTACAGTATCTATTATAAAATCTTTTACAGATACCAGAATAAACTTAATAGAAAAACCCAAAAATACAGGTTATACCAATAGTTTAAATTATTGCTGTACTATTGCTAAAGGTAAGTACATTGCCAGAATGGATGGAGATGATATAAGCTTACCCAAACGATTTGAGAAACAAATCACCTACTTGGAATCCCACCCTGAAGTGGTAGTTTGTGGTACCACCTATCAAATTATAGGCAATCCCAAACAAATAACTTTACCCCTTACAAATGATGAAATTAAGATAAGGTTGTTATGGGGTAATTGTATTGCTCACCCATCGGTAATGATCCGTAAGGAAGTGCTAGATCATTTTATACAACCCTATGATACCTTAAAAGAACCTGCAGAAGATTATGATTTATGGGTGCGATTATTGGCTTTTGGGAAATTATCCAATCTGCCCGAAGTATTATTAATGTACAGGACTTATAGTAATCAAGTTTCCAAAAAGAGAGAGGAAGAACAAAAAAAGAGTGCCCTTGAAACAAGATTTAAATTATTGGATTATTTGACCATTGAATGGACTCCAATTGAGATTGATTTTTTAGTTAGACATTTTAAAAAAACAGAGGTTATCCAATTTGATGACATTCCTGTTTTTAAGAAAATTCAAGAGAAATTAGCTTGTGCCAACAACACTGAATTTTTTGAGTCTAATTTATTTAAACAATACCTAGTTGATTTTGAAATAGATATATTAAGAAAATGTTTCTTGAAAAAAACAAGATATTCCCCTTCAATGTATTTAAAGTATTTGAAGGCTAAATGGAGTTTTGGCGCTAAGTTACCCTTTGTAAGGGAGTTGAAATTAGGATTAAAATCTATTATATTTTGGAAAACATTAAGAACTTAGAAACCCTATTTTAAAAGTAACCAATCATGTTACAAGCATAAATAAAAAATGATCAATCCAACATTTTCTATATTAATAACCACTAAAAATCGTAGGGCCGAATTAGCTTTAACGCTGAAGAACATATCGTATTTATTAGATAGAGATGATGTAGAATGTATCTTATGTGATGATGGCTCTAATGATGGAACTTACGATTTTGTAAAAAGCAATTATCCGAACATTCAAGTTTTGAGGAATGCTATTTCAAAGGGACTCATTTACAGTCGCAATAAATTATTTGAAAAAACAATAGCAAAGTATGCGATTTCTTTAGATGATGATTTACATTTTATTACTGAACACCCTTTAGAG
>JAGQZG010000278.1 GCA_020435705.1 Mangrovimonas sp.
TAGTGAGCGCACCATGGTAGCCGTTATTCCTGCAAAAGGGGATCCTTTTTATATTTGTCCCGCCTTTGAAGAAGACCGTTTAAGGGAAAATGTTACCATTGGCAATAAGATTAATATCTGGCAAGAAGATGAGAATCCTTTTAAACTTATTATAGATTCCTTAGGTATTTCCTCTGGAAATATTGCCTTAGAAGACAGGCTACGCTTTTTCATTATGGATGGTCTCCGAAAGGTAGCTCCCAATCTCAATTTTGTTACAGATTCGATTTCAAAAACCTGCAGACTTATTAAATCTCCCTCAGAAATTGCTCTGATGCAAAAGGCTTTTGACATTACTGCCGAAGCCATCAAATATACTATTGGCCAATTAAAAGAAGGAATGTCACAAAATGAAGTTTCGGGGCTGGTAGCCAAAGCACATCAAGATCTGGGTGCCGTGCATGATTTTGCACTGGTACTATTTGGTGTTTCCAGTTCCTTTCCGCATGGTAGCAAAATTCCGCAAACCTTAAAAAAAGGAGACATAGTGTTGATGGACTGTGGCTGTCGTGTGCACGGCTATTCTTCCGATATTACCAGAACCATTGTATTTGGAGACGAACCCACTGCCAAGCAAAAAGATATTTGGAATCTGGAGAAAAAAGCACAGGAAGCGGGCTTTGCAGCAGCGCAATTGGGCGCCACCTGTGGCTCGGTGGATGATGCCTCCAGAAAAGTGATTACCGATGCTGGTTTTGGCCCTGATTACAAAGTTCCAGGATTGCCCCACAGAACCGGTCACGGCATTGGTATGGATGGGCACGAATTCCCTTATATGGTGAAAAATAATCCACAAGTTTTAGAACCTGGTATGTGTTTTAGTATAGAACCCACTATTGCACTACCTAGTGAATTTGGAATTCGTTTGGAAGATTGTGTTTACATGACCGAAAATGGACCCCAGTGGTTTATACAACCCAGTCCATCTATTAACCAGCCATTTCATTAAAAACCGTTGGATGAGGCACACAGGGTTTCACTGTTAAAAATCTTGTTGGTAAAACATTCAAAAATCAAAAATCGGAAATCTCCAATCAGAAATAAAAGCGTATTTTTGCACTTTCATTTATCAACTTATACACTAAACAAATGATCCACTTCTTTGGAAACGCAGACAGCAAGGTTTTTGCTGTTCAAACAGTAGAAGAACTCTCTCCAGAAAACATAGCAAAGTTAACGTGGTTGTTTGGCAACCAACCTAAAATAAATACGGCGTCTTTAGACGCCTTTTTTGTTGGGCCGAGGGCAGCCATGATTACGCCTTGGAGCACCAATGCCGTGGAGATTACCCAAAATATGGGAGTTCCTGGAATCCTTCGTATTGAAGAATTTAAAACTGTGGCCAAAGATTTTAAGGATTATGACCCCATGCTATCTCAAAAATACAGCGGGTTAAACCAAGATATTTATACCATCAATATCCTACCGGAACCTATCAAGGACATTGAAGATATTTCAGCTTATAATGAAAAAGAAGGCTTGGCCTTAAGTGAGGAAGAAATAGATTACCTCAACGGACTTTCCCAAAAATTAGGCAGATTATTGACTGATTCTGAAGTCTATGGCTTTGCCCAAATCAATTCAGAACATTGCCGCCATAAAATTTTCAACGGAACCTTCGTGATTGACGGTGTTGAAAAACCAACTTCCTTATTCAAGTTGATCAAGAAAACTTCCCAAGCCCATCCAAACGATATTGTTTCGGCCTATAAAGACAACGTTGCCTTTATCAAAGGACCAAAAGTGGAACAATTTGCACCTAAGCGTGCCGATATACCTGACTATTACCAAACCAAAGATTTTGAATCGGTTATTTCCTTAAAAGCCGAAACGCACAACTTCCCCACGACTGTAGAGCCATTTAATGGTGCAGCCACAGGATCTGGTGGTGAAATCCGCGACCGTCTGGCTGGTGGAAAAGGAGCTTTACCCTTGGCTGGAACTGCAGTGTATATGACATCGTATTCCCGTTTGGAAGAAAACCGTCCTTGGGAACAAGCTGTGAAAGCACGCCCTTGGTTGTATCAAACCCCAATGGATATTTTGATAAAAGCCAGTAATGGCGCTTCCGATTTTGGGAATAAATTTGGACAACCATTAATTTGTGGTTCCTTGTTAACCTTTGAACATGAAGAGAACACCAGAAAACTCGGTTTTGATAAAGTGATTATGTTGGCTGGTGGTATTGGCTACGGAAAAGCAGATCAAGCACAAAAAGACAAACCCAAAACAGGTGATAAAGTAGTGATTTTGGGTGGAGAAAACTATCGTATTGGAATGGGTGGTGCTGCGGTATCTTCTGCTGATACCGGTGAATTTTCTACTGGTATTGAATTGAATGCTGTACAACGTT
>JAGQZG010000027.1 GCA_020435705.1 Mangrovimonas sp.
CATTGCTTTGAACAAAATAGCCAACACTTACCTCAAGATGGGCAACAATGACGAAGCATTGGACTACTATAAACGCTCTTATCAAAAATGCCTTGAAGATGGCTCTGTGGATTATGCTTTTAAGAATGCCAATTCCATTGCCGATATTTACGCACAAAAGCATGAATTTGATAGCGCATTTAATTACAGCAAAATGGCTTTTCAGCTTAAAGACAGTTTGAACGCTTCGGAAAGAGTGAAAGAATTGAACTTTTTGGAAGCAAAATACCAAGCAAAAAAGAAAACCCAAGAAATAGCTGAATTGCAACTGAAAAACACGCAGCATGAGCTTGATGCCGTAAAACGAGACCGATTGATTTTTATTGGTGGTATTGTTTTTATAGCAATTGTTGTGATATTGGGCTTACTGTATAAAACCAGTAGGCAAAAAAGAATTCTTGTTGAAAAGGAAAAACGTACTCTGGAACAACAGCAACAGGTTATTTCACTTCAGGCTATGGTAAATGGTCAAGAAGCCGAACGAACACGTATAGCCAAAGATTTACACGACAGTATGGGTGGCATGTTTTCGACCATAAAGATGTACTTGAGCTCTCTTGAGCACCAAATTACCAATAAAGAACAGCAAGCCTTATTGGAAAAAAGCAATAAAGCCATTAGCCATGCGGCATCGGACATGCGAAGAATTGCCCATAACATGATGCCCGAAGTGTTGATAAAATTAGGGTTGATAAAGGCGATTCAGGAATTGGCCGACAATATCAATGGCTCAAAACAGTTGAAAATTATATTTCAGCATTTTGGAATGGAAGAACGCCTGTCCAGTTCTTTTGAAATAATGCTCTACAGAATAGTGCAGGAACTTCTCAACAACATCATGAAACATTCGGATGCCACCGAAGCCGTTATTCAATTTATTAAAGAAGAAAACAGATTGCATGTTACGATTGAAGATAATGGAAAAGGATTCCAAGTGCTTCCCGAAAAGAAAGGTGTTGGATTAAACTCTGTTAAAGAACGTGTGCTATACCTTAATGGAAAGCTCTCCATAGATTCGGAAGTTTCAACCGGCACTACCGTGACTATGGAATTTTTGCTTGCCAATGCTTAACTGAGCTAAAAAAATAAGTATTTTTAGCCTCACAACCATGGTATTATGATAAGTGTATTTATTGTTGACGATCACCCTTTAGTGGCCGACGGATTGTCTACCATGCTGAAAACGGAAAAAGACATCACGGTTATTGGTGTTGCCAAAACAGGTGCCGATGCCTTGAAAATGCTAGAAAAAAATGAGCCTGACATCATTTTATTAGACATTAACTTACCCGATATCAACGGGTTGGATTTATGCGAAAAAATCAAAAACTCCAATCCCCATTCTAAAATATTGATGTTGACTTCTATTGACGATTTATCAATTATTACTCAATCTTTTTCAAAAAAAGCAAACGGTTATTTATTGAAAGATATTGACCGAACAGAACTGTTACGCGCTATTGATACTGTTCTGGAAGGAAAAAATTACATCAGTATTTCAGCAAACCAAAAACTTGTTGAATCCTTTGACCCTATAAACAAGACCATTCCCCAAATGGTAGCTTTAACTAGAAGAGAGAAAGAAATCCTGTTGCTTTTGGATCAAGGATTTAACGGTCCAACGATTGCCGAACAACTTTGTTTAAGCAATTATACAATAGAGACGCACCGAAAAAACCTGATGCAAAAATTAGGGTCCAACACCACTCAAATGCTTTTGAACAAAGCTAGAGAGCAAAATCTTATTTGAACTCCACATAATTAAAAACCCCAAAAAGATAGATCTTTTTGGGATTTAAAAAAGCTCAAAACACTAAACTTGAAGCAAAAACATTGTTAATCTACATTATCGTGTAAAAACGAGTTGTTGCTTCTTAATTGTATGTCTTCATTGTCGTCCAAATCCAAACTGGTTCTGGACATGGATGTCTCTGAAGACGATTTGTTATTGTCTAAGTCTACCCCTTTACGCTTATAGGCCGGTACTTTTTCTATTTCATCAATCTTTGCATTATTGAACTTATAGTTGAACTCTTTCATTTTTCTTCTGCGTTCTTCAGCACGTTCTTTTAAAAGTTCTGATATGGGCGTATTCATAGGATCTATTTCTTCAGCCTCCACAGCATTTTCTACTGTCTCTTGTACCACTTTCTTCTCGAAAACAATTTCGCTGTCTTCAATTTCTTGAACCTCGGATTTGGTATTTTTGGAATTCATAGCCGATTCTACTTCAATATAATTATCCAAAGCATAACGGATTTCGCCATCTTCATTCGATTCTGTAACAGTAACCAGTTCAACATAATCTTTTACTGGCATTTTCTTGATTTCCTCTTCTAGATCGTGCACTACTTTATCTTCATCCAAACCACTTTCCTCTCTTGCTTGATTAATGGGAAAATCGAAGGTTAAGGTCACCTGCTGTTCTTCTTGAAGGTCATCCTCTTCTTCAACGTCTCTTTCGGAAACCATAGGTGTTATGATGAAATCGTCTTCTTCCTCTTCATCCATCAAGGCAAGTATTTCCTCATAAACCACTGGAATATTCTTGATTAAATCTGTTGTTGAAATCAAGTCCATTCCTGTACTCTCTTTTTTATCTTCAACCAGATTTTGTGGCTTTTCGGTTTCGTCTTCCATATCCAAAGTATGTTTGATTACTTTAGGCGCTTCAGGTTCAACTTCAGTTTTCAATTCAATATCAGGACGAATGATTGCAGGCTCACGTTCACTGAAATCTTGTTCCATGTTTTGGTCGTCTTCCAAAGAATGAATCACTCGCTTGGCTTCGGTATTAACAATTTCGTCTTGTTGGTCTACATGGAATCCTGTGGCAATGATGGTTACAGCAATAGATTCCTCCAAACTCTCATCTTCACCAACCCCCATGATGATATTGGCCCCATAGCCTGCTTCATCTTGGATGTGATCGTTAATTTCACCTATCTCATCAATAGTAATTTCGTGGCCGCCAGACACAATGAGCAACAGTACGTTTTTGGCACCCGTAATTTTATTGTCGTTCAATAACGGAGAATCCAATGCCTTGCGAATGGCATCTTGGGCACGATTTTGACCAGAGGCCGTCGCCGATCCCATGATAGCGGTTCCGCTATTGCTCAATACGGTCTTGGCATCGCGAAGGTCAATGTTTTGTGTGTAGTGATGCGTGATGACTTCGGCTATACCACGAGCAGCTGTAGATAGCACTTCATCTGCTTTGGAGAATCCCGCCTTAAAGCCAAGATTTCCATACACTTCACGAAGTTTATTGTTGTTAATTACAATTAAAGAATCAACCATAGATCTTAGGTTTTCTATTCCTTTTTGTGCTTGTTCATTTCGCATTTTCCCTTCAAACTGAAAGGGCATGGTTACAATACCAACCGTAAGGATATCTAAGTCTTTGGCCATTTTAGCAATAATAGGAGCCGCACCAGTCCCTGTTCCACCGCCCATTCCTGCCGTGATAAACACCATTTTGGTATTGGTGTCCAACATGCTCTTGATTTCCTCATAACTTTCTACGGCTGATTGTTCGCCAACTTTAGGATTGGCACCCGCACCCAAACCTTCTGTTAGGTTTACACCCAACTGGATTTTGTTAGGCACACCACTATTTTGAAGTGCTTGTGCATCAGTATTACAGATTACGAAATCAACACCTCTAATACCTTGTTGGAACATGTGATTGATGGCATTGCTGCCGCCGCCGCCTACTCCAATTACTTTAATAACATTCGATTGGTTTTTTGGAAGATCGAATGTAATGCCCTCGAATTCTTTGTTGCTGCTCATGAATTTCGTTTTATTTCGTTTTTAAATTTTATTCTGGAATTATCTTTCGATATTTTCCTGTTCTTTTATCTTATTCTATTCTGCGTTATCCAAAAAGTCTTTGACTCTTTCTGTTAACTTATCCAAGAAAGAGCGTCTTTCCTTTCTTGGTTTTGGTTCTTCAACTTCATTTGAAGTCTTTGTTTCTTCGCTTTTGGTCTCTTCTACTTTTTCCTCAATTTTTTCAAGCTTTCGCTTTTCTTGTTTCTTAAGACCATCCATAACCAACCCAACAGCCGTAGCATATAATGGGCTCGTAACTTCGTCATCAGTATCACCAGCCAAATGCTCATTTGGAAATCCTATTCGGGTGTCCATACCAGTGATATATTCAACCAGTTGCTTTAGGTGCTTCAGTTGGCTACCACCACCGGTCAATACAATTCCAGCAATAAGCTTTTTCTTTTGTTCTTCGTGTCCGTAATTTTTGATTTCCAAATACACTTGCTCAATAATCTCTACGACTCTGGCATGAATAATTTTGGACAGGTTTTTCAAGGTGATTTCCTTAGGCTCTCTTCCTCTTAATCCTGGAATGGAAACAATCTCGTTGTCCTTGTTTTCTCCTGGCCAGGCAGAACCGAACTTGATTTTTAACAACTCTGCTTGTTTTTCAATAATGGAACAACCTTCCTTAATATCTTCAGTAATCACATTGCCCCCAAAAGGAATCACAGCCGTATGACGGATAATGCCATCCTTAAAAACGGCTAAATCTGTGGTACCACCCCCAATATCAATCAACGCAACACCTGCTTCTTTCTCTTCTTGACTCAAAACGGCATTAGCCGATGCCAAAGGCTCCAACGTGATTCCGCCCAATTCCAACCCTGCACTTTTAACGCATCTGCCTATATTTCTAATTGAGGATACTTGGCCAACCACCACATGGAAATTGGCTTCCAAACGGCCACCGTACATCCCTATGGGTTCTTTAATTTCGGCTTGGCCATCAACCTTATATTCTTGTGGCAACACGTGAATTATTTCTTCTCCTGGCAACATGACCAGTTTGTGCACTTGATTTATCAAGCGGTCTATATCGTCTTCATCAATAACCAATTCAGAATTAGGTCTAGTAATGTAATCACTATGTTGAAGGCTTCGGATGTGCTGACCAGCAATACCCACTGTAACCTCTTCAATTTTCACTCCTGCGGCGGCTTCGGCTTCTTGAACAGCCAACTGGATAGATTGGATTGTTTGCGTGATGTTATTGACCACACCACGGTGAACACCCAAACTTTTGGATCTTCCTATACCCAAAATCTCCAGTTTGCCATACTCGTTCTTTTTACCGACCATGGCTACTATTTTAGTTGTCCCTATGTCTAACCCTACCGAAATATTCTGTTCCATAGTTTATGTTTTGGTACAAACTACCTGGTTATCAAATCTTAAGTTAACCTTGGAGTAGTTGTTTAGTAAGTTATCCTTTAGCGCTTTTTGATAAAAAGCCTTTAAGTTGTTTATTTTTTTATCCAATTGTTTCACATTGCCCAGCTCTACAGTGAACTTGCAATCTCTTAACTTGAGCCACAAGGAAGTATCGTCATTTTGATGAATCTCAATGACATTTTTCTTAAGAAACTCATCGTTATAAACCTTGTTGGCTATAGCGTAAACGTTGGTTAATTTATCTTTTTGTACAGAGCCTGTAACAAAAGGTACTCTAGCAGTATGGTTTGTTGACAAAGGCATATATTGCCCCTGACTGTCAATGTAATAAGATTCCTGAGTGAGCACTCTTGCGATAGGTTCTTTCTGTTCAATCTCAACTTTCAACACACCGTCAACATGCATAAAAACCTGAGCAGATCGAATCATTGGATTAGAATTTAGGGCAGTTTCTAACCGGTTCAAATCTAAAGTTTCTTTAGGCTTATCCGTAACCGTTTGTTGATTTTGTATTAACAATTTACTAACAGTTTGTGTCGTGATATAAGGGTCGTTTTTACCCTTAAACTCAATTAATGGCTGGTGTACTTTGCGTTGCGAATTCCGCATGGACGAAAAGGCAAACAGAAAGACCGAGAAGCCCAACAGCAGTACTAACTTGATATGTCTGAATTTAACCTTCAACTGATAATGCTTGTTTAATGGATTTCACTTCTTCACCTATATCGCCAGCACCCAAAGTAATGACCACCTGAGCTTGGCTTTTTAATATTTTTTCAATCAATTGTTCTTTACGAACCAACTGCTTGTTTTCATTCTTTATTTTAGACAATAACCATTCAGAAGTAACCCCTTCTATTGGCAACTCCCGCGCCGGATAAATGTCCAAAAGAAAAACCTCGTCAAAAGGCGTTAAGCTCTCTGCAAACTCCTGGGCAAAATCCCTTGTCCTGCTATATAAATGCGGTTGAAAAATGACCAACTTTTTCTTCTCTGGGTACATTTCAAAAACCGCTTGCTTAACTGCGTTGATTTCTTCTGGATGATGAGCATAATCATCAATAAAAATTAAATTTTCACTCTTGATTTGATAGGAAAATCTTCGTTTAACCCCTTTAAAAGATGCTAATGCTTTGGCGAGCTGCTGGTGAGGGAAACCATATTCTACAGTCATCGCCAAAGCAATTAAAGCATTCGACAGATTATGTCTACCAGGTAGGTTAAATTTGATATTTTCCAACGTTGTTTTTGGTGTTTTCACGTCAAAAACATACGTTCCGTTTTCTATTTTTATGTTCTGAATGGTGTAATCGGAATGGTCTTCAATCCCATAAGTAATGCCTTTAATGGGCAATCCATTCTTAACAAACAACTTTCCGTTTTCCTTTACTTTTCTTGAGAATTCCCTGAACGATTCCCTGAGATGCTCTGCTTCACCATAGATATCTAAATGATCGGCATCCATAGATGTGATGCAGGCCATATCTGGTGAAAGCGTTAAAAATGAGCGGTCAAATTCATCAGCCTCCACTACTGATATCTCGGTTCCTGTGGAAATAAAGTTGGAATTATAATTCTCACTTACACCGCCTAAAAAGGCCGTAAAACTGGCCTTGCACTCATATAACAAATGCGCCAAAATACTAGTTGTAGTTGTTTTTCCGTGAGTACCGGAAACTGCAAAACAATACGAGTTTTGAGTCACCATTCCCAAGACCTGGGAACGTTTCATGACGGTAAACCCATGCGTTTGAAAATATACCAACTGCTTATGAGTTTTAGGAATTGCTGGCGTATAAACGATTAAAGTATGTTCAGGATCCAGATACGGTTTAGGAATTTCATTAACGTCTTCGTTAAAGGTTATGGCAATGCCTAAATCCGTTAAGGCATGGGTAATATCCGAAGGCGTTTTATCATAACCCGCCACCATCTTTTTCAGTGTAGTGAAATAGCGTGCCAAGGCGCTCATCCCGATACCACCGATACCAACAAAATAAACCCTATGTACGTTTTCTAAATTCACTTTTTCAATAATAATTCTACTTGATCTACTATCTCTTTTGTGGCATTGACCATAGCAAACTTCTTGATATTTTCACTCAGTTGCTCTCTTTTTTCTTTGGAATTAAGCAATTGCGAAAACTTACTTTCAAAGTCCACGTCCAGGTCTTCTTCCTTAATTACTATTGCCGCATTTTCAGAAGACAAGGCTTCGGCATTTTTAGTTTGATGGTCCTCCGCAACATTAGGAGACGGGATAAAAATAACGGGCTTGCCCACAATGCATAACTCCGATACCGAAATGGCCCCAGCCCGTGAAATGATGATATCTGCAGCCGCATAGGCCAAATCCATTGTGTTGATGAATGGATGCACATGCACATAGTTGATATCGTCATAAATCCGATAGGTTTTCTGATAAAGCTTGCCACATTGCCAAATAATCTGAACATTTCTACCGCCGAAATAATCCAATTCCTTTTCTATCAATTCGTTAATTCTTCTAGCGCCCAAACTACCTCCCAAAACCAGTAATGTATATTTGCCGTGGTTTAAACCAAAGTGGTCTTTGGCATGAAGCGTTTTGGAATCAATATCCAATAAATCCTGACGTACCGGATTCCCGGTTTTTATTAATTTTCCTTCTGGAAAGAACCGCTCCAAATGATCGTACGCAACACAAATTTTGTCAACTTTTTTAGCCAGCCATTTGTTCGTAATGCCTGGATATGAGTTTTGCTCCTGAATCAAACTCGGGATTCCTTTGGAAGCAGCAGCATAGAGTAACGGCCCGCTGGCAAACCCTCCGGTCCCAATGGCTACATCGGGCTTGAAGCGTTTGAGTATTTTTTTGGACTTAAGCAAACTGGACAGCAGCTTAAACGGAAACATAGCATTCTTGAGGGTTAATTTTCTTTGAATTCCAGAAATCCAAAGTCCTTCAATTTCATAACCAGCCTGAGGCACTTTTTCCATTTCCATCTTATCGGAAGCTCCTACAAACAAGAACTTCGCCTCAGGAAATCGGCGCTTCAACTCGTTGGCAATGGCAACCGCTGGATAAATATGTCCACCCGTACCACCACCGGAAAGAATAATTTTATATGCTCTGTTTTCTGTCAAATTCTAAATCGTTTCTGAAAGAATCTCCAAAGGATTCTCTTCCATAGTCTCTAATTCCTTTATCTCTTCACGTTTGGCACTCACACTTAAAATGACCCCTATAGCCATGCAAGTCATCCAAATAGACGTTCCCCCACTACTTATCAATGGCAAGGTTTGCCCAGTAACGGGAAACAATTCTACAGCTACCGCCATGTTTATCAAGGCTTGGAAAACAATGGGCAATCCCACACCCAAAACCACCAATTTTCCAAAGACGGTATCGGCCTTCTGAGCCACAATAACTATCCTGAACAACAACCACAAATAGGCAATAATCAAGAAAAACCCGCCTATGAGCCCATACTCTTCAATAATGATGGCATAAATAAAATCGGAGGAGGATTGCGGTAAAAAGTTCTTTTGCGTGCTTTTTCCCGGTCCCACCCCCTGAATACCACCAGAAGCTATCGCGATTTTGGCTTTTTCTATTTGGTAATCGGCTTCGGTATCTTCGCCATTGGCAAAATTCAGTATTCTGCTTTCCCATGTTTGAATCCTATTTGGCATTAGATTGGGAAATGCTTTTGCCAAAACTATAAACAAGGCCAAAGCAGCAATGCCAGAACCAACGATAATCAACAAATATTTAAAAGGATAACCACCTATGAATGCCAGCATCATGATCATGGCAAAAATGATAGCTGTGGTTGAAAAGTTGGCGGGTAATATTAAAGCCAACACCATAAACACAGGCAGCCAAAGCGGCAAAATAGTTTCCTTAAACGTTACTTCAGAATCCTTTATTTTGGATAGATATCGCGCCACATAAATCATTAAAACCACCGCAGCGAATGTAGACGTTTGAAAAGACATACCAACCAGTGGAATCTGTATCCAACGACTTGCATTAGCCCCATCAATAGTGGTTCCCTGCATCATTGTTACTATAAGCAGAACAATAACCACCGGCATCATGACAATAGACAAGCCCCTGAAATAGCGATAAGGAATTCTATGAACACCATAAATAATGGCAAAGCCCAAGGCCAAATGCATGAAGTGCTTAACAAAAAAGGTAAAGGTATTGCCAGAGCCACCAGAGTATGCCAGATTACTGGCGGCACTGTATACGGGCAAGAAGGAAAAAATAGCCAGCAAAGCGGCTATGGCCCATATTAATCTATCTCCTTTTAAACTGTTAAACAGGTTTTGCATTATAAATTTCTTACTGCTTGTTTAAATTGACGCCCACGGTCTTCATAATTTTCAAATAGGTCAAAACTCGCACAGGCTGGAGACAGGAGCACATTATCTCCCGGTTCAGCAATTTTATAAGCAATTTTTACCGCTTCGCTCATAAATTGGGTTTCAACCATCACATCTACCATACCATTAAAAGCATCGATAATTTTGGAATTATCAACCCCTAAACAGATAATGGCCTTTACTTTTTCATTCACAAAAGGATACAACTCTCTGTAATCATTTCCTTTATCTTGTCCTCCAACAATCCAAACGGTAGGCGCATCCATACTCTCCAAAGCGTAGTAGGTAGCATTTACGTTGGTAGCTTTTGAATCGTTGATATAATTCACCTTGTTAATTTTTAATACTTGTTCCAAACGGTGTTCAACACCTTGAAAGTTTTCCAAACTTTCCCGTATGGTTTGCTTCCTGATTTTTAATAGATGTGCTACCGTGGAAGCCGCCATGGCGTTTTTAATGTTGTGATTTCCTTGTAAGGATATGTCTTTTACTGGCATAGTTATTTGATTATTATCTATAGTTATTTTAATATTTTCATTTTCTATACAGGTTCCATTTTCCAAATCTTTTTTAAGCGAAAAAGGCAACAACGTAGACTGAACTGGATGTGCTTTTAACCAAACTTCAATGACTTCATCATCGGCATCGTAAATGAGGTAATCTTGAGCCGTTTGGTTCATGGCTATCCTAAATTTGGAAGCGATATAATTTTCAAACTTGTAATCATAGCGGTCCAAATGATCTGGTGTTATGTTGGTAATTACAGCAATATGTGGCCTGAAATGTTCAATATCATCCAACTGAAAACTGCTTATTTCCAACACATAATTGGGATAGTTATAGTCCAAGATTTGCTTGGCAAAACTGTCGCCTATATTCCCTGAAAGCCCCACATTCAATTCTTGTTTTAAAATGTGATGCGTCAAGGTTGCCGTGGTCGTTTTTCCATTGCTTCCCGTAATTCCAATGATAGTTGCATTGGTAAACTGTGAAGCAAACTCCAATTCGGAAACAATCTTTACCCCATTGGCTTTCAACTGTTTCACTATAGGAGCTTTATCTGGAATCCCAGGGCTTTTCATAACCACATCGGCATTCAGGATGTTAGCCTCTGTATGACCTCCATCCTCCCATTCAATCTCATAATGCTTAAGAACGTTCTTATAGTTTTCTTTAATTTTCCCAAAGTCTGAAACAAAAACTTGATAGCCTTTTGCTTTTCCCAGCAGTGCGGCGCCCACACCACTTTCTCCACCTCCAAGAACTACTAAGCGTTTCATTTATCTCAATTTCAAAGTCACGATGGATATGATGGCCAAAAAAATGCCCACAATCCAAAACCGCGTTACTATCTTACTTTCATGATACCCTGATTTTTGGTAATGATGATGTAGGGGCGACATCTTGAAAATGCGACGGCCTTCGCCATACTTCTTCTTGGTATATTTAAACCAGCTCACCTGTAGCATGACCGAAAGGTTTTCGGCAAAAAAGATTCCGCACAAAATGGGTATTAGCAACTCCTTTCTTACCGCAATCGCAATAACGGCTATGATTCCGCCAATTGTCAAACTGCCTGTGTCTCCCATAAATACCTGAGCCGGATAAGTGTTATACCACAAAAAGCCTATGAGTGCCCCCATAAAAGCCGCTATGTAAACCACCATTTCACCGGTTCGCGGAATAAACATGACATTCAAGTAATCGGAAAACACGATGTTACCCGAAACGAAGGCAAAAATGGCCAAGGCAAAAACAATAATGGCCGAGCTACCTGCCGCCAATCCGTCTATACCATCGGTAAGATTGGCACCATTGGAAACCGCCGTAATGATGAAAATGACTATGGGGATGAAAATAAGCCAGGCATAATCCGCCAGGTCTTTGTTCACCCATGTAATCAAATTGGTATAATCAAACTCGTTGTTCTTAACAAAAGGAATGGTAGTTTTCAGTGATTTCTCTTCTGGTCTAAACTCTCTTTCTACTTGGGCTTCAACTTGAACGGAAGCCACAGGATTAACTTTTTCCTGTTTAATAGTAACACCAGGATGGAAATACATAATAGCTCCAATAACCAAGCCCAAACCAACCTGTC
Organism: Mangrovimonas sp.; assembly: GCA_020435705.1. GTDB lineage: Bacteria > Bacteroidota > Bacteroidia > Flavobacteriales > Flavobacteriaceae > HKST-UBA85. Next base: position 11,747 of record JAGQZG010000027.1, read on the forward strand.
CCATAATTTTGAAACGCCCTTTGAGTCCTTCCTTATCTTTTTTGAATACTTTAATGTAATCGTCCATGAAGCCCACCAATCCCATCCAAACAGTCGTTATAAGCAAAAGAATAACATAAATATTATCAAGTTTTGCCAATAAGAGAACAGGTATTAATGTTGCCAAAATAATTATGATTCCACCCATTGTTGGCGTACCAGCTTTTTCAACTTGACCAGCCAAGCCAAGATCTCTAATGCTCTCGCCCACCTGCTGCTTCCTTAAATAGCCAATAATGCGTTTTCCGAAAATGGTAGAAAACAATAATGAAAGAATGATAGCCAAGGCAGCACGGAACGTAATGTACTGAAAGACACTGGCTCCAGGCAACTGGTATTGTTTCTCTAAGTATTCGAAAAGATAGTATAACATGCTATTTCTGTAATTCTTTTAAAAATTCTTTCACAATCTTGAAATCATCAAAATCGAAACGTTCTCCTTTAATTTCCTGATAGGTTTCGTGGCCTTTTCCAGCAATGAGAATAATGTCATTGGGTTGCGCCATTTGGCAAGCCGTTTTAATGGCCTGTTTTCTATCCACAATGGATACCGTTTTTCTATAATTCTGTGGTTCTACACCACTTTCTATATCTTGAATGATAGTTTCGGGGACTTCACTTCTAGGGTTATCACTGGTAAAAATGGCCTTTGTACTCAATTCGGAAGCTATATGGCCCATCTTGGGGCGTTTGGTTTTATCACGATCTCCACCGCAACCCACTACCGTAATGAGTTCTTCATTTTTGGTACGGATACTGTTAATGGTTTCGAGTACATTTTTTAATGCATCAGGGGTGTGCGCATAATCAACAATGGCTGTAATGTTTTCTTCAGAAACCACATATTGGAAGCGGCCGCTAACGGATTCCAGTTCGCTCATCAACATCAATATCTCCTGTTGCTCCAAGCCCAACAAATCTGCCGTGGCATAAATGGCCAAAAGGTTATAGGCATTGAAATTGCCAATAAGTTTGGTCCACACCTCAACATCGTTTATTTTCAGCAATAAGCCCGAAAATTGGTTTTCCAGAATCTGCGCACGATAATCTGCATAGGATTTCAAGGCATAGGTGAATTTTCTAGCCTTGGTATTTTGCAGCATAATCAAGCCGTTCTTGTCGTCAATATTTACCAAAGCGAAAGCCTTAGGAGAAAGCATATCAAAAAACCGCTTTTTCACATCGCGATACTCCGCAAAAGTTTTATGATAGTCTAAATGATCGTGTGAAAGGTTAGTAAAAATACCCCCTTCAAACTGCAAGCCTTCGGTACGAGATTGATGAATTCCATGAGAGCTAACCTCCATAAAGCAGTATTCAACACCGGCCATATTCATCAATTGCAGATAGTAGTTGATGGTCAAAGAGTCTGGCGTGGTATGAGTTGCCTTATATTCAGTCTCATCTACTAAAATCTTTACCGTAGACAACAAGCCTACCTTAAACCCTGCTTTTTGGAATAAATTATAGAGTAAAGAAGCTACCGTCGTTTTTCCGTTAGTTCCAGTAACACCAACCAGTTTCAGATTTTCGGAAGGGCTATCATAAAAATTATTGGCCATATAAGCCAAAGCCCTGTTGGTATTATCTACTTCAATGTATGTTATTCCCGAAACCAAATGCTCAGGTATTTCTTCACAAATCACAGCCAAAGCACCATTTTCAATAGCCTTATCGATAAAATTGTGTCCATCCGACAAGCTTCCTCTAATGGCAACAAAAGCATCCTTAGTCTCGATTTTTCTGGAGTCAAAAGCAAGGTTGTGGATTTCCACACTGGTACTTCCCACCACTTTATTGATGGTTACTTTATATAATATGTCCTTAAGAATGGCCATTAACTTTCTAGTTCAACTGTTTGATTTGGTTTTATCCTTACACCCTTTTCCACGGATTGCTTTTTCACAACACCCACTCCATTGAATTTCACTTTCAATCCCATGTTTTCCAGAAGCGACACTGCATCCATAGCTGGCAGTCCGGTGACATCAGGCATGATGGTTTTATACGTATTTACCGCTGTGTAATATTCTTGATACTCATTTTCAATCGAAGCATTCTTTACCTCAAGAGTCTTCACTTCATCATATATTGGCGTATCCGTAAAAATCTTTTGGGCGATTCTTTTAAAAACAGGACCAGATACATCGGCACCATAGTAGCCTTTTTTTGTACTTGGCTTATGAACGACCACTATACAGGAATATTTAGGATTATCAGCTGGGAAATAACCAGCGAACGATGACACATAGCGTCTATTTTCTTTCCAATCTTTCATCCAATATTCTGTTTGAGCTGTTCCTGTTTTTCCGGCCATTGAAAAATTTTCAGAATACAGAGAATTTCCTGTTCCTCTTACAACTATGTTTTTAAGAATTTCCTGAATTTCAGAAAGTGTTTTATCTGAGCATATTTTTGGGTTAATGACTTTTTTATTGAAGCTTTCAATAACCTTATCAAATTCCCTTACCTCTCTTATAAAACGAGGCTTGATTATTTCACCATTATTGGCTATTCCATTGTAAAATGTCAATATTTGAAGTGGTGTTAATTTTAAATTGTAGCCATAGGCCATTGATGGAAGCGCATTACGACTCCACAACTTATCGCCAGGCTCTGGGATAACTGGTTTTCCTTCACCAATAATTGGGAGCCCTAAAGGTTCAGATAGCTTCCAATCTTTTAAGTGCTGTATGAATTGCTTAGGATTCTTTGAATATCCCTCATCGATTATCGTTGCAAGGCCAATATTTGAGGATACTTCTAAAGCTCTGGCAACGGAAATTCTCCCGTGACCATGTGTATCATAAATTCCTCTACCATAAAACTGTTTGTAGCCCATGCCAGTATTCACCATGGTCGAGGTATCTACTACTTTATCTTCCAATGCTGAAATAAGTGCAACGGTCTTAAATGTTGAGCCTGGCTCTATGGCTTCTCCAACGGCATAGTTTAGACGCTCATAGTAATAACCTGACTCTGATCTACCCAGGTTTGAAATAGCTCTAATCTCGCCTGTTTTAACTTCCATAACCACTACACAACCATGATCTGCCTCATAATACTCCAACTGCTGCAACAATGAATGGTGTGCTATATCCTGGATGTTGGCGTCAATAGTGGAATACACATCATAACCATCTTGTGGCTCAACTTCATTATAATCTTTTAATGGTTTCCATTGACCATTGCCAATTTTTTGCTTTAATCTATGTCCATCTACACCTCTTAAATACTTGACGCCAAAAGCTCCATCTATTCCTGCTCTTGTCACATTTCCGTCTTCATCAAATCGCTCATAACCTATGGAGCGTTGTGCAATTCCACCCATTGGATGTTCACGTTTTGTAGTTTGCTCCACAATTAGACCTCCTTTAAAAGCTCCTAAATTGAGCATGGGAAAATTTCGCATTCTTGCATAATCGGAGTATCCAATATTTCTTGCCAACAAGAAGTATCTATTTTTATTGGCTCGTGCTTTGCGAAGTTGGTTCTGATAATAACTGGACGATTTCCCCGAATACCTTGAAAGAGAGTCGGACAAGGACACCAGATATTTATTGAACGTTGCATCCGAAGGCGCTAAAGCATCGATACGGATATCGTATTTGGGCACAGAAGTTGCCAACAAGCTACCATCTGCCGAGTAAATATTACCTCTATTGGCAGGAATAGTGACATTTTTGACTGTCCGTGTTTCGGCCAAATCCCTGTAGGTATCACCATGTACAAACTGAATGTCGCAAATCTTCACCACAATTGCAATGGCGAAGATGAACATACACACAGCTACAAAATACAGTCTATTTAATATGTTCTTCTCTGTTACTGCCAAACCTTCTTAATCACTTTTGGGATTTAACTCTAATTTTTTGCGGCGGTGTTTCCGAGGGCCGAAGTCCCCTTTCGGCCATTTTTTGAGAGACATTTGACTCCATTCGCATATCCATCAATCGAGAACAGCCATCTATATAAGCCGATCGTAATTCTTTTACTTCATTATTCAAACGAGCAATTTCATGCACTTTTTTATCGGCGCTATGAGAACTGGCTATCATCACGAGAGCCAACGCAGAAATGAAGAGGATAACCCTCCAATTCTTAAACGAATCGTCACTTATGAGAAATGTTCCCTTAAGGATGCTGTAAATACTTTTTTTCACAGTTTTTCTGCTATTCTAAGTTTTGCACTTCTTGCTCTGTTATTCAATGCTATTTCTTCATTTGTCGGAACTATCATGTTCCCTATTTTTTTGAACGGCACTTCAAAGTTCCCATACAGGTCGCGCTCCGGTTCACCTTCAAACAGTCCATTTCTCATAAATCGTTTCACCAATCTATCTTCCAAAGAATGGTAAGAGATAACACTTAACCGCCCGCCCGTTTTTAGCACTTCTGGCGTTTGCTCTAAAAACTCTTTCAAGACTTCAATTTCTTGGTTCACCTCAATCCTAATTGCCTGAAAGATTTGAGCCAGCACCTTATTTTCCCTTCTTGGTGGCAAAAATCGTTTTAACACTTCCTGTAACTGAGCACTCGTTTCAATGGGCGCACTTTTCCTGGCAGAAACTATCGTTCTGGCCATGGCTGGCGCTTGTTTCAACTCACCATAATTGTAAAGCACATTTCGCAATTGGTTTTCCTCGTACTCATTTACCACATGAAAAGCCGAAAGCTTATCGTTTTGGTTCATTCGCATGTCTAGCGCTGCATCAAAGCGTATGGAAAAACCTCTTTCAGCTTCGTCAAATTGATGTGAAGACACCCCAAAATCGGCCAAAATCCCATCCACTTGCTTCACTCCATGAAACCTTAAAAATCGCTTCAGATATCTGAAATTTTCATTGATCAAAGTGAAACGATCGTCGTCAATGCTATTTTTAAGAGCGTCTTGATCCTGATCAAAAGCCAGAAGCTTACCGTTAGGACCCAATCTTTTCAATATTTCTTTACTGTGACCACCACCGCCAAAAGTGACATCTACATAAATTCCACCTTCATGTATATTCAAACCATCAACGGTTTCTTTGAGCAAAACCGGATTATGATATTCCATCGTCTGTATCATCTTGTCCCATGACTTCTTCAGCTAGATCAGCAAAATCTCCTGTGGCATCGTCAATAGCTTTTTCATACCTGTCTTTGTCCCAAATCTCAACTATATTAATTGCAGTTGACACTACAATTTCCTTGGATATATCAGCAAAAACCACCAAATCCTTAGGAATCAAAATACGTCCCGTTGGATCTACCTCAATCACTCGGACACCAGCTGTAAATCGTCTAATAAAATCGTTGTTCTTCTTTTTAAACCTGTTAAGCTTATTTACCTTTTGCATTAAAGCCTGCCATTCATCCATTGGGTACAACTCCAAGCATTGCTGAAAAACAGCACGTTTCACCACAAACCCCTTTTCCAAAACAGGCATGAGCTGTTTTTTTAGAGGCGCGGGCAACATGATTCTTCCTTTGGAATCTGCTTTACACTCGTATGTCCCTATTAATGAATTCACAAGGTGCTTAGGGTATAGTTTTTGGTTTAAGTTTCAAATATATTGAAAAATATACCACTTTTTACCACAATTTACCACTTTGTTAATAATTTTTCGATTAAACGCAACCAAATAACGCCTACACCTTATTTTACGCCAAGCATAATTTGATTGTCAATAACTTACAGAACACGCAGACTTATCAATAATTTGTTGATATTTGCATGCTCAAACTATTTCTTACATACCGAGGAAATATGATTGAAATAACTATATTTGTTTTTGACCAAAACTATAAACTAACTAATGAGGCATAGTTTAAAAAAAGAGGCTGATTACAGCTATATTGAAGTAGGAGAAGGCACGCCTATTATTGTTTTGCATGGTTTAATGGGAGGATTGAGCAATTTTAACTCAGTGACCAAACATTTTAGTAAAATTGGCTACAAGGTTGTTATTCCAGAACTCCCTATCTACACAATGTCCTTGTTAAAAACCAATGTAAGGAGCTTTGCTAAATACCTTCATAACTTTATTGAACACAAAGGGTACCAAGAGGTTATTCTTCTGGGCAATTCCTTAGGTGGGCATATTGGCCTTTATCATACCAAACTTTTCCCAGAAAAGGTCAAAGCATTGATTATTACGGGCAGTTCAGGCCTATACGAAAGTGCTATGGGAGGTGGTTACACCAAGCGAAGCGACTATGAAGTTATCAAGAAGAAGGCACAAGATGTATTTTACGATCCTGAAGTAGCCACAAAAGAGATTGTTGATGAAGTCTATGCTACTGTAAATGACCGCAACAAGTTGGTTAAAACACTAGCCATAGCCAAAAGCGCCATTCGGCACAACATGGCAAAAGATCTTCCCAAGATACACATTCCAACCTGTATTATTTGGGGTAAAAACGACACCGTGACACCACCCGATGTTGCAGAAGAATTCCACTCACTACTTCAAGATTCTGATTTGTATTGGATAGATAAATGTGGCCACGCCGCTATGATGGAACATCCAGAAGAGTTCAACAACATCTTAGAAAGCTGGTTAAAGAAGCGAAATCTCTAAATTTCCCTAATCATGGAAATAAAGTCGGCTGAATTTATCATGAGCAATTCCAATGTGGAAAAGTGCCCTAAAAGCCTTTTGCCAGAATATGCTTTTATTGGCCGTAGCAATGTAGGAAAATCGTCTTTGATAAACATGCTGGCTAACAGAAAAAGTCTAGCCAAAACCTCAGGAAAACCAGGAAAAACACAATTAATAAACCACTTTCTTATTAATAAAAACTGGCACTTGGTAGACTTACCCGGTTATGGTTATGCCAGAGTTTCCAAAAGTGCTAAACGGACGTTTCAAAAATTTATCACTGAGTATTTTAGCAAAAGAAAACAATTGGTTTGCGGGTTTGTACTTGTAGACATTAGACACGAACCCCAGACAATAGATATGGAATTCATGGAATGGTTAGGAGAAAACATGATTCCCTTCTGCATCATTTTCACTAAAGCCGATAAACTAAAACCTAAAGATATTGAAGATCATATTAAAGCCTATGAAAGCATCATGCTGGAAACATGGGAGGAAATGCCTCAATATTTCATCACTTCATCATCCAATGGTTTAGGCAAAGAGGACTTACTTAGCTACATAAATGATTTGAATCAAAGTATTAACCAACCATGACCAACACCCATTCTGTTAAAGTAAATTTCCTAGTTATAGGCGCTATGAAATGTGCTACAACAGCATTATGTGAAGCTCTTTCCAAACATCCTGACATTTGTTTCCCTGAGATAAAAGAACCCCAGTTTTTCAGTAAAACGGATTGGAGAGAACATCTTGGCTCTTATCATAAGAGTTTTGAAAGGGAAGCTAAATTATATGGTGAAGGCTCTACCAATTATTCGAAATTTCCTCATTTCAATCCCAACATCCATAAAGACATTCAGGAGTATAACCCCAACATGAAGTTTATTTACATCATGAGAAATCCCATTGAAAGAGTTATTTCCCATTATGTGCATTCTTTCAACAGAGGTTATGAGAAAAATACCATAGATACTGCTATTGCACAACGT
>JAGQZG010000279.1 GCA_020435705.1 Mangrovimonas sp.
TTTGGGTTTTAATTTGCTCATTTAATTCTCAAATTTACCATTTTTAACCCTAGAAAAAAATGATAAAAGTCAGAAATATTAGCTTCTTCTAAAAAGTATAACTCACTACTCCTTTTATAAAAAATGGCGTTCCGGGCGTAAAGTGAATTTCCTCTACCGAATCTGGCTCATTAAACAGTCTGGATTCTGTGGCAAATTGAGTTTCATTCCACTCTGTATCAAATAGATTTTCTATGACAACGCCCAAACTAAAATGATTGAATGTATAATTGGCATTTAAGTCGGTAACAAAATATCCTTCAGCTACAATAGAGTTATCTTCATTTGCGGGTCTGTCATCAATATATCTATAGCGAATTCCTCCCGAAAACCCTTTTAAATTAATCGTAGACAATCCACCTGTTAGTGTAAAATCGGGAGCCAGTGGAATATAATCTTCACCACTCGGTTCGTCAACACTTCGGCCATGGTTTAACGTCAAATCGGTATCAAAAAACAACCAATCCTTAATTTGGTAACGCACACCAAAATCAAGACCAAAACGTTGCGTTTTCCCGCTGGGTTCAACAATACCAGCATCTCCCACATACACAAACTCCTGTTCCAAGAACAAGTACCAAAGAGCCGAATTAATCACTACACTGGGAAACGGTTTCCATAATACCCCAAGGTCTGAGCCATAGGCTTTGGGCAAAATTTCATGACCACTTTGACTTATCACCACACGTGCATCATTGGAATGAAATCCAATGCCATTTTTTAGATAAAGTTGAAGGTTTTCTTGTGCTTCATAGTAAAAATCAAGTTTAGGACTCAAAGCGGTTTTTGTTTCGGAAGCTCTGGTGTAAGCCGTAGCCAATTTGTCATTGTAAACAAACTTGAAATAATCCAATCGCAAAGCGGGGACAATTTTCAACTTATTGAATTCAAATTCAGCTCCAAGGAAACCACTCACGTTTGTTTGGTCTATATCTCCCAATTTGAGTGGTTCTAAGGTTGTATCTCTATTGACCGTGTGCGATAATTCAATCTCGTTTATATCGTCATATCTAAACGTTAAACCATATGATAGACTAGTTGGAATATCACCTAAAGAAACATCGGTTATGAATTTTGTATTGAGCCCATAAATGGTTCGGTTTTCTTTCTGTCTTATTTGATCTCCATTTACAGGATCTTCCAAATAGAAAGTAAAGTTGGAATAAAGCTCCAGTCCGTATCTACTCATAAATGCATTGGCCAAGAACTGGGTCTCATCACTCAGGTGCTTAAAATATTCAACATTAATGTTACTTCTGGAAGTTTCGCCACCTTCGGTATCATCAATAGCGCCAAACCGAGTTATCAATCCAGAATCTACCGCTCTTTGTGGGATTTGCCCAGAAGCATCCCATCGGCTCGTGAAATGCGAAAGGCTTATGGTGGTCTTGTCATTATTCTTTGAATAGTTTGTCCACTTGCCCATCACGTTTAGGCGGTTGAAATTTTGAGGAGATTCAAAAGGCCCATCTCCTTCCAAATATTCCACGGCTACATAGGCATTGTTGTTTGTTGAATTCTTTCCCGTGAGATTTATCAATCCTAAAGTTCGCAATGTATTGAACTGCCCCAACGAGAAACTAACCGTACTTTCCTTAAGCTGGTCTTTGGTGTAAAAATCAACATAGCCAGCCACATCAAAATCGCCTTTATCGACGTAGTACGGTCCTTTTCCAAAGTCAATTTTATCAATAGTTTCAGGAATTAAAAAATGTAAATCACTGTAGCCTTGCCCATGTGCATGTGACACCATATTCACAGGCATACCATCTACGGCTAGTTTGATATCGGTCCCATGATCAATGTCAAACCCTCGCAAAAACATTTGTTCAGCCTTTCCACCTCCCGCATGCTGTCCAATGATGAGCCCGGGTACTTTCCTCAAGATCTCCTGTGAAGAATTCACGGGAGTAATCTCCAAATCAAGCTTGGAAATAGTGCTTACAGTGTTTAACTGCTGGTTGAGAATCAATTCATCCAATTCATAGTACTTTTCTTTCAGCACAACTATTTTGGCTATTTTAAAATCTTCATTCTTAACCTGAATCCTCAATCTTTCATAGCCTAAAAGACCAAATTCCAAAGAGTCGCCCACCTTGGTATGATCCAAAATAAACACTCCATTCTCAAGGCTGTGAGCATGGCTTTTAGAGTTTAAATTATAGACATAGACATCTGGAAGTGGTTCGTTATTGGCATTTTGGACTTTTCCTTTTAAGTCAGTCTGGGCCAATATGGAAAAACTCAATGAAAAGGTTAAAGATAAGCCGAGTATAATTTTTTTCATGTTGTGTATTTTTTAAATGAGAGTTTAAAATTACTATCCCAAACTCCATCCTCTTA
>JAGQZG010000280.1 GCA_020435705.1 Mangrovimonas sp.
CCCGAAATGGTTTTAAACTTGATAGTAAATTCACCATTATTAGGGTTAGGGAAAAGAGAGAATCCTAAGAATTCATTTTCTTCTACTGAAAGTTGTGTTTCTGTAGTTGAGCAAATTTCAAGAGTCCATGAGTTTACAGTCCCCGTATCTAGAGAATAGGCATCTGCTATATCCAAAATCCATTCTCCAGCGGCAGACTCTCCATCAAATGCAGAAAAAGATGCTATTGGAGCTACATCTCCGACAGTTGGAGATGCACAATTAAACGTACTTCCTCCTTCAACAAAAGTGACATTCATGTCCTCATAATTTCCACAAGGCTCTTGAGCCAACCAGATAAAAGTCCCCGTTGGGCTTTGCAAGGCAATATACAGATCCCCGATATAAGTGTGTGTAATGTCTACCCCTACTTTAATATAAACATTTCCTCCAAGTGTTTCAGTGGAAGTAGAATTCAATGCAAGACCTGACAAAGAGCTGGCAGCATCAGGTAATGCAAAATTAGGGTTAACTGTAAATGTTTCGCAAGACGTTGTGATTTGATAATCTATTGAAAAATCCTCACTATTAATTGCAAAGAAAGGAGCGCCAGTTGGTTGAATCATTAGCCTACAATAAGGCGCAGGTGTATTGGGAACCGTAACAGTTGCAGAACCATTATTAGGAATGTTTGATGCTAATGTTTGCGAATATGTTTGACCCCCATCGGTAGATAATAAAATATTAACATTAGCAGCTCCAGCCATAGCACTTGTATTGTTAACGTCCCATGTTACTGTTTCCATATCACCATTATTCCATATAATTCCTGTTGTATTTTGTGAGGTTACTGTTAAAGGGCCTTTAGTAGCATCCCAAGTGACCACCATATCGTCATAACTTGTAGTTCCGCCATTGGGTCTATTATCTCTTACGGTCAATCGGAAATCTGCACTTCTTCCAACGGTTGGGATTTTTTCCCATGTAGTTCCATTAATACCAAAACTAAGCAAGTCCTCCATTTTTGGAAATGTCCTTGATGTATCTGTTGTTGGGTTGTAAGACCTAAACAAAGGCCTGTTACTATTCGCAGAAGTAGGATCAGGATAAGCATTATTACCATTATTTTCATCAAATTGCTCCCAACAGTAGGTCAAGACATCCCCTGAATCTGCATCTGTGGCAGAACCTGTCAAAGTGAAAGCAGTGCCAATTGGCAATGTTAAGTTTGATCCTGCGTTAACCACTGGAGCATTGTTTCCGGTATTAGTCTCAATATCACATGTTCTAGTAGCAACATGCGCTGTTATTTGCTGAATGGAAATTGCATGGAAATAAGGATCTGAATGAGGCTGCACGTCGGTAGCTCCGGTAATTCCTGCATACCCCATAATGGTTGACCCACTTCCTGGTTCCATTTGGGCAATTCCACTGCCTTCAGATGCATGGGTAAAAGTATGGTTTGCACCGAACTGATGCCCCATTTCATGAGCTACATAATCAATATCAAAGTTGTCTCCAATAGGGGACGTACTTGTGGTAAATCCACTCCCTTTTTGACCCGCAACACATATACAACCAATACAACCGGCATTACCATTGTTGCCTATTCCAGCCATTAAATGACCAATATCATAACTTGTGATGTTGGCGTCTAAGGTTGTTTGAAGTGTTGAATTATAGGCAGCATCACTAGTGCCACTATAAGGATCGGTATTTGGGTTTAAATAAATTACATCATCATTATCACTTACCAAAATCATTGTAACATTAAAATCTGTTTCATAAACACCATTTACACGAGTAACCGTAATGGCTATAGCACTGTTTACTAAAGGTAAAGTACCTCCATGAAATTGGGAATACTCACCCGTTACTGACATGGCCAAATCAAATGTATGAAGAATGCCATCATCCCCTGAACGAGCAAACGTATCAGAACTATTATACAACTCAGAAGCTAATACCAAATCATCTTCTGTAGTACACTCAAAGGCTTGTTTTCCGTTATTTGAAGATCGTCTAGCTCGAAAACTTGTTTTATTCACATCTTCCAAATCGGCTTCAATAACCAAAGTTTCATCTTTAACACCGGAAAGGATTATACCATTGACTCCTTTATAAGGAGATACACAAAACCTAGCGAAAGCCGTCGGATCGTCTATCCCATAAGCTGCATAGGATCTAATTTCAGGATATTGCGCCTGAAGTTCTGGCGCAAAAACGGGGGCTTCCTCTACCCTGTATTTCTTTAAGTTTCCTTTTGAATCAGGCAACTCAATAATTGCATTAGATCTTCCCAAATAATTATTCCTTAATGGGGCAGAACTCAAAATACCTGTTAGGGTTTGTAAGTTCGTCTCATAAGTCTTTTGACTTTTACTTATAGAAAGCACACT
>JAGQZG010000281.1 GCA_020435705.1 Mangrovimonas sp.
AAAAGAAACACACGATTCCCTCCAGAGTTGACCCACTTGTATATTTTTTTTAATTCTAATAACATAACATGTCTTTTATTCAGTTCTTAAACTTTTCACGGGATTGGAGATGGCAGCTTTAATAGCTTGAAACCCTACCGTAATCAAGGCAATGATTATAGCCATCATTCCTGCCAACACAAAGATCCACCATTCTATCTCCAGACGATAGGCAAACTTTTCCAACCATTTTTGCATGAGATACCAAGCTATGGGAGATGCTACAACAAGAGCCAGTAAGATTAGCACAACATACTCCTTTGAAAGCAGCTTGACAATACCCGTTACCGATGCGCCCAAAACCTTACGAATGCCTATTTCCTTGGTACGCTGAAAAGCCGTTAGTACGGCCAATCCGAACAATCCCAAGCAACTGATGAAAATGGAAATAGCGGTTGACATGTTTATAAGCGTTGCCATGCTTTTTTCTTGTATATACATTTGTTCAATAGCCTCGTCATAAAACTTGTAAGAGAAGCTCTCTGGAGGAAAAAATTGATACCACTTGCTTTCGATGTCCTCTATGGTGTTTTGCCATTGCGATGCATCTTTGACCAGTTTAATATTAAACGTGTTCAGTTGGCTCTTATCGCTCTCGAAAGCCATAGGATCTATCTGGTTATAAAAGTTTCTTAGATGGAAATCTTTCACCACGCCCACAATAGGATACTTTTGACCCTGCTGGCCAATAAACTTACCTATAGCTTCTTCTGGCGAAGCAAAACCAAAGGCTTTCACGGCTGTCTCGTTAATAACAAATTCATTAGTAGTGTCGGATGGGTGAAGATTTCGTCCAACCAGTAACTTCATATCGTACAAATGAAGATAAGATGTATCTACCCATTTCTTGAACACCTGCCGTTTTACGGGTTCTTTTCCTTCTTCAGCATATTCATATTGACTGGAAGAATAACCATCAGACATGGGTTCGGAGCCTAAGGAAATGGCCTGGATACCCGAAATTGTTTTTAGCTCTGCGAGAAGCGGAAATTGCTTATCATAGTATTTTTCGTCAATACTATATTTCCATGGGATATCTACCAATACTACTGCCTCTCTATTGAACCCCATATTGGCCGAAAGCGAATAGTGCAATTGTCTTCCAACTATGAGTGCGGAAGTAATGAATACCAAAGCAATGACAAATTGAAACACAATTAGGGTTTTTTGCAAACTAAGCCCTTTACGCTTAGGACCTAATGCTGCACTTTTAAACACATTTATGGTCTTTACTCTGGCAATAAGCCACGCAGGATAAAGACCTGCCAAAATAGTAATAGCAATGCTTATCAATAGAACAAAAAAGACAAATTGGACACCATTGTCAAATGGTTCAATACCTTTCGGAATGATATCCTTGAGCAGCCAAAATCCCAATTTACTAAAAAGCAATGACACAAATCCTGCTATAAAAGCCGTGATCATGGTTTCATATAAAAACTGACTTATCAATTGAGTCTTGCTACCTCCCAACGTTTTACGAACGCCTATTTCTTTGGTTCGTTGCGGAATGCTGGCAATACTCATGTTAATGTAATTGATGCATGCCAAGAGAAGCAGGAATACTGCAATTCCCATCAAACTGAACAACAAGGGTTTGCTTGCTTTGCGCACCCCTTCTTCTATATAAGTTGAAAAATGTGATTCTCGTAAAGGCATGATCTCCAACCACCGTTCATACTCAAAACTATTGTTTGACTGTTCTCGCCACTGCTTGGTCTTTTGCTGTAAAATGGCTTCGGCCTGCTGTTTTATAAGCCTAGGATTAGCATTTCCTTTAAGCTGTAAATATAATCTGTCGGAACCATTGGTATTAGTCCATTGATTGAGTTCATAAGCTTTTGTCTGCAAGGGATGAAACTCCTCTAACGTAAACTCAGTAGGAGATTTTAAATCGGCAACAATACCGGTTACCACTCTTGTAATGGTATCGTTGTAACTATAATAGGTAATGGATCTGTCCAGCATGTTGTTAAATTCCATATCAGGAAAATACTGTTTTGCCCTGCTTTCTGTAAGCACAACACCCTCTGGTATACTTAAAGACGACGCAGCATTACCTACCAACCATTTATAAGGCACCATATTGAAATAAGCCGAATCGGCTGAGGCAATTCCTTCTTGGTCTTCAAAAATCAATGGCCTGCCTGAAGAATTGCTTACTTCAACACTTTCAACCCACTTTTCAAATACAGGCGCTACGTGCTCTATTCCTTTAACTTGTTCTCGAATCTCTTGATATAGAGGCTTGGAAACCCCACCGTTATAATTTTCTTTGCCATCAAATACAAAACCCGACACCAAACGATAGATGCTCTCCTTTTGGGATA
>JAGQZG010000282.1 GCA_020435705.1 Mangrovimonas sp.
TGTTCTAAGATTGTGATGAACCCAGAGGAAAAGGAAGAGATAAAGAAACCATCTAAAGGGAAAGAGGTTACTCAAGAAGAATATAACCAGACAGTTAAAGAGAAAATTGAAGAAATGCGCGAAATGTATGGGGGAAGAGGAGATAGAGGTGGCCGTCGTTTCTAATAAGAATCAATATAATTTATGAAAAAAATACTTTTTGCCAGCTTGTTTCTGCTGGCCGGAACACTTATGGCGCAAGTCCAACTCACTGGTGTTGTCAAGGATAGCATTGGGAATCCGTTGGAATTAGCCAATGTTATAGCTATAAACAAAACATCACAAACCTTGGAATCTTTTGGGATTACCAATGATCAAGGGAAGTATAAATTGTCATTGAAGGAAAATACAACCTACACAATTCAAATAAGTTATGTAGGCATGCAAACCGCAAATGAAGAGTTGACTACAGGAACGGAAAATCTAACCAAAAGCTTCAACCTTCAAAATGATAATACTTTGGATGAAGTGCAACTAGTCTATGAAATGCCGGTCACGGTAAAAGGCGATACGCTCATATATAATGCCGATTCCTTCAATACGGGAACGGAACGAAAATTGGAAGATGTATTAAAGAATTTACCAGGCGTTGAAATTGATGATGATGGGCAGATTCAAGTAGAAGGTAAAGCAGTGGGCAAGGTCATGGTAGAAGGGAAAGACTTTTTTGATGGCGATTCTAAGTTGGCCACAAAGAATATTCCTGCCAGTGCCGTAGACAAAGTACAAGTGCTCAAAAATTATTCCGAAGTTGGACAATTAAGTGGTGTGACCAACAATCAAGATAATATTGCTATCAATATCAAATTGAAAGAAGGGAAAACCAATTTCTGGTTTGGAGATGTTACGGCAGGTGCTGGTGTAGCTGACGAAACGGGGCTTTACATAGTGCAGCCTAAATTATTTTACTACAGTCCAAAGTACAGTGTCAACGTCATTGGGGACTTGAATAATATAGGGGAAGTAGCCTTTACCAGAAGGGATTATTTCAATTTTTCTGGAGGTTTTAGAATGCCCAGTAGACAAAGTGGTACCAGCATTAATTTGGGAAGTAACGCTTTAGGTTTTTTATCTATGCAGAATAACAGGGCCAAAAGTATTAAGACAAAGTTTGGGGCAGCTAATTTTAGTTATTCACCTAAACAAACTTTGGATTTGAGCGGGTTTGCTATCTTCTCCAATACCAAAACGGAAATGCAACAGAACAATTCAACTATCTATACCAATAGCGAATTGGGAATTCCGGATGAAGATACCCAAAGCAATACGATTCAAAATAGTGATTTGGGTATGCTTAAGCTAAGCGCTTCCTATAAACCAAATACCAATAACCAATTGGATTATGATGTGTTAGGTCGTCTTTCAAAAGAATCCCAGGATCAAAATTATTTCTCATCAGTTATTGGAGCAACGGACCAGTTAGAAGAATCCAGCCCGTATAGTATCAATCAGAATTTGAATTACTATTACACGCTTAACGAAAACAATATTTTCTCGTTGGAAGTACAGCATTTGCTTCAGGACGAAGATCCATTTTATAAGGCTATTATAGAAAATGCCGATGGCTCCGGAGACCAAGACAATTACTATAATACAGCTACTAATTTAGGTTTCGACTTGGATCAGATGAACTATAACGTAGCCGAAGACAAACGGGTAAAGTCCAATCAGCTGGATGCCAAGGTAGATTATTGGAATGTACTAAATCAAAAGAGTAACATCAACTTCACTCTAGGAACTATTTACAGTAGTCAAAAATTTACTTCGGATTTGTTCCAGACTTTGGACGATGCAACGGTTTTTAATCCTACTCCGGTAGATAACGATGGGTTGGTAACCAATGATATTCGATACAATTTTACTGATGTTTATTTGGGCGTTCACTATACTTTAAAAGCAGGTATTTTTACTTTAACGCCCGGATTTTCGGCACATTCTTATAACATCAACAACTCACAATTTGGAGAACGTTACACCAACAATTTCTTCAAACTGTTGCCCGATTTTGATGCTAGAATCCAGTTGAAGAAAAGTGAGCAAATTGTGTTGAACTACCGTATGCAAACTCAATTTACGGATGTTACCAATTTTGCAAGAGGGTATGTGATGAACAATTACAATTCTTTTTTCTACGGAAATCCTGAATTGGAAAATGCCTTGTCGCATAATGTAAACTTGTCCTATTTCAGTTTTAATATGTTCAACTATACCAATGTGTTTGCCTTTGTAAATTATAGCAAGCGCATTGACCAGATTCGTAACTTGACCAATTTTGAGAGCGTGATCCGTA
>JAGQZG010000283.1 GCA_020435705.1 Mangrovimonas sp.
ATTACCAAATGTTAGATTGTATTGGACTCCAGTTAATTCGTAAGTCTCAATGACTTGAGTTATTTAGGCAGTTTTAAAAAATAGTTCAAGAAGTAAGCATGAAGAAATTATTGAAAAAACATTTAAAGAATTTTCTCTTCAAAAGGGGATATGAAGTTACTTTTTTAGGAAAAAGAAACCTTCTCAATATGAATCCATTTATAGGCATCAAATCAGAGATAAGGTCTGAATTTCCCATTTTTTTTGATGTAGGAGTAAATCATGGACAAACTTTAGATAAAATACAAGAGCTATATCCTAAAGCTATTATTCATGGTTTTGAGCCAAGTAAGAAGTGTTTCGAGTCTATTTTAGGAAAACCCAGAAACAAGGAGGTCGTATTAAATAATAAAGCCGTTGGTGATCAAGTTGGCATTCTTGATTTTAATCAATATTCTTGGGATGCTTTAAGTTCCTTATTAAAGCGAGAGTTTACGGCCTCAACACTATTAGAAACCTATAAAGTAGAGGTGGTCACTTTAGATTCCTACTGTGAAGAGTTTGATATTGACCATATTAATGTTTTAAAGACAGATACTGAAGGTTATGAATTAAAAGTATTACAGGGAGCAAAACGATTATTTCAAAATAATAAAATACAATTTGTGCTGGTAGAATTATTTTTTGAACCACATTTTGTAGGGCAATCTTCAGCGGGAGATATTATGAATTTTTTATTTGAACATCAATTTAGACTGGTTAGATTTTATGATTTTGAACGGTCATCGATAGGATATGTGTCAAGAACTGATGCACTATTCATTAATTCTAATTTTGGGTCAGTACAATAGGTATAAAGCCATGAGTAATTGTTTGTATATAAAAAAATTCTGCAAAATGAACAAGGCATTGAAGGTCAAAAATTTTCGCCAATTTAACGATTTAGACAACTATGCCTAAGAAACTTGGAATTATTATTACAGATGGTGTTGGATTTCGGAATTTCATATTGAGTAATTTTTTAATGGAAGCTCAAGCTACTTTTACAGAAGTAGTAATTTATTCCTGTTTACCTAAAAATGTTTATCAGGAGTTTAATTTAGACAATGTTAAGATAGTTGAATTAGAGGTTTATCCCGATACGTTCTATACCTGGTTCTTTTTAAAGCTAAAGGAAACAGCCCACCTTCAACTACATAAAAAAGGTAATTTTGGCATTCAGGACAGTATTCGAATTAACAAAACTTTCAATAACTCGACAAGAGGTTATGCCAAACGGTTTATTTTTTTCTTCACCCGATTTTTACACTCCGAAAATTGGATACAACGCTTTAACCGTTGGCAACAATATACTTTTAAGACGCATCCTATTACTAAAGGATATTTAACGCTTTTACAGACTGATGCTCCAGATTTTCTTTTTTTTACTCATCAACGCCCACCTTATATCGCACCTATTCTTTATGCGGCAGAACAATTAAAAATTACCACTGGCGCTTTTATTTTTAGTTGGGATAACTTAGCCTCCAAAGGGCGCATGGCAGGAAATTTTGATGTCTATTTTGTTTGGAGCGATTTAATGAAGCAGGAATTATTACAGTTTTACAGCCTTGTTAGGCCAGAACAAATTCACGTTGTGGGTACGCCGCAATTTGAGCCCTACGTTCTTGAACGATATTATTCTTCTAAGACAGATTTCTTTAATAAGTTTGATTTGGATCCTACATTAAAAACTATTTGTTTTAGCTGTGGCGATGTTTCTACCAGTAAAAATGATCCTTTGTATATTGAAACAATTGCTCTGGCTATACAATCTGGAATTTTGGGGAATGTCAATCTTATTGTACGGACCTCACCAGCTGAGACTCCTGAAAGATTTTTATATTTAAAAGAAAAATTTCCCTTTATTAAATGGAATTATCCTAAGTGGGAGTTAAGTCGTCAAGGTCATCAAGAGACGTGGTCCCAACGTGTCCCAACTGTTGGGGATATCATGAACTTAAGGGCACTTTTAGCCTTTTGTGATGTTTTTGTTAATATGTGTTCTACAATGAGTTTAGATGCCATATGTTTTGATAAACCTGTTGTCAATCCAGTTTTTGGCAATTCAGGGAATGAATTGTATGATGATCAACGGTTCTTAAAATATGCTCATTATGAGCGAGTTGTTAAAAGTGGAGCAGTTGCTATTGCCAAAACAAAAGAAGCACTTATCAACGCAATTAACGAGGCTTTAGAAAAGCCAACTCTTAGACTTGATAAACAGGAGAAACTATTAAAACTACAAGTTGGA
>JAGQZG010000284.1 GCA_020435705.1 Mangrovimonas sp.
AAGGTTGTTTTTTATAAGTCTCATATAAACGACCCCACTCAAGACCACGCATTTCACTTTCTACATCTGTAAATACAGTTGAAGCCCAGTCAATAACGCTATTGAAATAAGTTTTTAACTCGTTTATGTTTGTGTCAAAACGGTGTTTGCTCATATAGTCGCCAATATTCCCTTTGCTTACCCAGTCAAGTGCTCTTTCTAAAAACTCTTGTCTGTTTGCACTACCTGAAACGTAAGCACCCCATTTTTGAATATTGGCGTTTTGAGTGTTGCTAAATTCTTCCTTTCCAAGTGTTACAAAAGGTCCAGAATAAACTGCATTTAGTAATTCTTGATTGTTGAGTGGAACACCTGCAATGTTGATTGTCCTGAACCACTCTTTAATTTCGCTTTCAGTTCCTTCGCACTCGTAAATTAAAAGTTTTGTGCCCAATATTATTTCTTGCTTGTCCTTAGCAATACCGCTAAAATATTGCTCCATACCGTTCTCGTCCTTGATTGCAAATTTGTTTGATACGAACCTGCCAAAGCTTGTAATTCGTTGCTGTCCGTCTAAAACTTCAAATTTGTCAACACTTACGGTATTGAAATAGATTAGACCCAATGGATAACCTTTTAAAATACTTTCAATTACTGCAACATCTCTTTTGCCATCAGCATAAATGTAATTTCGTTGATATTCGGGCTGAATTGTCAATTTACCTGATAAACCAAACAGTCCTTTTCCTTCAAGCTCGTTGTAAACAAAACCATCACAGATTTCTCTGATGGTTATATCTGTTTTAAGTGTTGTCTTCATTATCTCCTATGTTTTATAAACAGTCTTTGATAAGCTGATTGTATTACTCTACCATCTTTGTTTATGAAGTAATTCTTTTTGCCGTCATTTCCTAAAAGATTCGCATTTTCATTAGTCTTTCCACCTGATGACCCTGTTCTTTCACCGTTTTGCTTCATTTCCCAATAGTCATCATATTTTCTGGTATCAGGAACTTCATCATGGCAACCTCTTTGGGTTGCTCCAAGGATTTCAAATTGCTCTGGATTGTACTTATTTAAGAAACTAATAGGAACACCCATTATGCCGTCATAATCACTTGGAATGCATTCAGTGAATGGTACTTCAATTGCATCATAATTATCATATTTTGGATAATCATCTGGATTATAGGTTTTGTATAGCACTAACTCTTCGTGACGTTTGTTGTGATCTATATTAGTAAACCACCTAACGCCATTTACTCTCCAGTAAAGCTTACCATCTTTGATATAGGCATTTTTAGGGTTGGACATTTTTTCAGGATCATAGAGGTCGGGACTTCCGACAAAGAACGCAGCACCGCCACTGAACATAGTCGCCCCAAACCAAATTTCATCAGATTGAAAATACGGATAGATTTCTCCGTATTTCATGGCATTCAAGTTTCCAATGATAAGAAACTGCTTTTTGTATTCGATGAGCTGAGCAACATATTCGCGAAATATCGAAAATGGAGGATTTGTTACGACAATATCGGCTTGTTTGAGAAGCTCAATCGCCTCCTCAGAACGAAAATCACCGTCACCTTGAAAATACTTTATTCCAATTTCTTCGGGATCAGGCACATTGTTATTGTTTTTATCACCTTCGTAAACAAGATATATTGCTTGCTCAGAATCATTTTTACTAAAGAAGTCTCGTTCTTTGTTTTTATAACAAGTTGATATAAGTTTCTTAAGGCCAAGTTTTTCAAAATTATAAGAAAAATAATGAAAAAAATTACTAACGCGAGGATCATCACAGTTGCACAGAACGGTCTTTCCTTTGAAGCTGTGCTTGTAGTGTTTTAGCTCTTTTTCTATATCAGAGAGCTGTGTATAAAATTCATCATTCTTGGCTTTTTTTGCGGAATGCAGATGCCGCACGGTTTCATTTCTAGACAACTGCTTCATACCTCTAGTTATTAATTGTTATTTTTGACACTCTGTGAGTGAATTATTCACTCTCCACCCCCTTGGAGCACCAGTAGGAAATAATCGCGTTACGGCTCATGCCGCGCCGTGAGGCCATGGCATCGATGGCCGACAGCAGATCGGAATCGAAGCGTAGCGCCACAGGCACCTTCTTGGACTTGGCGGGAACCACGGTCGGCGCTGGCGATGACGCACCTTGAATGAACCGTTCAGCCGCCTGCATATCGATATTGTTTGTATCTTTTTTCGGTTTACGCTGCACGGCCATTGTATATCACCTCAATATCATTTTGATTTATCCCTATGCCGCCCA
>JAGQZG010000285.1 GCA_020435705.1 Mangrovimonas sp.
TACAGCCCATGTCCCGGGAAAATCGGCAATCTTTTCTGCGTGGTGCTCGGTAATGACATAGGTTCCCAAATTATGCCCGCAAAAGAGCGTGTTGTCTATAATGTTAAAACTCCATACCTGGCCATTGGTATTTTCAACAAACTGAAAATCGTCTTGTGTTTCCAAATGCTTGTAAAAAACACCCTGATTGGTCCCCAAATAAAGATAACCGTCAAAAATTATAGCTGTGTAAACCACACCAAGCGTTCCCTTAAAATCATTATAGACATTGAAAGGGGATTTCATGTTGATAATGCTTATCCCATTATCCAGTCCCAACCAAACATTATGATCCAAATCTTCAAATAAGGATAAAACCGTGTTGTTGTTCATCCCGTTGGTCTTGTTAAACTTATAAAGGAATTCGCCTTCCTTAGTAAGCACATACAAACCGTTGGAAATGGTTCCTAAAAGCAAATTGCCGTTTTCCAATTGTATACAACTGAATATTCGTTTTTCCAATAGTTGGTTCTTGGCTGGAACTTCCCAAGATTCACGTGAGTTGTCATAATTTAAAAAATGGAAATTGGCCAGCTCGGTAACAATAAGCGCTTTTTTGTTTTCATAAGGAAAAATGCCTTCTATAATTTCATCCTTGAAGATTGGGTCGTCTGAAATTAAAACGGCCTCTCCACCTTCTATTTTAAACAATCCTTCGCCTACTTTCTGAAACAAAATACTATTACCCACATTAAAAACTTTGGCACTTGGCACTTTAGCTTCAATAAAGCGAATGGTTTTGTCCTGTGTGTCGTAAATGTATATCCTATTGAGTGAGATGAACAGGATCCAGTCGTCAAATTTTAAAATATTCCAAAACTGCTCGTCTTCAATTAACTTCTGTTCAATATTTTGTGATAATGAGGTGTAAGACAACTTCCCAACGGCATTTCTTTCCCAATACCCAAAATCCATATAGCACCCTGTATAAATTCTGTTGTCTATCGCTTTTACAGATCTAATGCTGGTATAATTGGGCGCTCTATACAACGACCAACGTTCTCCATTGAACTCCAACAACCCAGCATTGTTACCTACATAGATATATTTATTGGAGGCTTGGGAAATAGCCCAGTTTTGGTTGTCTGCATTATAATCAAACGGAGAGTAATTTTTGATGGGCGGTAATTCCTGCGCCAAAGCTATGGTGAGGCATACGAAAAAAATGGTCGATAAATGGAGACGCTTTTTTAGCACTGCAGTTTAGAATTAGCTCTCACAAGATACAAATATCTCAAAAAGTCTGCTATGTTTTTGAATTGTTACTTAACTACCCCGAAGATAGTATTTTTGTTCTACTTTTGTAATGATTTTATTAATATGCAAAAGCTTCTCGCCTATCCTTTAACTGTCTTGTACTTCTTGTCCTTTGGACTGGTTCTAGTTGTTTTTCACGCCATTCAATGGTTATGCTTTAACCTTTTTGGCTACAAGGCTCACAAAATAAGTGTTGATTGGTTGCAGTTCTCCATCATGCGCTGCCTAAATCTTTTGGGTACGCGATTCAGTTTTAACAATCCATATCAAATCCCTACTAACAAGCCCCTTATAATCGTGAGCAACCATCAAAGCATGTATGATATTCCGCCATTAATTTGGTTCATGAGAAAGCATCATGTCAAGTTTATAAGCAAAAAGGAATTAGGTAAAGGCATTCCCAGTGTTTCCTATAATTTAAGGCATGGGGGGTCTGTCTTGATAGATCGGAAAAAAGCCGACAAATCTATTCAAGCCATTAAGGAGTTTGGTGAAAATATTGCCAAAAACAATTGGGCCGCCGTGATTTTTCCAGAAGGCACTAGAAGCCGAAATGGCGTACCAAAACCTTTTAAAACCAAGGGGTTGGAAACCCTTTTTGAAGCCATGCCCAATGCTTTGGTAGTTCCCGTGACTATAAATAATTCGTGGAAATTATTACGTTATGGCTCATTTCCAATGGGATTAGGGGCTCATTTGAAATTTACCGTACATAAACCAATGCCCATTGGCAACGATCACGAAGCCCTATTCGACACTATAGAGAAGCAAATTACCAGCGCTATAAATTCATGATCCATTCCCAACTTATTGATGCCACTATCACTTTTGCAAAACAAACTTTGGAACATGCTGAAGGCGGTCATGATTGGTCCCATACGCTTCGGGTTTATAACAACGCCCTGCTTATTTCCAAAAACGAGCCCGTTGATGTTCTGGTCGTTTCATTGTCTGCGCTCTTGCACGA
>JAGQZG010000286.1 GCA_020435705.1 Mangrovimonas sp.
AAATTCATCAACACTTAATGTTTGCCCAGCTTCAATGGCCTCTCCTGGAGTTGAATTATAGGCGTAGTCCTTAATAGTAATGCTGGAGGCATCAGGTGCAACTTGAATTCTGGCCCAGCCGTAATAAGTGTCTACGCCAACAACTAAATGAATTCCGATGTACCCGTCCATGCCATCACAAAATTGACTTCCTGGATAAGCACAGCTGCTATAGTTAAAGTCGCCTCTGGCGAGTGAAAAAACACCATTTGTGGAGTCAATGACATCGCCTGTATTTAAGTTGGAAGGATAATTGTAAGGATAACTGCTAAATCCAACAATGGCGTTTGAGTTATAACTTGATGCACTAATGCTGGAAACAGGGAACATAAAAGCAAAATTCCCACCCGTATTGACCATGAATAGTAAATCGCCAGTAGCATCATTATTAAGATCTAATGCATAATTCTCACCTGGATTAACGGTCTCATCAGCAATGTCTGTATAAACAATCTGGCCATTGACATCGGTCATGCCCAAAACTGCGGCTGAAAACGCACCGTATTGGATGAGTTTTTTAGAAAGATTTTCAGTAGGAGTAGTTTTTTTCATATCATCTAAGTTTTTTTAATCTTTAAAAATCTTGTTTATAAACAAAAGTATAAATATGTTTAAAACATTAAATTTACAAAAATATTTTAAATAACAATGGAGAAATCTGATACAAAGATGATTGTGAACCTTTCGGAGATACCTTTAGACGGGAGTCTTGGTTTACTGGCCTATGGAGATGTTGCTTTCGTGGCATGGAGAAAAATAAAAAAAGATAAAAGAAATGATGAAACAAATAGGTAAGGATAAATTATTACTTATTGGATGGGATGCCGCTGATTGGAAGATTATTTGGCCTTTGATAGCAAAAGGACAAATGCCAGCATTAAAGAGGATGATGAGTAACGGAGTATATGGCAATATGAGCACCATGAATCCACCATATTCTCCAATGCTGTGGACATCGGTTGCAACAGGAAAAACACCGGAAAAGCATGGAGTTTTAGGGTTTATTGAAGTTCTGCCAAACAATAGCGGTGTTAGGCCGGTTACTGCTAATTCAAGAAAGGTAAGGGCTCTTTGGAATATTTTACATAACCAAGGGTTAAAGAGCAATCTGGTAGGATGGTGGCCTAGTTTTCCAGCCGAACCAATTGATGGTGTGATTATTAGTGATAAGTTTCAGAAAGTCTCACTAGACCCTAATAAACAAAAGCCAATGGCAGAAGGAACAATCCATCCCAAAGCATTGGAAGAGGAATTCAAAGAATTAAGAATGTTTCCTTTTGAAGTTACCGGAGAACATATTTTGCCTTTTATACCAAGGGCTTCGGAAATAGATCAAAAAAAAAGTAAAGGTTTGGTGCCTGCGGCAAAAATTATATCCGAGAATGTATCAATACACAATGCTGCGACAAGGCTTTTAAGAACAACAAATTGGGATTTTATGGCAATTTACTATGATTTGATAGACCATTTTTGCCATTCCTACATGAAATTTTATCCGCCAAAATTAAATAGTGTCAATGCAGAACAGTACGAAATTTATAAAGAAGCAGTAATAGGTGCTTATAGATTTCAGGATATGATGCTTGAGAGAGTATTAGAGCTTATTGATGATGACACCACAGTGATTGTTATGTCGGATCATGGATATGAATCCGGAAACAGAAGGTTGTTGAAGCTACCTAAGATTCAAGCAGCTGCAGCAATGGATCACCGCCAATTTGGAATGTTTGTGGCCACTGGACCAAATATTAAAAAAAATCAAAAAGTGTTCGGTTTGGGGTTAATCGATATTGCTCCAACAATATTGCATCACTTTGGATTGCCAGTTGGAGAAGATATGGATGGAAAAGTAGCCATGGATATTTTTAAAGAAACCAAAACAGTCAATTTCATAAAAAGTTGGGAACATGTTAAAGGTGACTTTGGTGAACTACAAACAAATAATGCTTCAAACCTCCTTTCAGATGAAGAAACTATGCAACAATTGATAGAGTTGGGTTACGTTGAAAAAGCCGATGTTAAAACAGAAAACGCAGTTAAAAAAACCAGATGTGATCTGAAACATAATTTGGCAAGGGTTTATCTTGGTAAGAAAAAATACAAGGAATCAAGAGCCATTCTTTTGGAGCTAATTCTTGAAGAAAATATTGATCTTTCTCCCTATTACATGGATCTAATTACTATTGGCATTGAAATGGGAA
>JAGQZG010000287.1 GCA_020435705.1 Mangrovimonas sp.
CAATACCCAGGCCATGCCTCTAACTACCACTTGAATTACTCCTAAGTAAAAAAGTAAGGAGGTCAAGGCCGAGAAAAAGATGATAGTTGGCAACACCTGAAACAGAAAAATAAAGCCGTAACTCTCTACATTCATCAAATCGCCCAAAAGAAAGATACTGCCAGCACGCGTAAAATCCAATATCTTGACGAAAATACCGCCCACAAATTCAAAAATCATTTGAACAAAAGGGACTTTAAGGACACCTATGGCCAAAATGATTTGCGCCAAAAGTCCGAAACCAATGGTTTTCCAATTGATGGCTTTTCTGTTTTTGCTTAACAAATAAGAAAGGCCAATGAGAACAATCATGCCCAAAAGGCCTCGTAATAAGCTATTAAGAGTGAATCCTTCACTGGGAATAGCACCTTTTTCGGTGACTTGCGAAAGGAGCTCTGTACTTTTTTCTAAGGATGCTGTATGGACATTCGATATCAGGGCAACTAGAGAAAAAAGTAGCTTCATAGGTGTTGAATTTAGTTAGCGTTTGGAAATTTCGTCTCGTATTTTAGCCGCTTTTTCGTAGTCTTCGTTTGCAACGGCTTCATCTAGAAGATTATGGAGTTCTTCAATGGATTTTGATTTGTAATTTTCTTGGCCTTGGGTTTCTATTTTTTCGGCCACAATATCATCTATAAGTACGCTGTCGCCAGAGGCTTCATCTTCACTTTTGGGATTCACCTTCAGGTAAATGCCTGCTTTATCAAGAATATTTTTATAGGTGAATATGGGAGCGTTAAACCGCAGTGCCAACGCAATGGCATCACTGGTTCTGGCATCAATGATTTCTTCAATTTTGTCACGCTCGCAAATAAGGCTGGAATAAAATACGCCATCTACAAGTTTGTGAATGATAACTTGTTTGACAACAATGTCAAAGCGATCGGCAAAATTTTTGAAAAGGTCGTGGGTTAGAGGTCTTGGCGGCCTAATTTCTTTTTCTAAGGCAATAGCTATGGATTGAGCTTCAAAAGCTCCAATCACAATAGGAAGTTTTCTGTCGCCATCTACTTCATTCAGAATCAAGGCATAAGCCCCGTTTTGGGTCTGGCTATAGGAAATGCCCTTTATATTTAACCTTACTAAGCTCATATTTCAAGACACAAAAGACTGTTTAAATTAGGACTTTACCAAACCTTAAAGTCATTTTTTTAAGGGGAAATTAGTTTTAAGAATAATTTAAACAGTCCTCATAATAACTACAAGTTACTAAAATTATGCATTTTGAGCTTTAAATTCCTTCAATTTTTCAGTGAGTTTTGGTACTACTTCAAAGGCATCTCCAACCACACCATAATCTGCGGCTTTAAAGAAAGGTGCTTCAGGATCGTTGTTGATAACGACTTTAACTTTAGAGGCATTCACTCCTGCCAGATGCTGAATAGCACCGGAAATTCCAATGGCAATATAAAGATTGGAAGCCACAGGTTTACCCGTTTGACCCACGTGTTCACTGTGAGGTCTCCAACCTAAATCACTTACCGGTTTTGAGCATGCGGTGGCAGCACCAAGGACATTGGCCAAGTCTTCAATCATGCCCCAGTTTTCTGGGCCTTTTAAACCACGGCCACCAGAAACCACAATGTCGGCATCGGCAATGGTTACTTTGCCTGTAACCTTATCTACTGAATCTACGGTAATTCCAGAGGAGGCAAGGCTAGGGGTGAAGGTTTCGGGCGTAGCCGAACCTTGCTGTTCTTTTACTCCAAATGAGTTTTTGGCAAGACCAATAATTTTCACATCGGTATTGATAGCGATCATTTCAAACGCTTTGTTTGTGAAAGCCGAACGTTTTACTGTAAAAGGCGATGTATTGCTGGGTTCAGCAACCACATTGGAAGCATACCCTGCATTTAACCCAACGGCTAAAAGCGGTGCAAGATATTTGTCATTGGCACTGGAGTTCATCACCACTACTTTGGCGCCTTCGTTTTCGGCAGCTTGCTTGATAACATCGGCATAAATTTTAGCATTGAAGGTGTCCAAAGCCGAGTTGGATACGTTCAAAACCTTATCTACCCCATAAGTACCCAACACTGAAGTATCCTCAGCATTAATAGTTAGGGCGGTAACCGTTGTGCCTAATTTTGAAGCTACTGCTTTGGCATAAGAAGCCGCTTCAAAAGCTACCTTTTTAAATTTTCCTTTTTCGGATTCTGTATATACTAGAACTGACATAGTTTTTTA
>JAGQZG010000288.1 GCA_020435705.1 Mangrovimonas sp.
TAAATGTGCCCAAATTTCTTTCATGGTTTTGGGCTCCGTTAATTGAAACATTAAAAGATACTCCAAATTGTCAACTGGTGTTTCCTCTCCGGTTTTAATAGCCGCATTGAATATAGGGAAAAGTTGCTCTTTGGTCCATTCTTTCTGAAGGTTTAATGGAGCCAATTTTTTCCCAACAAAAAGCTTGACGCTTTCAATAACCAAGGAAGCAATGGCCATATCGGCTAGGGGACATTCTTGAATGTCCATTAACCGTATTTCAATGGCATTCCTATCAAAACGGGCAATGGCACCTCTGGAGTTTAAAAAATGATGATCCAGAATATTGTTGGTGTCATAAGGGGCAATGGCCTTTTTGATGGGCTCAAAAATACTGGCATAATAATCCAGTTTGGTAAACACGCGTTCAGGAATTACATAGCCCGTTAACGCTGGTATTTTTTGCTGATTGGTTTTGTAGTATTCCAAACGGGTGTCCAGAAATCCGGTGGATTTCCCTTCAACGAGCGGTGAACTTGCCGCTAAAGCCGGTAAAAGAGGTAAAATCAACCTAATGGCGGCGTGAAGTTTTTCAAATTCCTTATCGTGATAAAACGGTAAGTTGATATGGGTGCTCTGTACGTTGCTCCAACCGTGGCCTTCACAATTGAAAATACGGTTGTATAGCTCGTAGACTTCACTGTAACTGTGTTTCCAAAGTTGGGTGTCCGTTAAAGGGTTCATTAAGGGGTGCATGGCTGTTGGAAGTAATCTTAAATGGTCTTTTTCCAACAGCGAATTGATTTCCACAATGTTTTTATGGAACTCATTACTGAGATTTTCCAACGAAGCCGTTGGACCATTGGTTTTCAGTTCAACGACATGGGCAACCAACTCGTTACTCCAGGAAATGGCCTCGTTATCAATATCGGAAGTTAACTTGCCATTTTTTTTGGTAAAAAGTTTGTCTACGTCAGGGGCAACCTTAAAGGTTTTTTTATGGATGAGCATGTATTCTAGCTCAATGCCGTAAACTTCAAAAAGGTGGTATTTTTTAGACATTTATTCTAGTCGACTTTTAAATGCATTAAGAACTTGTACATAAATGGAATCGCCATAAAAACGATCTTCCACATTAAAATCTATATTAGGGTTGTCATTTATTTCAATAACCATGGGTTCGCCGTTTATAACTTTTATGTCAATGCCATAAAGCCCTTTTCCCATGAGTTTGGCCGATTTTAAAGCCATGGAAAGCACTTTTTTAGGCACTTCCTCAATAGGTAAACTGTCGGCATTGCCATCTTGGTCGTCTTTATTTTTAGCATCCCAATTATAGATTTGCCAGTGGTCTTTGGCCATGTAATACTTGTTGGCAAAAAAGGGAACACCGTCAATAATCCCAATGCGCCAATCATATTCCGAAGGACAAAATTCCTGGACAATGATAAGCTCGGAATCTTTCAACATGGTATTGACCAAAGTTTCATAGTCTTCTTTGGTATTGGCTTTCTTTACGCCAAATGAAAAGGTGGAGTCAGGCGATTTCAAAACACAAGGCAAGCCCGTTTTTTCTAAAGCTTCCAGTTTATTGTCTTTATGAACAATAACGGTTACGGGTGTTTTTACATTGATGTTCTGCAGGGCTTCAGCCATGTAAACTTTGTTGCAGCATTTCAAGATGGCATCAGGATAGTCTATAATGGCTAAGCCTTGTTGTTGGGCTTTTCTGGCAAAGGTATAGGCTTCATTGTTTACTTCGGTACTTTGTCTTAAAAACAATGCGTCAAATGTCGTAAGCCTGCTTAAGTCCTTTGGTTCGATGATTTCGGCATAAATATTCATTTTCTCTGCAATCTCAATAAACTTTTTTAAAGCTTTTGGATTACTTGGCGGTGCTGGATCATTTGGGTTCACCAGAATGGCCAGATCAAAATCGGATTCAAAAACTTTAGGCGTGTCATACCGTTTTTTGGAAAAAAACTGATTGGCAAAGTATTCTACACTTGGCAAATGTTCTTTTGGAATTTGCGATTCGGAAATCACTTTTACACTTTGTATGGTCCATTTGTGGGTAAAAGTAAATTTGACACGCAAAAACGGCACTTGAAAATGCTTGTAGAAAATGGCGCTAAGCTCTTTGTATTTCTGAGCCACGTTTTGACCGAAATAAATGCTCAGGATAAATTCCCTGGATTTGATATTCTTGAGACTTTGCTGAATGATATCGTCAAATTCATCCGA
>JAGQZG010000028.1 GCA_020435705.1 Mangrovimonas sp.
ATAATTGTTTCCCAATCATCATCTATTGGTTCTGTCCGTGAATTCTTAACTGTTGCTATTGATTGTAATTTTATTTCCATTTATAATTTTTTGTAATGACCGCCAACTCGTTATATGCGGACTAATTTACTCATTTTTGGGAACTATTTTCAGGATAATAGGAACTTTTGGTCAGCATTATCCCCGTTTTTTGAAAGTTGCTTTACCGCAGTGTCCAAAGGACTTGTTATGTCCAGTAAATCCTTACGTGCTACATGGGTGTAAATCATCGTGGTCTCTGGTTTGGAATGACCCAATAGTTCTTGTATGTGTCTTAAACCAACACCATTTTCAAGTAAATGCGTGGCATAACTATGTCTAAGGGTATGCGGTGTTACTTTTTTATAAATGCCTGCCTCTCTGCAAGAACGTGATAAAACCTTTCTAATACTACTGTCTGAATAAGGTTTGCCTTCTGGGCCTTCAACAAAATAACTATTTGGATTGTAGGTGATAAGATAATTTTTAAGCAAAGGAATAAAGCTATCTGCTAAGGTTACATAGCGGTCTTTTCTACCTTTACCGCTTTTTATGTGCAATTGCTTTCGGTTAAGGTTAAAGTCATTCAATTTTAAATGGAGCAACTCACCAATACGTAGGCCGGCCGAATATATTAGGGTAAGAATCGCACGGTGCTTTATGTTTCTCGTGTACTGAATGATAGCTATCATCTCTTCTGGCGAGAGAACAGTGGGGAGTTTTTTGGATTTTTTAGGCCGGGTTAAAGCTAAGTTATCAATACTGGTGTAGGGATAAAAAACAATAAACAATTTTACGGCGCTTATAAACTGCCGCTGTGTACTTATAGAGTAGTTGCGTTTTAAAAATACAGATTCTATAAACAATTCAACATCCCTGCTGGTAAGTGTTTTTAAATCTTTGTGTGTGTTGAATTCAATAAAGTCGGCCAGCATAAAACTGTAAACGTCAACGGTACTTTTACTATACCTTTTGCCTTGTAAGTATTTATAAAAGTTATTTAGCAAGTGACGTTGCTCGTCGGTCAACTGGCGTTTTTGTTTAGTGGGGAATGTATTTGGACTTGGAACGGGCTTGTCTAATAGCTTGCCACTATCTATAAAAGCTAGTCCTTTAAAAACTGTATTGAGCTGCTCTAAATGTTCGGGAGTGTTTTTCATATACCAACTTTTTAAAGTAGCACTCCATTTGGCTCCTGGTAAATGTCTTACTATCTCAATAAAAGCCCGATCATGCTTAAAGCCTATGAGTAGTTGGTACTCATTCCTATGAACTTTTGTGGAAAGTGTGATAATAGGTAGATTGTTCATGAGATATTAATCAGCGATCATAAAAGTAAGAAAATTCTTTAACTTATTTAAAATTCAAGATAAAAAATGGAGCAGTGGGTTTGTGCACTGCTCCAGTATCAAATATTAAAAAGTGAAGTTTACTGAAACAAAAAAGTTTCGTCCTGGGTCATAAATGGGAGTATTGGTTCCTGTAACCGAGCGGTTTAAATGCTCGTAATAGGCTTGGTCAAATACATTGGTCACTCCAGCTTCCAATCGTAATGATTTTGATGCTTTATATTGAACTTTTACATCAACTAGAGAAAATGCAGGGGTTTCGGTTTCTCCAAATTCTTCGGAAATCCTATGTTGTCTCAATACCTGGCGGAAACTTGCTTCGGGGTGTAACTTTCCATTAAAATAGCTGCCTTTAAGGGCATAACGGAAATCCAATGGTGCTATCTCAGGCAAAGGCTCATTTCGTTCTAAATCTTCGGCATATGTGTAAGCAATGCCCAATTGATGGTGCAATCCAAAGCCTAATTCTTGCGTCCAGTTTATTTCGAAACCAGTTTTAAAGGCATCATCTATATTTGCATAACGTCTCACACCAGGACTAGAAGGCAATCTTGGGGTGAGTGCGGGATCTATAAACGAAGAAATATAATTCTGCATATAGGAAATGAACACGTCAAGATTGATCACCGATTTTTTTGTGCCCCATTGAAAAGTAACATCCATTTGATTGTTCACCTCAGGTTTTAATTCAGGATTTCCCACAAGTTCGTAGGGGTCTTGTCCCACAGGGAAAAAGTTGATAAACCGTTCGGTCAAGCCCCCACTACGTTGAACTCTACCCAACCAAAGCCCCAACTCTATGGGGTTAAGTTTTTTGACAACGCCCACACTTATGCTAGGATTGAATTGGGTGTTGTCAATTTCAGAGTACACCTGCTCAAATTCATTACTTGGGTCTTTAGCCTTGGCATGGTTTAACTCCAATCGGGCAGATAATACATAGTGAAAAGCTTTGGAGTTAAGGTGATACTCTCCAAAAATAGCTGCTTTACTTATCTGGGCTTTTTGCCAAACATTATCAAATGCTGTGTTGCCGGC
The DNA here is from genome assembly GCA_020435705.1 of Mangrovimonas sp. Lineage (GTDB taxonomy): Bacteria > Bacteroidota > Bacteroidia > Flavobacteriales > Flavobacteriaceae > HKST-UBA85. The sequence goes on from JAGQZG010000028.1 coordinate 2,406, forward strand.
CATGGGACCCATCAGGAATTCTCTTGTCCGTTCTCCTTGTGCACCCTCTATGCGCATATCGGCACCACTGTATAGTTTATCGTTGCCAAGAATCCAATACCCCTCTGTTCTGCCTCCATAATTATAGGTTTTGGCATCAGTACTGGCATTCATCATTCTGGGGTTTAGGTTTTTGCTCAAGTTGTCCATTACGTGGTCTACAAAAGAACCGTATAAAGTGGTATTCCATGATTTCAATTTTTCTTTGCTGAAGGTCATATCATGTCTGGCATTGAACATCCAGGTATCATCGCTTCGCAGGTCCATGGGTAGGGCGGCAAAATCTACATCTCTTGCAAAATTGTAAGTGGCCGAAAGAGACAACTGTTGGTTAGCGGCTACTTTGAAGCCTAGACTAGTTCCAAAACTGCCTCTTTCAAAATTGGCTGGAATGGTTTGGTCATTGCCTGCTTTATAATCATTTCCCTGAGCCCAAGCTCCAAAGATATTAATGGCTGTCTTGTGGGTACTTAATCCCACATGCCCCTCACTGCTCAAGACATCACCATTGGACTGGTAGGCAGAGGAGAGTCTGCCGTGAACTTCCTGTTCTTGGGTAAATTGATTTTTATTGGTCACGAAATTAATGGTTCCGCCAACACTGCTCCCATATCTTAGGGCATAAGGTCCTTTAAGGATTTCTATACGTTCTAGCATGTTAGGTGCCATCTGGCTGGTGGGAGGATCCATCCGGTTTGGACAGGCGGCTGTTGCACTTTGGGCACCATTTAATACAATGTTCAATTGATCGTATTTAAATCCGCGAAAGACGGGGTCAAAACCATAGTTCCCACTTTTTCTTATACTGTTCAAGGCTGGCACTTGGTTAAGAATTGCGGCCGCATCGTGCTCCATGCGCTCTTGGTATTTAATTTCAATGGCATCGTCAATATGCTTGACTGGGTTTACCGCAATAACGGTTACAGGGTATAGATTTACAATAGAGGGTTCTCGATAGTAAACTTTCTGATCTATGATGCTTTTAAGCTCATTTTCATCCCATTGCCATGAACCATAATTTATATGGGATAAAGTCATGACTTCATTCTCAAGTAAGGTAAATGTGATGATTCCATCTTTATCCGAGATTCCCGTTTGTTTTTCATATTGAAAGGTAGCACCTTCTATAGGTGATAGGTCAGTTGCATCCAGTAACTGAACTTGGGTTTTTTCCTGAGCCAAAATAGTAGGCATGCAAAAGATTGCAAACACTAAAGATAGGGTCAGATTTAAGATAATATTCTGTGATTTCATTTGATAGTATTTATAATAACGTACTGGTGCAGTACACATAGTGTACAACACATTTAGGTCCAAAAAAATGAGTATTAATGGACTGCTTTAAATTAAAAAACTAAGAAATGGAATACTTTGGAGGATGGAAGACACCGTTTCTATAGGCCGAAGTGTATTGTTCTTTTATATGAACAAAACTTTTCTTACGATGCATGCCTAAAAGAACTCTGAATTCAGGGATTTTTTGTTTTTCAAAAAAGAGAAGAATTTCAGTCTTGTTTGTAACTGTAATAGGTGAATTTTGATCTTTACTTTCAGTTTTATTCAGTTCTTTGGCCAAGTGACATTTACCATTACATTGTAATTCTGGCTTGTCTTTATTGATACACAAGACCTTGGCTATGAAATCTTGATTCGCCTTAAAACTAATGAAGATGCCCACTTTTGCGAATTGAGGCAAAAGAAATACAATTAAAAGCAGAATGGATAGTGGCCTTTTCATCTTTTTGATGAAACAAAAATACAGCTATTCAAAAAAACCAAACATGATTTTGGTTAGCTTTTTGGAGGATAAACTATTTAATAAGCGTTTTAACGTTTTTTTTAAATAAAAATACAATGGTCAAATAGTTTTGTGAAACTATGCTATTAATCTGACAATGAAATTCTTAAAAAGAAACCTTTTGGTTTTAGTGATACTTTTTGGATTGTTTTCATCTTCTGGAAATTTAACCAATAAGAAAAGTTCTGTACATAGTTATATAAATAAAAGCAAGTTGTTTTATCATGATATGGACTTCGATTTATATGAGTTTGTATCGCAGCCCGTTCCTGGGAAAAGAGTTAAAGTTACTTATTTGGTTCACGATGCTTTTGAGAAATTCAAGCAATTAAAAGCAGAGAAGACTATTTTGTTGGTCACGGCCGCTTCATTTACCTCTACATTTTTTTATCAAGGAACACCCATTGGTCTTTGTGCCTATGAAGGTGAATTTCTGAACAAAATGCCAGATCAGGACATGGATGGCTTAGTAGTCACCAATTCGGAAGGACTCATACCTGCCAATTATATTTTTGATTTGGATAGTCCCTCGGGGAAGTTTGATATACAAGCCAAAAACTATAGCCAATTGAATCCTAGAGAAAATATTTTGGAATCCTANTATTTTCAAAACTGGATTGAAGAAAAAGGATTGACCGTGTTTAAAAACCAACTACTTTATACACAATCAAAATCGGTTGAAGAGAATTTTCATGAGCTTAATGCGGGATCAAGTCATTCTGCAAGACGGTTTTTGGTTCTGGCTCAAAAAAACGGCATCTCAAGAAATGTAATAGTAGATTCCAAACAATCTGATTACATAATGAAAACGGCCAAAGAGGTTTATGGAATGCTTACTGAATCCGGGTATGACGTTCAATTCATTCTCAACTTGGATACGGGAAGCAAAAACCTGCTTTATGTGAATAACGGAAACCATCTTGAAAATTTATTGCCCAATGCAACTACCCAACTTGCTAGAATAGAACGGGCTTCCAATCTCTTGGTGTTTTATTATGAATAACATTATAAGCAAGAATAGAGTTAAGATTGTGCTTTTGGGGGTGCTGTTTCAAGCTTTCTTTTTTGGATATGCTGGGACAAACAATGATTTGCGTCTGGCCAGTTTAGAGGAAATAGCCAATTATGACTTTAGCGGATACACCATGGAAAGCTATGCTCTCGCTTTTGATACAGCTCTGGAACTGAAAAACGATCATGGCCATGAGCTTAATGTGGCTAGGGGAAAGGTGTTTATGCGGGCACTGGCAAAAAGAATTAGTAACGAGATCCGGCTAAATAATATGGATCCCAATTCACGAGAACTCTCCCGCTTGTTAAAGCGGTTTAGAGAGCAAAAATATTTCATTCATCAACCAGAAGTAAGCAGCACAATTAAGTTCTTTGGATACCTCTGTTTGGGTGAGTATGCCCATATTTATGAGATTGTGGTGAACCATAACGTCTTATGGCCATTGGTTATTGCAGGTATTCTTTTTTGTGGGATTGTTTTATTTTATTTTAAAAGAAGGGCAAAGCAAAAGCATAAAAAATGGTTTAACTGCGTACTGGTCACTTTGTTGGTGCTTTGCGTGTGTTTCTTTGTTGGGTTTAAAGCAACGTGCGAATGTAATGTAACCGAATACGCTTTTTACGGCATACCCATCAATTAAAACGCCCTAGGTTTTAGGTCTAAGCCTTTTCATCAAGAATAGAAAATAAACAAGTAAAATAGCAAAGGCAGACCATTTGCAGAGGTAAATGGAATGTCTTAGAAAGGCATCAATAACAGATAAATTAAGCGAACTCATATAATCAAACCTCGAAGGGTCATTAAATAAAGTCTCCATCCTTTTTTCTGAAAGATATAGAACCAACGGTTCAAGGGCAATGGCAGGTAGCAAGGTAATCACAAATTTATACAGAGGGATTTGCTGCTTCAGTTGAAATGTTTTGGAGCGGGCTTTTTTCGTAATAGCTATGGCAAAAATGGCAATGGCAATAAGATACAGGCAAATAATTGTGCTCAGAAACAATAAATTCACCTTAGGGACAAAAAAATACTCTTTCTCAATAGTTTGAAGGAAAACAAAATGAATTATCGAAACTATAATAGAATCAATAGCTTTAAAGAGTGTCACTCCATAAAGCATCCTGAGCGATTGATTAATGAGTTCTTTGGTCATTATTTACAATTTTACATGATGCCCAAACAAATTTTTAAACGAATGAGCTTTTTAACGGATTCATAAACTTGATTTCTATAGGCGGTATCTGTTTTCATTTCATTTAAAATAAGGGCCAAAGTTTCATCTTCATCTTCTGGAATCAAAATAATATCACACCCGGCTTTGGAAACCTCTAACGTAGCATTCGGGATTTGTTCTAGCGCCTTCATTTTCATGCCATCGGAGATAATGATTCCTTTAAAATTCAATTCGTTTTTTAAAAGCCCCGTGACTATTTTCCTTGAACAGGAAGCGGGAACACCATAGGTATCATACTTTGGATTGTTTGTAATGGAAAGATGCCCAACCATGACAGATATAACGCCAAAATCAATCATGGGTTTATAATTGTTCAGCTCTTGTAAGTCGCCGTCTATGCTCACTAAATCAAAGTGGGTATCTCCAACTACCAATCCGTGTCCTGGGAAATGTTTTACGGTGGCGGCTATGTTTTCCTCTTGGGTGCTTTTTATAAAAGCTTGGGACAGAGCAATAACCTGGTCGGGGTCGGAACCAAAGCTTCTGTTTTTGATGGCAGAATTGTTAGAGCCTACATCCAAAACTGGAGCATAATTTTGATGCACGCCAAGTTCTTTTAGTTCTTTACAAATAAGCTTAGCTATGGAATCGCTTTCAGAAACGGTTTCAATCTCATTGGTGTTTATTAGAATCTGTGTGCCTTTAATACGACTGTTTAAAAGACTGGGCTCAGCATCGGCACTAAACAATAATCCTGGAACATGGTTTTCTTTGGCGGTTAAATTCAAGGCTTCTATGGCCTTTTTGTGATTTTCTTTGGTGTCGTTTAAAATCACAAAGCCGCCTACTTTTTTGTTTTTGACCAAGGCTTTTGCTTCTCCTAAACTATGTCCCAAATCACCTATGGAACTTATGATCATTTGCGACACCCGTTCTTGGTCAGTTAATGTATTGAAAATACTGTCGGTTAGGGCTGCCAGCCTGCTGTCATATTGGTAAAAATCTTGGAGAGAATACGTTTGATGGCTAGTGTTCAATAGTTTGTTCTTTTTCAGGGCTTCAGGGTCAAGGGCAGTGCCTTTGTCTTTACCACACGCAGTAAAAACAATAAACGCAAGAATAGAAAAAGCTAAACAAGAATACCTCATACAATCATAGGGTTAATGCGCTTCTAGCCAGTTATTACCCATGCCCATATCAACTACTAAGGGTACAGCAAGTTTATAGGCATTCTCCATTTCGGTTTTTATGAGTGGCTTGATAGTGTCCAGTTCGGGTTTGTAGGCATCAAAAACCAATTCATCGTGTACCTGTAAAAGCATTTTGGTCTTAAAATTGCCTTCTTTTAGTTTTCTGTGGATGTTAATCATGGCCAGTTTGATAATGTCGGCAGCACTTCCTTGAATAGGAGCATTTACGGCATTACGTTCGGCAGCACCACGAACTACGGCGTTCCCTGAATTAATATCCTTGAGATAGCGTCGACGCCCTAAAACGGTTTGCACATAACCGTGCTCTTGTGCAAAATGCACCTGTTTATTGATGAATTCCCGAAGCTTGGGATACGTTGCATAGTAAGTGTCTATTAACTCTTTGGATTCACTTCGGGACAAGTCGGTTTGATTGCTGAGTCCAAAGGCCGAAACACCATAAATAATTCCGAAGTTCACCGTTTTGGCATTGCTTCTTTGTTCGCGGGTAACCTCGTTTAAAGGTACGTTGAACACTTTGGCCGCCGTTGAGGCATGGATATCCTCGCCATGTTTAAAGGCACTGATCATGTTTTCCTCGTCGCTTAAAGCAGCAATAATCCGAAGCTCAATTTGAGAATAATCGGCGGCCAGCAAGGTGTAATCTTCATTTCTAGGGATAAACGCTTTTCTCACTTCACGACCCCGTTCGGTACGGATAGGAATGTTTTGCAAATTAGGGTTATTGCTCGCCAAACGACCTGTTGCTGCAACGGTTTGCATATAATCGGTATGTACCCGGCCGGTTTCTTTAAGGACTTGATTGGGCAAGGCATCTACATAGGTGCTTTTTAATTTGGCCAAACCACGGTAATCTAAAATATGCTGGATAATCTCATGATCTTTGGCCAAGTAGGACAATATATCTTCGGAAGTAGCATACTGCCCCGTTTTGGTTTTCTTGGGCTTGTCAACCAATTTGAGCTTTTCAAACAAAATATCTCCCAATTGCTTGGGGGAAGCTATGTTGAATTCTTCACCGGCTTCGGTATAGATTTTTTGCTCTAGGGTTTTAATCTCGTCCTCCAATTCTACCGAAAGTTTTTTCAGGAATTCCTTGTCCAGATTGATACCTTCCAACTCCATGTCAGCTAGGACTTTCAAAAGCGGTACTTCTATATCGTTAAACAAGGTTTGAGTGTTGGCTTCGCCCAATTCAGTTTGGAAATGTTGCTTGAGTTGAAGAGTAATATCGGCATCTTCTACGGCATACTCGGTTTGTTTTTCCAAAGGAACTTCACGCATAGTCAACTGGTTCTTGCCCTTTTTACCTATTAAAGCTTCAATGGAAATAGGGGTGTAGTTCAAATAAGTTTCAGCCAGAACATCCATGTTGTGCCGCATGTCCGGGTTGATGAGGTAATGGGCTAGCATGGTGTCAAAGAGTCTGCCTTTGACTTCAATAGAATATTTTCTTAAGACCTTAATATCGTATTTCAGGTTTTGCCCAATTTTTTCAATGCTTTCATTTTCAAAGAAAGGTCTTAGCTGCTCAATTAGTTCTTGGGCTTCGTTTTGGTCTTGGGGGAAGGGAATGTAAAATCCTTTTCCTGCTTCCCAAGAAAATGCAATGCCCACCAATTGCGCAATAATGGGATCAATGTTGGTGGTTTCGGTGTCAAAACAAACACTGGTTTGTTTCAGTAAGTTTTCAATAAACAATTTGGTACCCAATTTACCGGTCACACTTTGATAAAGATGCGAGGTGGTTTGGGCCGTATTTCTGGTGAAAACGGTCACTTCTTCTAAAGGAGAATCGTCAGAATCAAACAAGGAAAATTGTCCTGAGCCAGCGGGAGATTTGGATTTGGGTGGTTTGGCAGCTGTGGGTTCCTGTGTTGAGGTTGATTCTGGTTCGTCCAGATAATTGTTTGGGCCACTAAAAGTTTTTAGGAAATTTTCGGTGAGGCGTCTAAATTCCAACTCTTGAAAAATGGCTTTAACAGCTTCAAAATCCGGATCGCACATTTCAAAATCTTCTTCATCAAATACCACAGGAACATCTAGCATGATGCGAGCCAGTTTTTTGGAGAGTAAGCCAAGGTCTTTATTTCCTTCAACTTTTTCTTTCATTTTTCCAGTGAGCTTATCGGTATTGGCCAAAAGGTTTTCCATGCTACCAAACTCCTGAATGAACTTTTTAGCGGTTTTTTCACCCACACCGGGCAATCCGGGAATGTTATCTACAGAATCGCCCATCATCCCCAAAAAGTCAATGACTTGTTCGGGGCGCTCTACCTCAAATTTTTCCTGTACTTCCTTGATGCCCCAAGTTTCGTAACCGCCACCAAATGATTTTGGACGATAGATAAACGTGTTATCTGTAACCAATTGGGCAAAATCTTTATCAGGGGTCACCATATAAGTAGCATAACCTTGAGCTTCGGCCTGTCTTGAAAGCGTTCCTATAATATCATCGGCTTCATAGCCTTCTTTTTCAATGATAGGTATTTTCATGGCTCTCAGGATTTCGTGTATGTACGGAACGGCCACCCTAATAGCCTCAGGGGTTTCATCTCTGTTGGCTTTGTAGGCTTCAAACATTTCCACACGGTCTACACTGCCGCCTTTGTCAAAACACACGGCCAAGTGGTCTGGTTTTTCACGTTTAATAACATCAATCAGGGAATTCATAAAGCCCAGTATGGCAGAGGTGTCCGTTCCTTTGGAGTTGATTCTCGGATTCTTGATAAAAGCATAGTAGCCACGAAAAATCAGGGCATAGGCATCCACAAGGAAGAGGCGTTTTTTGTTTGGCATGGAATTTAAATTGAATGAGTTCCAAATCTACAAAAACTTGCTTCGGAATGGAAATATATTGAAATTCAATTTGTATTTTTCCAAACTAATTTATCAGCATGAAACAATTTTCCATTGCCATACACGGCGGCGCAGGAACTCTTGTGAAAGGAATGATGACGCCCGAACTGGAAGCCAAATACAAAACACATCTGGAAAAGGCGTTAACCATAGGGTATGATGTTTTGAAACAAGGAGGGTCGTCCTTGGATGCGGTTGAGAAAGCTGTGGTTGAATTGGAGAATTCCCATTTATTCAATGCTGGAAAAGGCAGTGTGTTTACGGCCAATGGCTCACATGAAATGGATGCCAGTATCATGGAAGGCAAAGAACTCCAGGCGGGAGCGGTCTCGCTGGTTACGGGAATCAAGAATCCTGTCCAATTGGCACGTTGTATTATGGAGCAAAGCGGACATGTATTTATGGCTGGTAATGGCGCAATGGAATATGCTAAATCTTTGGGGTTTAAGTTGGAAGCTCCAGAGTATTTTTTTGACGAGTTGCGTTACAATCAATGGCAAGAGATCAAAGATTCTGAAACATTCCAGTTAGACCACTCTCTTAAAAAAGATTCCAAATTTGGCACTGTTGGCGCAGTGGCTTGTGATTCAAAAGGAACTGTGGCAGCGGCCACTTCTACGGGCGGTATGACCAACAAACGATTTGGCCGTGTGGGAGATAGCCCCATGGTGGGAGCGGGAACCTATGCCAATAATAATACCTGTGCGGTGAGTTGCACAGGCAGTGGGGAGTATTTTATTCGTGGTGTTGTTGCCTATGATGTGTCCTGTTTAATGGAATACAAAGGGTTGTCCCTTGCGGAAGCAGCGCATGAAGTCATTAACAATAGGGTACTTAAATTAGGAGGCGATGGCGGTTTGATTGCGGTTGATGCTCAGGGCAATATTGCCATGCCATTCAACACCGAAGGCATGTACCGAGCTTGCCAAACGTCTTTGGGAAACAAAGACATCTCCATATACAGATAATCTACACAAACGGAGATTCCACAGGGAGAACCTTGATCTTACTGCTTTTAATATTGAAGCGGTCTCCGTTAGCAAGTACGTGAACTTTCATATTGGTGAGAGACATCGGGGTTCCTGGTTTTAAGATTTTTTCGTTGTTGTGTTTCAGCTTTCTGGGGTCAAAAACCAAAGCCATTCCAGAGCCAATGACCGTACAGTCTTTGCCGTTTTTAATAATAATACCAGTATCTTCTGCCAATCCTACACCTAGTAAATCGGGGTGCTTGGCTACGGCTTCGGCAACTCTTCCAAAACGACCGCGCTGAATAAAATGGGTGTCAATGATTAACTGGGGAATAAGTCCCAACCCCTTTTTCATTTTAACGGCATCCTTTACAAAGGATTTGGTGCTGCTGCCGCCTGCAATCATTTCTTCGGCCATGGCCATGGCACCAGCACTTGTACCGGCAATAACAAAGCCTTCATCGTTTTTATACCTCTCCAGAAGCATGTCATGAAGTGCAGTTCCACCAATATAATTGGAAATTTTGGATTGATCACCTCCCGAGAACATCACACATTGGGCTTGCTTAACATGGTTTAGGGCAACTGCCGAAACAGCTTGCTTTCGGGTTCTAATGTCAAGGATCGTGACATCTTTACAACCCAGCTTGTCAAAGGCTTTCAGGTAATTTTCCCCAACTTCCACTGGAATGCTGGAAGCTGTTGGGATCACTACAATTTTAGCGTCTGGACCGCCAGCTTGCTGGACTACATGAAACAAAATACCTTCTTCAATATAATCCAATCGGTGAATTTCATCCTCTTCAAATCCTTTGTCTTCATTTCCTCCAATGGGAATCAATATACCCTTTATGTTTGCCATTTAGATAATGGTTATGTATTGTTTTGACCGTAAAAATAAACTAATTTTTGTTTAGAAAAATGTATATATTTATAATCTTACACTTAAAACTAACCTGAATGAGAATACGAAGCATCAATGCTATGAAAGGACCAAATTACTGGTCTGTCCGCCGCCATAAACTGATTGTTATGGTTTTGGATCTAGAAGATATGGAGGAAAAACCAACAAATAAGATCCCGGGTTTTAGGGAACGTTTGGAAGCTCTTTTCCCCACCATGATTGAACATCGATGTTCAGTAGGTTCCAAAGGCGGGTTTTTTCAACGGGTTGATGAAGGCACTTGGATGGGGCATGTAATTGAACACATAGCTTTGGAAATACAAACCTTGGCTGGTATGGATGTGGGCTTTGGAAGAACCAGAGGTTATGGCGAAGTGGGCGTTTATAATGTGGTGTTTGCCTATATGGAAGAAAAAGTGGGACGCTATGCCGCTGAAGCTTCGGTTCGAATTTGTGAAGCATTGATTGATGGTAACAAATATGATTTAGCTGAAGACATTCAACGTATGCGAGAGCTAAGGGAAGACGAACGTTTAGGGCCCAGTACAGGATCAATAGTCGAAGAAGCCGCTTCAAGAGGTATTCCATGGATTCGATTGAATAAATACTCGTTGTGCCAATTGGGCTACGGGGCCAACCAAAAACGAATTCAAGCTACCGTTACTAGTGAGACCAGTAGTATAGGTGTAGAATTGGCCTGTGATAAAGAAGATACCAAATACCTTTTGGAACAAGCCGAAGTACCGGTACCTAAAGGTGATATCATTCGTCGTGAAAGTAGTTTGGAAAGTACCTGCCGCTATGTGGGGTATCCATTGGTGGTCAAACCAGTTGGAGGCAACCATGGGCGAGGAATTACGGTTAACATTCAAAATTACGACCAAGCATTAGAGGCCTTTCGAGCTGCTAAACGGGTGTCTGAAACCATAATCATTGAAAAATATATAACGGGTGAAGATTACCGACTTTTGGTTATTAATAACAAGTTGGTGGCTGCCGCCATAAGGACTCCGGCACATGTGGTTGGAGATGGAAAATCCACCATTCAGGAATTGGTAGATGAAGTCAACAAAGATCCGCGTCGTGGGTATGGACATGAAAATGTGTTGACCCAAATAACCATTAACGACTTAACACTTTCCATTCTAAAAACCAAAGGCTATACCGCAGAAACGGTGCCAGCCGCTGGAGAACGTGTTATTTTAAAGGATACGGCCAATTTAAGTACCGGGGGAACGGCTGAGGACGTGACTGATATCGTTCATCCTTCCAACGTGTTTATGGCCGAACGCATTTCAAAAATCATTGATTTGGATATTTGCGGCATTGATATCATGACCACCGATATCAGCAAACCCCTTTCTGAAACCGGCGGTGCTGTCCTGGAGGTCAATGCTGGACCAGGCTTCAGAATGCATCTGGCTCCAACCACAGGGTTGCCCCGTAATGTGGCTGCACCGGTAGTTGATAAACTCTTTCCCAATGGTGCTTCGGGCAGAATACCTATTGTTGCCGTTACGGGAACCAATGGTAAGACCACTACTACAAGACTTATTGCACATCTGGCAAAGATGAAAGGCTACAGAGTAGGGTATACCACAACAGATGGAGTTTACATTCAAAACCAATTGCTCATGTCTGGTGACTGTACAGGACCGGTAAGTGCCGAATTTGTCCTGAAAGATCCCACGGTTGATTTTGCAGTTTTAGAATGTGCAAGAGGGGGCTTGTTGCGTGCTGGTTTAGGCTTTCATAATTGTGATGTTGGAATTGTTACCAATGTGGCAGCAGATCATTTAGGGCTGAAAGGAATTCACACCATAGAACAGTTGGCCAAAGTAAAAGGCGTGATCCCTGAAACGGTCTTGCCCGAAGGATATGCTATTTTGAATGCTGACGACGATTTGGTTTACGATATGAGGAAGTCGGTAAATTGTAATGTGGCCCTGTTTTCCATGGATGAAGACAATCCGCGTATTAAAGCTATGCAAAAGTTGGGTGGTATTTCGGCAATCTATGAAAATGGGTTTATTACCATTTGTCGTGGAGAATGGAAAATACGGATTACCAAAGCCGTTAACGTACCACTCACTTACGGCGGCAAAGCAACCTTTATGATTCAAAATATCCTTCCAGCCGTTATTACGGGGTATGTACGAGGATTTAGTATTGAAGATATGAAGGTGGCGCTGGAAACATTTATTCCTTCACCGGCACAAACACCGGGACGATTGAACATGTTCAGGTTTAAGGATTTTGACGTGCTTTTGGATTATGCCCACAATCCGGCAGGAATGCGAGCGCTCCAAAAGTTTATTGATAATATTGACGCTACGGTTAAAGTAGGAATTATAGCTGGAGTAGGAGACAGGCGAGATGAGGATACTAATGAAGTGGGTGCCGTTGCAGCCGAAATGTTTGATGAAATCATTATTCGTCAGGATAAACATTTACGAGGCCGCTCGGAAGAGGAATTGATTGGTTTGCTGAAACAAGGCATTGAAAAGCAAGATCCTAATAAGAAAATCACCATCATTCCCAATGAAAGGGAAGCGGCTACACATGCAATCAAAAACGCCAAGAAAGGCTCGTTGATTGTTATTTGTAGTGATGTGATTCCCGATGCGTTGGAATTGGTGCAGCAGCTCAAAGAAGAAGAGGCCAAACGCTTGTACGAATTCAGCACAGACGACATACCAAACAAACATTAACCATCAACTAGTATAATGGAGCAGAAGGCAACCGAAGTCAATAGATTTACTGACATATTCAAAACGTTGAAAGCAAATCAATACAAGGTTGCCAACACCTCTGCTAAACAGCGAATTGCCAAGCTCAAAACGTTGAAAAACGCTTTGGAAGTAGACTATAAGCAAGCGATTCGCGAGGCACTCCAAAAGGATTTGAACAAACCTTATTTGGAAACCGATCTCACCGAGATTTACCCTGTAATAAAGGAAATTAAGTACGCCTCCAAGCATCTCAAATCCTGGATGAAAAATCAGCCTGTAGATACTCCATTGGCCTTGTTGGGTGCTTCTTCATGGATAAAATATGAGCCCAAAGGTGTTTGCTTGATTATGGCTCCTTGGAATTTCCCAGTGAACCTACTTTTGGTGCCTTTGGTGTCGGCCATTGCATCGGGTAATACGGTGGTTTTAAAGCCTTCGGAAATGACGGCTCATGCCTCTCAAGTATTGAAACAAATTATCGAGACCGTATTTTCTTCCGACGAAATTGTTTTGGTGGAAGGAGGCATTGAGGAATCCCAAGACCTTTTGAAATTGCCTTTCAATCACATTTTTTTCACGGGGTCGCCAGCAGTTGGCAAGATAGTTATGCGAGCGGCTTCAGAGCATTTGACTTCTGTAACTTTGGAATTGGGCGGAAAATCACCTTCTATAATCCACGAGTCGGCCAATTTAAAGGATGTAGTCAAAAAAACAGTTTTCGGGAAATTTTTGAATTCAGGACAAACCTGTATTGCGCCCGATTATATGTTGGTTCACGAAAGCATCAAAGAAGAATTTGTATCTGTTTTTAAGGAAACGGTAGCCAAATTTTATTCTGAAAATCCAGAAGCGAGTCATTCTTACTGCCGTGTGATTAATGGGAAACACCACCAGCGGTTGCTGGATCATCTGGAAGATGCCAAGCAACGAGGGGCGAAAATTGAGATAGGCGGTCAGGAAAATGCCAAAGAGAACTATTTGGCGCCAACACTTGTTTTGGATGTTCCACTAGAGGCAACTTTAATGCAAGACGAAATTTTTGGGCCTATTCTTCCCGTGCTTACTTTTAAAACGCTTAACGATATTCTTGAGATTGTAAACAGTAAAGACAAACCACTTGCCCTGTATATTTTCAGTAAGAATAGGGCCTTCATAAAACAGGTTATTAATACCACAAGAGCGGGAGGAACCTGTATCAATCATAACTTGATTCACTTTTTGAACAATAACTTACCCTTTGGTGGATCCAACCATAGCGGCTTGGGAAAATCGCATGGGAAATTTGGCTTTGAGGCTTTTTCCAACCCCCGTGCTGTCATGAAACAACATACCATGGGCGCTTTGGATTTACTCTATCCGCCGTATACTAACTTGAAACAAAAATTGATTGATTTAACTTTGAAGTGGTTCTAATTCGGTCTAGGAATTAGCACATGCGAGTACTTTTTGATTTTCTTCCTCTAAAAAGAAAAGAGGCCTTATCGAAGTTGGATTCAATGATAGCACGCTTACTGGCAAATGCCACAGAAGTACTGTCTTTTGAAACCTCTATTTTTTCAGTTTTCACAGTAGTTGTAGAATCAGTTTTAATCTCGGCAGCAGATTTCTCAGGAGTGTTTTGAGAAATTGCAGAGGCTGAAATCAACATTAAACTTGCTATGATTACTAATTTTTTCATTATCGATTTTAGGTTTTGTGTTTTAAATCTGTAGCAAAGAAAAATCGACGAACGGTAATTCTGAAATAAATTAGAGATATAACCTAATTACTAGATAAACTGCATGGGGTTTCTAAAAACATCGATGAAATGCACTTAATAATTAATTGTTTGATAATCAGTTAATTATATTTTAATAAAGAGATTAAAATACCAGCATTTTCGATAAAGTGCAAGATTTCCGATAAAATGTTAAATGGTTTTAACCAATTGTGTAAGGGATAAAAATTAGAAAGCCGCTCCCTATAGCGGCTTTCTACCTCAAAAAAGTAGGTCATTTGGGACAATCTACTTAATCTTTGGATGCTACCATTGGTTCTTTGTTGGATAAGTTATTTTCTAAAGCTGAAAGCCTTGCCTCTAGTTCTTCATACTTTTTCAAGCTTTCTTTAAGTTTTTTGTTTTCTATTGTCAAGACATCAATCTCATCTTTCAATTCCTTAATTGCTTCTACAAAAATTGGGTCATAATCGCCATAGGCAGTTTGATAGAAGCCAAGGTTATCTTTAGTCACTTTTTCTGGAAACACTTCCATTAATTCTTGTGCAATAAAACCATACTGTAAGTTGTCAGGACGTTTTATCCCTGTTTGAGTGTCGTCCCATAAATAGGTTACCCCACGCATTTTCAGGATTTTTTCCAAAGCTGTTTTTCCTTGAATACCTTCAATGTTTTTCTTTAATCGTTTATCGCTATTGGCAATAAATCCTCCAGCGGTTGCTTTGGAAGCATTTCCGTTGACCTCTAAATCATTGGTGGTAGGAGTCCTGTTAATGCCCACTTTTCCATCACCGGTTACTACCATGATGTTGCCAGTCCCGTTGTGAAAGATATTGAAACGGCTATCTGCAGGAGTGTCATCGGCTCTGGCAAACATCACCCAATTATTGGTGGTCTCAGCTTCATTGTCAAAAACAATCCGAGAACCAGTATTCGCATTTTGAGCTGTAATCATGATGTGAGGTGAGCCTGCACCTGTGCTGTTATGAATAATATCCAATCTGCCATCTGGATTTGGATTGTTAATTCCTAGACCCAGAGAAATATAGTTCTTGCCCACAAAATAGCCTGCCCAACCGTTGCTGGCACTTACCTCATTATAAGTTCCATAATGTGTACCACCCGCTGAGGTCGATATAAGGTTATAAGAACCGTATTTGGCCCCAGTTCCCGTCGCACCTGATGTATACTCGTTTCGTACGCCATAATAGGTTCCGTTGGCATTATTGGTGAAATCTGTATACATTCCCATCATTCCGTTGGTTCCTGTGGATCCATCGGAAAATCTATTTCTTACCCCTACAGTTTCATTGGCTATACTTGCCGAATTGTATTCGTTATAGACACCGTAGAGATTAGCTGCTGCGGTGCCTCTCATACCGTTATACACACCATATTGATTACCCGTTCCGGCATTGTCCAGATTATTGAACGTTCCAAAAATGTATCCAGAGGTATTTCCGTTGATATAATTTCTAACACCATATTGATTTCCATTGGCATTACTGGTAATGTTATTGAAAATGCCATATTTCTGGCCAGTTCCTGTGCCGGTTACATCCGTATAAATAGCATGGCTTCTTCCCGTGCCGCTTCCGGTTTTTTCAATAAAAATTCCAGAAGTTTCGGCTGTGGTATTGTCTGTTTTGTCAATATAAACGCCATAGGTAGTAGCATTCACAGCTTCAACAACATGTAATGGATAGGCAGGATTGGAGGTTCCAATGCCTATATCGCCAGTGTCTTCCACAAAGAAAACATCTGTACCGTTATCTTGAATTGCGAAATCACCTGTGTTGTTTAGGTTAATGTCTAGAGTGAAGGCATTTTGTGCAATGGTTGTGTTTTGTATTAAGGTGCCGCCCAATTGAACATTGGCTCCAGATAGGGAAAGTCCGTTATTGGCCATGGTGCTTTCTCCGGTAACCGAGCTCCAACTTAAATTTCCAGCCCCATCGGTTGTCATGATTTGTCCGGAGCTACCATCGGCACCAGGCATGATGTAGCGGTTTGAAGCCCCGATTCCCAAAGAAGTCCTTCCTATCAAATAGGCTGCATATCCTGTGGCTTTTTGGACATCCGAATAAATCCCATAGTGAGTTCCGCCAGCCGTTGCTAGAATATGATTATAGGTTCCATATTTACTGCCAGGGCCAGTTGATGATAGGAATGAATATGATCCGTAATGGTCACCTCCGCCTGTTCCTGTGAAACTATTGTGTATACCATAAATATCGCCGGATACACTGGCATAAGTATAGTTGACTATTCCTTTATAAACACCACTACCATTCCCAATCATTACATTATATAACCCCGTTCTATCTCCTGAGCCTGTGGCTGCCATATTATTGTAAATCATCGTTTTAGCATCCGATGCTGAGCCAGCTAGAAAATTATATATCAAATTATCCGCTACGCCATCATTTGAAGTAGAATGGTAAATGGTTAAG
>JAGQZG010000289.1 GCA_020435705.1 Mangrovimonas sp.
AATTGAGTGAAGAAGATAGGTTGCAGGCGGGAATTACCAATGGTTTGGTGAGATTATCGGTAGGATTGGAAAATGTTCAAGACGTTCTGGACGATTTAGAGCAAGCATTAGGTTGATTTCAGAATTTGGTTATCTTTGAAAATATGCTCTCAAAGAAGACCAAATATGGAATTAAGGCATTGACTTTTCTGGCCAAACAGAAAGGTCAGGTTCCTGTTCAAATTGAGGTTATTTCCAAGAGCGAAAATATTTCCCAAAAATTCTTGGAGACCATCTTGCTCACCTTGAGGAAGAATGGCTTTTTGGGTTCCCGAAAAGGCAAAGGCGGCGGTTATTACCTTCTCAAGGAACCTAAGGATATAAACATGGCGGCAGTCATGCGAATTCTGGAAGGACCTATTGCTTTAGTGCCTTGTGTTAGCTTGAATTTCTACGAAAGATGTGCCGATTGTCCTGATGAAAATACTTGTTCGGTTCATAAATTGATGATTGAAGTCAGGGATAGTTCGCTTAGCATCTTCAACAACAGGACATTAGCCGATTTAGTTCCATAAATAGCATTTGTTTAGAAGAAAAGAGTATATTTGTTTATTAAACCTACTAAATCGATAGGATAATTAGAGTGATAATATGAAAGACCCTCATATCGATATCAATTTTTGGAATAAGATATTACGTGACAAAACCCCTGATGAAATCATTAAGTGGGCTTTAACCCTTACAGATAACCGAATAGTCACTACCAGTTTTGGGGTGTATTCGTCCGTTTTATTAAGCACCATAACTAGACATGATAAAGATATTAAGGTAATTTGGTGCGACACGTTGTACAATTCTGAGTCTACATATGTCCATGCCGAAACTTTGATTAAAAAGTACAAGCTGAATGTTTTTAGATACCGTTCCAGAATGAGCAAGGATGAAGTGGAGTCAACCATAGGTTTTCCGTCGTTAGGAGATGAGAACTTCAACGAGTTTTCAGAAGTCATCAAACTGGAGCCCTTCCGAAGAGCTTTAAAAGAGCACCAACCGGATATGTGGTTTACGAACATTAGGGTTCGTCAAACGGAATATCGCGATAAGAAGGATATTTTGAGTTTCAGTAAAGATGGCATTTTAAAGGTGAGTCCGTTTTATTATTGGTTGGATACCGATTTAGATCGCTATGTGGCAGAAAACAATTTGCCTAAAAATACCGACTATTTTGATCCTATTAAAGCCTTGTCTTCCCGTGAATGTGGAATTCATCTTCAATAAAAATTGCTTATCCCATTTTTATTCTTTTAATTTGTTCCTTAGTTCATAATAATAATGTCGTTATCACGAAAGGCCGAGGGAATAGACCCGATGAAGCCTTAGCAACCCTTTAATTTTTTAAAGAAGGTGCTAAATTCTACTTTTTGTTATTTCGAGCGCTGTCGAGAAATATCAAATGGACAGATAACCAAAGGTAAATTCCCTTTCTTTCTTGATGACATTTTTTACGCAGATTTTAAATGTCAGAACTCAAAAAACTTTTAGAACAAAAAATACTCGTGCTGGATGGTGCCATGGGAACCATGTTGCAGCGTTATAAATTCACCGAGGAAGATTATCGAGGTGAAAGATTCAAGGATTTTCCATTTCCATTGAAAGGGAATAACGATTTACTTTCCTTAACGCAACCACAGGCTATTGCCGAGGTTCATAGAAAATATTTTGAAGCTGGAGCAGATATTGTGGAAACCAATACCTTTTCTGGAACCACTATTGGAATGGCCGATTATCATATGGAAGAGTTCGTATACGAACTGAATTTTCAATCGGCTAAAATCGCAAAAGAAGTGGCTAATGAGTTTACTCAGGCCAATCCCAATAAACCTCGTTTTGTGGCAGGAAGTATAGGGCCAACCAATCGTACGGCAAGCTTATCGCCTGATGTGAACAGACCAGAGTTTAGAACCATTACGTTTGAAGAACTAAGAGTAGCCTACAAAGAGCAAGTAGAAGCTTTGATTGCTGGTGGTGTAGATATCTTATTGGTTGAAACCATTTTTGACACACTTAATGCCAAAGCGGCTTTGTTTGCCATTGAAGAGGTTAAGGAAGAACAAAATATAGACATTCCCATTATGGTTTCAGGAACTATTACCGATGCCTCAGGCAGAACCTTGTCTGGGCAAACAGTAGAGGCTTTTATGACTTCGGTGTCACACATACCTTTGTTAAGTATTGGA
>JAGQZG010000290.1 GCA_020435705.1 Mangrovimonas sp.
TATTGAATTTCAAAAATAGACTCTTGGCCATTCTCATTATTAATATTGAAATTATTGTAGTAATCAGGATTTAAAGCATATCCCAATGCTTCTATTTGAGTCGTTAGATTGACTACTTGTTGGTAATCACCAAGGGTTAAATAAACCTTGGCCAAAATTCCCAAAGCAGCACCTTTCGATGCTCTTCCCAAATCTTGAGGACCATAAGCTGATTTTGGCGGCAAAAGTTCAATGGCTTGATTTAAATCACTAATGATTAAATCATAAACTTGGCTCACAGGATCTCTTTGTGGGAATAAGTCATCATCAGAACTTAATGGAACGGTTACAATTGGAACATCTCCAAAATATCTTGCAAGAATAAAATAGTAGTGGGCTCTTAAAAAATAGGCTTCGCCCATTGATCTATTTTTAATATTCTCATCAATATCCAAACTAGGTGCAGTTTCCAAAACTATATTGGACATTAAAATTCCTGGCCAAGGACCTCGCCATAAGTCTAGGACTCCAGCATTATCAGGTTGTGTGACAAAATTTGACATATCCTGAGTTTCAATCCCATCAGTACCTCCTCCAGCACCAACAATACTGTTTCCTGCCATAATATCTGATGTCCACATTCTTAGATTATACAATTTAGGCCATTGCAAAGGTTGATATGCGCCATTGACTACAGTGACTAACTCTTCGGCAGTCTGCGGATAGTTCTCAGTATTGATGGTATCTAGAGGTTGCTTATCTAAAAAATCTTGACTGCACGCCCATAGTAAAACAGACAAGAATGCAATTAATATATATTTTGTGTTTTTCATAGTTAAGTTTTTAAAATCCCATGGTTAATCCAAAAGTGAAAGTTCTCGTAACAGGATAAATATTCATGTCGATACCATTAGGTCCTACTTCAGGGTCAAATCCAGAGTAGTCTGTTATGGTGAATAAATTTTGTCCTGTAACATAAATCTTGAAGGAACTGAAAACATTATTTCTAAACTTTTCAACTGGTAGGTTGTAAGTTAAATTGACATTTTTAAGCCTGAAATAAGATCCGTTTTCAATGTATCGTGTTGATTGTCTGTTGTTGTTATTTGGATCACCAAACACGGCTCTAGGCATGGTATTACTAGTACCTGGACCTCTCCATCTACTCAAAACATCAGTAGATTGATTAGTGGTTACTGACATGGTTTTTGTATATAGTCTATTTGCATTGAAAATATCATTACCATGTACACCTTGAAAAAATATACTTAAATCAAAATCTCCTATTTTAAAGGTGTTATTTATGGAATATGTAAAATCAGGATTTGGATTACCGATAAAGGTTCTGTCATCATCATTGATTATTCCATCATTATTTAAATCTCTAAACCTGATATCTCCTGGCGAAGTACTTGTAGCTGGGTCTGTTCCGGGTACTTGAAGAGCATGGTTGTCAACTTCGCTTTGTGTTTGGAAAATCCCGTCCTGAACAAATCCGTAAAACACATTTATAGGATATCCTGGTTGAATTCTTGCCAACGTGTAATTTAAACCAATACCACCTGTTGTTAAAGGTGTATCACTATTAATACTCAAGACTTCGTTGTTGTTGTATGCAAAAACAACATCTGTAGACCATTTGAATTTATCTTTATCAATATTATGAGTTGTGAGCAACAATTCTACGCCCTTGTTCCTAATCTTTCCTGCATTGGTATAAGGCACATAAATATCTGAATAACCAGAAGTCACGGGTACTGTCTGTGGAACTAGCATGTCGTTAGTGTTCTTTATATAACCATCTATTGTAAGGTCAAGGAAATAGTTGAAAAGCGTAGCATCAAAACCTATGTTATACTGTTCTTGAGACTCCCATTGAACATTCGAGTTTGGTAATACTGTTGGTACTGCAGCTGTTACAAAATTTCCATTAAAATTATACACATTGGTATTATATGAGGAAGCAAAGGAGTAATTACCTATGTTTTGATTTCCAGTAATACCATAGCCAAGTCTTAATTTAAGATCGTTGACGGTCTTTGAATCTTTTAAGAAAGATTCTTCTGATATCCTCCAAGCTGCTGAAGCAGATGGGAAAGTACCATACTTATTACCTTCTCCAAATCTTGAAGAGCCGTCTCTTCTTATAGTAGCGGTAATATAATATTTGTCTTTATAGTCATATTGAGCACGAGCAAAATAAGAGAAGATTGACCATT
>JAGQZG010000291.1 GCA_020435705.1 Mangrovimonas sp.
TCTAATGGCTTCAACGGGATCTAGTTTAGAGGCCGAAATTGCTGGGATAATCCCTGAAATCAAACCAATTAAAGTAGAAAGGACAAAGCCTAAAAAGATATTCCCAAAAGAGAGTACAAACTCAAAATCTCCAACCAGACTAGAAGCTATCAAGGTGGCAAACCATACTAAAACAACTCCTATTAAGCCCCCTATGAATGCCAACACAATAGCTTCAAACAAAAATTGAAATAAAATAAACCGGTTTTTGGCACCCAAGGATTTTTGTATCCCTATCAAGTTAGTCCGCTCCTTAACACTTACAAACATAATGTTGGCAATACCAAAACCACCAACTAGCAAAGAGAAGCCACTAATAATCCAACCTGTTGTGTTCAACACTTTAATAATTCCATCAATCAAATCGGTCAATCCTGAAAGCTTATTGATGAAAAAATTATCTTCTTCTTCAGCTTTAAGCCCTCTGTAAACTCTTAACTTTTGACGGATTACCTCTTCCAAAGCACCTACATCAGTACCACTCTTTGGTCTAATGGAGATAACTTCCGGAGCACTGTATTTCCCTCCAGTATAAAATTGTCTTACAAAATTCACCGGGACAAAGGCTTTTTCATCTGGACTGTCAAACATGCCACCATATTTTTTCAAGACCCCAATTACAGTAAGCTTCCGCCCGTAAACCCTAATGGTTTTTCCCAAAGGTTCTTCGCCATCAAATAGATTTTCGGCTAAAGAATACCCCAAAACAATTACAGGCGATCCCGTGATGGACTCAACATCCGAATAAAATCGGCCTTTTTCCATTTTAAGATTGTCTATTTCAACCACATCACTGGTAACGGGTGTGACATTAACATTAGACACCAATTTATCTTGATAGCGCACATTTTGATTGCTGCCAAAAATGGCATAGGCACAGGCTTCGATATTAGGAACATTATCCTTTATAAACTCGTACTCCCTGTAGGTGGTTTGTGGGAAATCGTCATATTTCCATCTGGGAACGGTGGTAGGCCCAAAGGAATACTTACAAACATACATGGTGTTTTTGTCCAGCCCTTCCAAATCATCCTTGATACTTTTATCCAAGGAATCCACAGCTGCCAAAACCGCAATAATGGAGAAAATACCCACGGTTACCCCCAGTAGTGACAAAAATGTCCTCAATTTGTTATTGCGCAACGCATTGATGGCAAACGTAAAGCTCTCTTTAAAAAGTCTAAGGTAAACTAACATGCAAGAATTTTGACCAAAAAATTAAAGTTAAAGATAGGACGTTTTCCTGAAACATTCGTTACAAAAAAAGTTAAAAACTAATCCTTACTTCTTTTACTTATGTGTTGCCAAATACCTATTTTTGCAGCTAAAACCACACCTTTCATGAACCCATCCAAACGTATCAAATCTGCGCTCATTTCTGTATTCTCCAAAGAAGGACTAGAACCCATTGTCAAACAATTGAATTCCCTTGGGGTTACCATTTATTCTACCGGTGGAACACAAACATTTATTAACAATTTGGGCATTGATGTTGTTCCTGTGGAAGAAGTGACTTCCTACCCATCTATTCTTGGGGGTCGAGTCAAAACGCTGCACCCAAAAGTTTTTGGCGGTATTTTGAACCGACAGGACAATGAAAATGACCTTGCCGAGCTGGAGTCTTTCGAGATCCCTCAAATTGATGCCGTGATTGTAGATTTGTATCCTTTTGAAAAAACGGTGGCCTCAGGGGCAAGCGAACAAGATATTATTGAAAAGATAGATATTGGCGGCATTTCCTTGATTCGAGCTGCTGCCAAAAATTTTAAGGATGTTGCCTGCGTAGCTTCTGTGGAAGATTACGGCCACTTCTTAACTCTTATCACTGAACAGAATGGCGCATTGACCCTGGAACAGAGAAAGCGCTTTGCAACCCATGCGTTTAACGTTTCTTCCCATTACGACTCGGCTATTTTCAATTATTTCAATCAAAATCAGGAAGTGACTTCTTTAAAACTAAGTGAAACCAAAGCTGAGGTTTTACGCTATGGCGAAAACCCTCATCAAAAAGGCTTTTTCTTTGGTGATTTCGATTTGATGTTTGAAAAACTTCACGGTAAGGAGTTGAGTTACAACAACCTGTTAGATGTTGATGCTGCTGTGAATTTGATGTCCGAGTTCAAAAACGAAGCC
>JAGQZG010000292.1 GCA_020435705.1 Mangrovimonas sp.
AGGTACGGCCCTGTATAGGGTGCCATACCATAAATCTTTCCATCAGAGGCTTGAATAACTTCATTATAAACAGGTTCGTAACCATCCGTTTTAAAAAAATCGTATGGCACTTCTATATTACCTCCATTGGCATCTGTTTTAAAGATGACTCCAACATCAGATTGCCCTCCCCTATAGGTCATTCCCCAAAGTCCAATAGTTTCTTGAGACAGTAAGGTAATAGGCAAAAGCACTATCGCCAACAACAAAACTTTAATCTGTAAAAGTGTTCTCATAATAATTCTGTGTTGATTTATTGTATGTTATATTCAAAATCTGCCGTTATATTGTGCAGCAACTCCTCAGGTTCCGAAGTTGGCCCCGTATAGGATTTAAAGAATCCTTGATTACCTGAAGCACCAATACTGCCTTTTATATGACCTAGAGTTACAATACCCAGGCTATTGGTTATTTCTTCATACTCGGTAATGGTAACCACGATGTTTTTAGAAAGAAGATCGGTAAGAATAGTGTTACCGCTGCTACTGCCATTATTATAATAAGCTCTCTGGGGATCGAAAGACAAAACCATATTATAGGTTGGCTCTACAGTTATAACTCCCGTAGATGTAGTTTCAAACTCCCCCAAGGTGAACGACCCCGTTTGTGCCGGCAAAAACATGGCAACATCGTAATAATCGTTATCAGACACAAAAAATGAAAAGATTAAGCTTACAACTTTTACGGTGCCTTCATTAGTGTCTTCATTATAAACATGGCCTAATACTGTTGTGGTTCCAGAACTATCTTCACTCGGATATTCAATTGAAAATGTATCATTTAATGCACTCCCGGAAACGGAATAATTAA
This sequence comes from Mangrovimonas sp., assembly GCA_020435705.1. Lineage (GTDB taxonomy): Bacteria > Bacteroidota > Bacteroidia > Flavobacteriales > Flavobacteriaceae > HKST-UBA85. The sequence goes on from JAGQZG010000292.1 coordinate 850, forward strand.
TAAACGAAGAGCCATTTGATGGTGGATCTCCCAGATTGTCAGCATCGTCACTACTACACGAAGTTAACCATGCGCTTGTTAATACAATTCCTAGAATTAATCTGGATCTTAATGATTTCATAATTTATGTTTTTTGAATTAATAGCCTTTTATTTATTGTCTTGTCCATTCTTGATAATTGCCCGTACCACCTGCATCTACGACTATCCGAATCACATTGTCTGATTGAAAATCTATGGTAGCTCCATAGTAATTGTAATCGCTTCCTAATTCTAAATGAGTAAAACCACCTGCTGTTTGGTTTGCAATACTTTTCCATTTTACATCATCTATCTGAAATCCGGAATCTACAGGGTCTAGAATGACACCAGTAGTATTTGTGACTTTTACAATCATACCTTCATTGTTCGTATTGTCTCCCCCTGTTCGCAGCCAAGTTCCTTGTAAATCATCTATAGTGTGGTGATCCTGTTCTTGTTCCTGTTCTTGGTTATCATTAAAAAACGGATTATCCTCGCTACAAGAAGCAAATGTTAAAAGTGATGCCAACAGTACATAACTAAGCTTTGATTTTGTTTTCATGATTTTGAGATTTTTATGGATTTAATAGTTTTTCATTATATAGTAAATCACTTAAAAAAGAGAGCCCTTAAACAAGTTCTATTGTCCCCTTTCATTTACTTAGTATTGAGAATTAAAAAAGGTAAACACCTATTCCTCATTTTTTTTGTTAATTTGTTTTAAAAGGTTTTTCCGAAGAAAATGTTAACCTTTTTCTATATACAGAACTAATGGATAGAGACCATGTACAACAACTCATTAAGCGCCTTAAAAATGGTGACTCGGCTGTACTTGAGACTATCTATACCAAGTACCGAAAGCCTTTTTTAAGCTTCGCCTCTAGATACAATCTCGATAAAGAAGAATTGTTGGACATCTATCAAGACAGCATTTTAGCATTGGTAGACAATGTTAGAAACGGAAAAATTGAGACCTTGGACAGCACGTTGAAAACGTACCTTTTCTCAATTGGAAAGTTCATGATTTTCAAAAAATTAAAGCACTTGGAAGTGGTTAATGAATTGCCTTTGGACACAAACCGGTTGGAACACTATGCAAACGAAATAGACAACCAGAGAGTTTATGAACAAGAAGAATTGGAGCTTTTCAAAAAGTGTTTTGGCCAATTGGGAAAACAATGCCAAGAATTGTTGAATTTGTTTTATTACAGGGGCTATACCTTGGAAGAAATCCAAGAGACCCTTGACTACGACAATTACAATGTGGTAAAAAGCCAAA
>JAGQZG010000293.1 GCA_020435705.1 Mangrovimonas sp.
TCAGCTAGCAGGTGAAGTTATTTACCGTTTTGGACAAACTGAGAACTTTTATATAGGTGGTCGTTACAATACAGTAAGTTCTGAATTAGCAGGTGGTTTGGATGTAGATATAAAAAGAATACAATTCGCTGCTGGATGGTTCTTGACTAAAAATATCTTAGCAAAAGTAGAATACGTTTCTCAAAGCTACGATGGTTACCCAAGTACAAACATACTGTACGATGGTAAATTCCACGGATTAATGGCCGAAGCTGTAATTAGCTTCTAATACTTGAATACAAGTTGTAATTACATGCCTTATGAAACAAATCATGAGGCATGTTTCTTTAAAAGAAAATTTGTAAATTGACCTGTAGTGAAATCTCTTCGATACATATTAATGGCATTTCTATTGGCCGCATTTACCACAAAAGACGCAGCTAGAACCTCTCTTGAAGTTTGGGTTGAACATGACAGTGAAGTGTCTATTTCAGGGACAACCAATGTAAATTCCTTTACGTGCTGTTATAACATCAACAAGTTGAAAGACCCCATAGCAGTTTCTTTTGAATCCAATAAAGACGTAATGATCTTTAAAGCCACTGCACTAGAGCTGGAAAACGAGTGTTTTGATTGCGGACATAAAGGGATCAATAAAGATTTCAACAAGCTTCTTAAAACCGAAGTGTATCCAACCATAAAACTACAGCTCAGGGAAATTCAAAAAGCTACCAGTTCGGAAAATACTTTCTTTGCTAAAGTTGATATTCATATTGCCAATAAGGTCAATAGTTATCAGTTGCCCGTGAAAGTTACTAAAAATGGGCATTATTCAATAGTGGGGGAATTGGACTTAAATTTGACCGACTTTAATCTAGAAGCGCCTAAAAAGGCCTTCGGACTTATTGTGGTTCACGATAAAATCAAAGTGAGTTTCAATTTACACCTTAAGGAAGTTTAGTGTGTTTAAAATTCTTTCTTTTGAAGCGACGCCGAATCGGTAAACCTTTCCATAGTGATTTTTCCAGTGCCATACAGAAAAACATCACTGTTGCCTGTAGCATTAATAGAAATTTGATCGGTTACATTTAACGTTGCATCACAACTGTCTTCTATAGTTAATTGACAGGTGTTTACAGTGAAATTTTTCCCCATAAATTCTGAAGATGAAATGGCGTTTAGTTCCAAATTTTTTGAACTGCCTTCCACTACCGCTTTACTTCTCATATAGCTGCTCACTTTTGTTGAATCGGTAACAAGGAGCGCTTCCATATGGGTGTTGTCGTTAAGCTCTAGGTTGGTCATTGAACTTTCTATATTAAGTCTGGATTTAGATTTTCCGTTGCCAATGAATTTAAAATCAGAAGATTTTATATTTAGGTAAGCTCTTGAATTGTCATAAGTCTTTAAGAAAAAGTTGTCTATGTCCAGAGAAGTCAACGCACTTATTTCAGCATCGTCCTTAAGTTCAATTTCTTGAAGGTCTTTCGTGTAGCGTACTTTAATTTCCATTTTTTTACTGGAAACTATTTTGGCGTTGGTCTTGAATGAGAGCACGCTATCAATTACCGAAAATTCAATAACATCGTGTAAATTTTCATCGGTCTCAATTTCAACTGAAGCTTGGGTGCCTTCAATTAAAACAATATCAAACTTTTCGTAAAGGGCAATTTTTTTAAAAGAATTAACCTCGGTTTCTACAATAGTAACATTTCGGTCGCCTTTTATCTTCTCTTGGGCTCTTACTGATAGAGTAGGCAATAAAAGTAGCAATATCAGGATAGTATTTCTAACCATCTTTTAGTGTTTATGTAAATATAAATAAAAACCATCCCAAACATACAACGTATGTTTTGAGATGGGTTTGGTTGATTAATTAGGGTTATTTATTTCTTGAGGTAAATATAGTAAAAAACTAGATTATCCTATTTTTACCTTGCTATTACGCTACCGGAAAGACTCTTGTTGTTATTCACTATATCAGGGTTCCCATAATAGGAGATATTTCCGCCGCTATTGGCTTCGGCAGTAAGTTCCTTGCTGGTGTTAATGGAAACGTTTGCCCCGCTATTCGCATGGATAATAGCTATTTGGGTTTCTAAATTGGAGGCAG
>JAGQZG010000294.1 GCA_020435705.1 Mangrovimonas sp.
CCAATGCTCCTTACCTTATCACTGATTTAATCCACCTACAACTAAGTAGTGGCAAACTGTTTTGGTTGGATGCGCTCGTTATCTCTTCTTTCGCCATCAACGGCTTGCTTTGCTATCTCTACTCCATAAAGGATATGAAAGCTCTTTTACAGGAACATGCCCCTAAAAAATGGATAACCCTTGGGTTTCATTTAGTGCCCTTTCTTGTGGCCTACGGAGTCTTTCTAGGACGGTTTTTGCGCTATAACTCTTGGGATATTCTACATCAGCCTTTTCGCATTGCACTAGATAGTTTGCTCATACTGGTCAATCCGGTAACGCATTACAAAATATGGCTGTTTACGATCGTTTTTGGAGGTTTTTTAAATCTAATAAACAAACTACACCTTACTTTTGAAAAAAGAAATTGATAGTACCCTAATCTTATAATCTATCCCAAAAAGAGACTATTCCCCATCCACATACTCCTGAAGATAGGCAAAGCGGGGTGTTAGTTTTCCATTCTCGGTCATTTTGGCACGAGCAAGAATCCCATCTTTATCCCCATTGAAAAACGCCGGGATCACATGTTCCAAAAACATAAACCCAAATCCTCTACTCGCATTGTTGGGCAATTCGCAAGGTAAGTTGTCTACGGCCATCACAGCAATACTGTTTGGAGTACCAAAAGGGACTTCGGTTTCGGTTTGCGGGTCGTAACCATAAAAAGGCTCGGCAATGGTTGAAGCTCTTAAAGTTGAAGCCACCGGGCCATCAACATCACAACTAATATCGGCTACTAAACTGATTTTAAACTCGGCTTTTTTGGCGTCTTCCCTGGTGAACAAATAAGGCGCTCCATTCCCATAAAAGTGTCCAGCTATGAAAAAATCGGTTTCCTTAGCGTAAGGCATAAAGTTACTTTCATAACCTGAAGGATCGTTATAAAACTCCTCTCTGCTGCCCACTTTACCATCTTTGCGCTTGTTGTATTCCATCACATCAATAAGGCAATAAACCGGTTCTGAAAATTGGCTTGTTAAGTAAAGTGCATCGCTTACTTGCTTGATGTTCAAATGATCCAAAATCTCCTGTGCGCCCCGTGCCACTTTTCCGGTACCGGAAAGCACAATCTTTATATTGGGCAATGTAATCTTATCCAGCTCTTTTTTTACGGCGTCCAGATCCAACAACGTTTCTACCTTGGGCAGCTTGTACAGGCCGTCTCTCAATCCCAAAGCCCTTACCCCGTTATAGGCACCTACTAAACCGGCATAATAACCAAACCCAATTAATCTGGCGCCATTTGCCTGAACTATGGTTTCGTGGTCGTAAAGTTCAATGTTTTTGTCCAAAACAGCCTTTAAGAGTTTTCTGTTGTAAGATTGCTTTTTGATGGTATGGCTGAAAAAGAAATATTTCTTGTTGGGAATAAGTGCCTCAACTGGAACTTCCTTTACTCCCAAAAGCACATCGGCAGCCGAGACCGTGTCCAGAACCTCTATGCCTAAATTTGAATATGCCTGATCCGGAAAAACCCTGATATCCGAAGATTCTACAATTACTTTGGCCTGAGGATAATCTTGCATTAGTTTTTGACAAGCTTCTGGCGAAAGTACCACGCGTCTATCCGGTGGGTTTTTACGTTCTTTGATTAAGGCAAATTTCATGACTAGTTTTAGTTTTAGAAGATAACACCTGACAGTATGCCAAAGTGGAATAAAATTTGCACGAAAATAAAAGGATTTACCTTGTTACACAAACTTTTTGTAATTTTGCAATCCGTTTTGCGTTAGGGATTGAAGCGACATCCTTTTACTTGTAAAAGATAGAGCGGAAAGCCCGACCCGCAAGGGTAACGCCCAAAAAGGTATTTGACATATTGGGGTCGACTGGTTTTGACAGCGAGTTGTATTGAATAGTAAGCACGTCGCGTAAGGACTTTGAAACGCGTTAAAGGCTAAGTCAACATTTAAACGGCGAGAATAACTACGCTTTAGCTGCTTAATTTCTGAATTATAGTAAGAACTAGCCTCGGCGCACTAGGTGCGCAAGCTAAATGTCCCTGAAAAGCCTTGGTTAACGGCGTTTCGACAAGGGGCATCGTAAAA
>JAGQZG010000295.1 GCA_020435705.1 Mangrovimonas sp.
CAAGGCCGCCTGACTTACAGTTGTGAATACAAAGGCAAGAAACGTCATGGGAAGGAATTTTGCATCACAAAAGCTTGTGATACTACGGTGGTTTATTATGTTGATGGGAAGAAGCAACGGTGATACGTCCCTAGGTTTCTTAAAAACCTCTCACCTATATTTGTTTCTATATTCAATGGGCGTTAACCCCGTAATTTTTTTAAACACGTTCCGGAAGGCTTTGGTATCCGTATAGCCTACCTCAAACATGACTTCTGAGATGTTTTTTCGGGTGCTCTCAAAACTGCGCTTGGCGGCTTCAATCTTTACCCGTTGAAGGTATTCAATCACGGTATTGTCCGTAGCTTGTTTAAAGCGGCGCTCAAAACTACGACGGCTTACCGCCACGCGATCGGCTAAGTCATCTACCGTAAATTTCTCATGGTAGTGCTGCTCTATATAGTCTTGGGCCAGTTTTACCGCTTCGTCGTTATGTTCTTTCTGTCCCGTAAACATCATAAAGGCCGCTTGGCTCTGACGGTCTATGTCTATGGCAAAATACTTGGATGCCAAAATAGCCATATCCCGATCCGTATACTTTTCCAAAATATAAAGCAAGAGGTTCCAAAACGAGTTGGCACCTCCGCTGGAATAGATGCCGTTTTCTTCAGTAATCACACCTCCATCCACAATTTCCACCTCGGAAAAAGTCTCTCTAAACTCGTTGTAGTACGCCCAATGTGTAGAACATTTCTTTCCGTTGAGCAAACCTGTAGACGCCAAAAGAAAAGCACCCACACACAAAGAAGCCACCTCAGCTCCCTTGTTATATTGCTCCACAATCCAAGGTAATGCGCTGGCATTCAACTGCACCGCTGTAGACATATCTCCAAAAATGGGTGGGATAATGACCAAATCCCCTTGCCCCGTGTCCGGTAACAAGGCTTGGGTTGATACAGAATAGGCACGATCCTGCATACGGACGTCTTTGGTTTGCCCCACGAGGCGAACATCAAATAAGGGTGGCTTTCCTGAAGCTTGCAAAAACTGATTAGCCGTAGTAAAAAGATAGCGTGGCCCAGTAACTCCAGAAGGCACCGCCGTTTCGGGAACTAAAATGAATATTTTTTTCATGAGCTAAAGATAGTAAAATCATGTGGCGCAATCAACCCTATGGAATGCCGTTTTTACACCCTTTTAAGTCAATCCATCTTTCCCATCTTTGTATTATTGAAAGTCAACACATGAATCAAATCATTATCTATCTTACCTTTAGCGGCAACTGTCAAGAGGCCATGAAATTTTATCAGGCGTGTTTGGGTGGTGTGTTGGAATTTCAGTTTTTAAAGGAAACCCCCGAAGGCGAAAAATTTCCAGAAGACTATAAAAAATTGGTAGTGAATGCCAGTCTAAAAAAAGATCATATGGTACTAATGGGAACGGATTTAAGAGATCATCAAGTGGTAAATGGCAACAATGTGTCTATTTTATTGAGCAGTAAAGATAAAGTACAGCTCCGAACGCAGTATGTCAATTTGGTTAAAGATGGGATACCTACACATCCGTTAGAAACTACTAACAAGGGTGACTTATTCGGCGGGCTAACAGATAAATACGGACATCAGTGGCTCTTTCATTGTGGTAACTAAGGAGAAACCTAGCGAGGAAAGCCAGATTATACTAATTCAGTAACATTTAAAACTTAAAGATCATGTCAAAAAACACAGTTACTTTACACCGCGTGCTCAAAGCTTCACCCGAAAAAGTGTTCAAGGCGTTTTCCAACACACAGGCCTATGCCTCATGGATACCACCTTACGGTTTCACTTGCGAAGTACATCATATGGACTTCAAGAAAAATGGAACATTTAAAATGTCGTTTACCAATTTTTCCACTGGTAACGGGCATTCCTTTGGAGGTGAATTTCTAGAACTAAAAGACGGCGAATTAATCCAGTATTCTGACACTTTCGACAACCCAAACTTGGCCGGAAAAATGATTACAACTGTGACGTTGAAAAAAGTACTTTGCGGCACTGAAATCAACATAATACAGGAAAACATTCCTGAAG
>JAGQZG010000296.1 GCA_020435705.1 Mangrovimonas sp.
AAAACAAATGGGATTCCGTGATTGACTTGGATAAACTTTGGGCAGAATATGAACGAATCATAAAAGACAATGGAGCTATTGTCCTGACTTCACAAGGGCTTTTTACTGCCAAGTTAATTTTGAGCAATGAAAAATCATTCAAGTATAAAATCACTTGGATAAAGTCCAAGTCCACCAACTTCCTCAATGCAAAAAAACAACCACTTCGCAAACACGAGGACATCTGTGTTTTTTACAAGAAACAACCAACATACAATCCGCAAATGACTGAAGGAGAAGCTTATGACAAAGGAATTAGGAAAGACCAATACACAGGAAGTTATGGCGATTTTAAACCACGACACGTTAAAAGCAATGGAAAACGCTATCCAAATGATGTCGTATTTTATGAAGAACAACCGATAGACGACTATGTGTATGTAAAAACTGCCGAATCGGAAGGAACTGTTTATCACCCAACCCAAAAACCGATTGAATTAGGTCGTTACCTAATTAAAACTTTCACAAATCCAGGCGACATTGTTTTAGATAATGCCTGTGGCAGTGGCAGTTTTTTACTTTCTGCAATTTTGGAAAACAGAAATTTCATTGGAATTGAAAAAAATGAAGATGTATTACTTCACAAAGTAAAACCTGTTGATTACATCAAAGTTTGTACGGACAGGATTGAGGAAACGCTAAAAACAAAGAAAATCAAAGAAGCTACGCTTCGACTTTTTAAAGAACCAATTGCAGAATACCACACATTAAACTATGAAATTAAATGAAAGAGCTTGGGCAGGTCAAATCATAAGTTGGATAAAACAGGCAATAAATGACGGCACTACCCTATTTCAAGACGCAACCAATGACGAAGGATTAAAAGTCGCATCAGGAAGAACAAAATTTCCTGATATTCTTTTATTTATTGACAAAGTTTCAGGTATTGTTTTCAATGGTTGGGAGTTGAAATTCCCAGATACCGAAGCAGATGACACCGAAATGTTGGAAAATGCTTTGGAAAAAGCCGAACGGCTAAAATCTGATTCTTTTGTTACTTGGAACGGTACGGAAGCTATTATATGGAAAATCAAAGATGATAATTATTCTGTTTCGGGATTGGAAAAACTGAAAGTTTACCCGAAAGAAAAAGACATCATAAACAGAAATGATTTAGCCGACAGAAACAACTACAAAAAACACGAAGCCAAACTTCAAAAACGGCTTAACGAAATACTTCACGATTTAGGACAACTTTACCAAGACGGAAAACTGAAAAAGGCGATAAATATTTCGTCCAATATTGTTGAAGCTGTTTTGCAAACTTCCCAACATTTCGTTCCGCAATTTCAAAATGAAATCAACGAACTGAAAGGAGATGATAGTTCATTCAGAAAAGAATTTAATCAATGGAAAATTGTTGAAAGTGCTACGCTTAAAATTCTATCAACTTCATCAAGACGAGTTGAAAAGGTTGAACCCGAAGAAGTTTTGGCAAAGTTCACGTACTATAAGTTTATCGGCAAAATCCTTTTTTATCTTACTCTTTCCGAAAACCTGTCGGGCAAAGTATCTAAGTTGGAGTTGACGGACAGCAAGAAAGTCCAAAAGCAACTGAACGACTTCTTTGACCAAGCAAAGAAAATAGATTATCAAGCCGTTTTTGAAAGTGATTTTACAGATAAAATCCCATTCAACGGAACAATTGACGAATTGCTTTTTAAACTTGTTTCTGTTTTTAATGAATTTGATTTCAAAGTATTGCCAAATGAGGTAATCGGGCATATTTTGGAAAACTTAGTGCCTCAGGAAGAAAAACAGAAATTCGGACAATACTTCACTTCCGAGACATTGGCAAATCTTGTTACCTTTTCGGCAATCAGAAGCCGAAATGATCTTGTCATTGACCCAACATCAGGCACAGGAACATTTTTAAATTCGTTCTATCGCACATTACAGTTTTTTGGAAACAAAAATCATCAACAAGTTTTAAATCAGATTTGGGGCAATGATATTTCCCATTTTCCTGCAACCCTTTCCGTCATCAACCTATACAA
>JAGQZG010000297.1 GCA_020435705.1 Mangrovimonas sp.
CTTCCTCTAAATAAAACGTAAGATTGAAGTTTACCTTTTTTTCGAGGGGAACTTCAATGGTTTTATAACCCAAAAAAGATACGATAACGGTATCCCATTTTTTCTGTGATTCCAGATAGAATTTTCCATTTTCATTGGTAATTGTTCCTTCCCTTGACCCTTTAAAAATCACATTGGCATAAGAAATAGGCTCATTATTGGTAGACAATACATAGCCGCCAATTTTTGTTTGGGACAAACAAAAGAAAGGAACCACCAAGAGTACCAAAAGTAGTTTAAGCTTCTTCATAGGACAAAAAAACTTCATCAACAAGCTTGCCAATGAAGTTTCCAAATTACAATTTTTTTATTCTTTTCTATTTATACATCACCTTTTTAACAGCTTTGATCACATCTTCGCTATTAGGTAACCACTCGGCCAATAGCACTGGTGAATACGGTGCTGGTGTATCGGCAGTGTTGATTTTCACAATAGGAGCATCCAAATAATCAAATGCCTGTGATTGTACTTGATAGGTTATCTCGGTTGCTACGTTTCCAAATGGCCATGCTTCTTCTAGAATAACCAAACGATTAGTTTTCTTGACTGAATCTAATATGGTCTTGTGATCCATAGGACGAACGGTACGCAAGTCGATGATTTCACAAGAAATACCTTCTTTTGCCAATTCATCGGCAGCAGCATAGGCCTCCTTGATGATTTTCCCAAAAGAAACGATGGTAACATCTGTTCCTTCTCTTTTAATATCGGCCACTCCTATAGGGATCAAGTATTCGCCTTCTGGTACTTCACCTTTATCGCCGTACATTTGTTCACTTTCCATAAAAATCACTGGATCGTCATCACGAATAGCAGATTTCAACAATCCTTTGGCATCGGCAGGATTTGAAGGCACAATCACTTTTAAGCCCGGAGTATTGGCATACCAACTTTCAAAAGCTTGGGAGTGTGTGGCAGCCAACTGTCCGGCAGAAGCCGTTGGGCCACGAAATACGATGGGACATTTAAATTGACCGCCTGACATCTGGCGAATCTTAGCCGCATTGTTTATAATTTGGTCAATTCCCACTAACGAGAAATTGAACGTCATGAATTCAATAATAGGTCTACAACCCGTCATGGTTGATCCCACTCCAATCCCCGCAAAACCTAATTCGGCAATTGGGGTATCAATTACACGTTTTGGACCAAATTCATCCAACATGCCTTTGGAAGCTTTGTAAGCTCCATTATATTCAGCTACTTCTTCGCCCATCAAATAAATGTTCTCGTCACGACGCATTTCTTCGCTCATGGCTTCGCAAACAGCTTCTCTAAATTGAATTGTCTTCATTTTTATCTATTATGGACAGCAAAAATAAGGAATAATCAAAGACTAAGCAGAATGAAAATATTTAAAATTTATTATGCGCGCATAGTATATTTTCAAAATAAAATATTTAACTTCGTAACCACTAAAACTATTGAACGGTTTAAGGGCAAAAAAACAGCTTTGAAACCTTAATTAAAATCTTAATAATCAGTATGAAAATATTAGTTTGTATAAGCCACGTGCCAGATACAACCTCTAAAATCAACTTCACCGAAGGTGACACTAAATTTGACACCAACGGGGTTCAATTTGTTATCAATCCCAACGACGAGTTTGGATTAACAAGAGCTATGTGGTTCAAGGAAAAACAAGGCGCAACAGTAGATGTAGTAAATGTGGGTGGTCCTGAAACCGAGCCTACCTTAAGAAAAGCATTGGCTATAGGTGCGGATGCTGCGATTCGAGTCAACACGGCTGCCACCGATGGCTTTTCAGTAGCTAAACAATTGGCCAACGTGGTAAAAAATGGCGGGTACGATTTGGTGATTGCTGGTCGTGAGTCTATTGATTATAATGGCGGCTTGGTTCCGGGAATGTTAGCTGCCATGTTGGATGCTAACTTTGTTACCAACTGTATAAGCTTAGAAATAGATGGAACATCTGTGAAGGCGGTTAGGGAAATTGACGGTGGAAAAGAAACCGTTTCCACCT
>JAGQZG010000298.1 GCA_020435705.1 Mangrovimonas sp.
ACCATTCACAATGAACTCCAATTTACGAATTTATTAGATAAAAATGTTCAGTATAAGGCAGATGGAACTGATTTGCCCAAAGGATGGGTCAATTTTTATAGGCAAGATGATGTATCAGCGACCGCTTATTTCTATTTAGATAAACCTGTTAGCAGTTTACCTTCTTTAATTAGTGTTGAAAACCGTACAAACCAATTACCTGAAAAGATTAGACCATGATTTTAAAAACAGGATTCCTTTTTTGTTTTAGTTTATTTGCATTTAGTGGTTTTCAAAGTGTTTTGGCTCAAAAATCAGAAACACCTAATGTAATCTATATTAATGCTGATGATTTAGGTTATGGCGATTTAGGTGTATATGGTGCAATCAAAGTAAAAACACCTAATATTGACAAGTTGGCGAGTCAAGGTGTGCGTTTTACAGATGCCCATTCTGTTTCTGCTGTTTGTACACCTTCACGTTACGCCTTGATTACAGGGGAATATCCTTTTCGGAATAACCAATTGGCACATGCCATTTTTTCGAGAGATTCCTTAATTATTGATACTAAAAAATGGACCATCGCAAAGGTCTTTAAAAAAGAAGGGTATGCTACTGCCTGTATTGGCAAATGGCATTTAGGTTTTGGCACCAAAAAGCCTGTAGATTGGAATAACGAACTTAAACCTGGGCCATTGGAATTGGGTTTTGACTATTACTTTGGTGTTCCCGTGGTAAATAGTCATCCGCCATTTGTGTACGTTAGGAATCATAAAGTTGTAGGTTTGACAGAAGACGATCCTATGGTCTATGGTAAAGATGCTGAAACTGGAGCTTTTCCAGAAAAGTGGAATCGAGGAGATCAAAAGTTGGGTGGGGCTAAAAAAGCACACCAATTGTATAAAGATAATCTTGTAGGAACTACTTTAAAAGATGAGGCAATAAGTTGGATTAAATCTCATAGGGACACTCCTTTTTTTCTCTATTTCGCCCCAACCAATATTCACCATCCCTTTACTCCGGCCAATCGTTTTTTAGGAACTAGCGATGCTGGGAAATATGGTGATTTCATCCATGAGTTGGATTGGATTGTTGGTGAAATCATGAGAACTTTGGAGCTTGAAGGATTGGATGGGAAAACCTTAATTATTTTTACTAGCGATAACGGAGGAATGCTTAATCAAGGAGGGCAACAGGCTTATGCGATGGGACATCACATGAACGGAAATCTTTTAGGGTTTAAGTTTGATGCTTGGGAAGGCGGTCACCGAGTTCCTTTTATTGTTAAATGGGATGGACATATAAGCCCTGGTTCAGTATCTGGTCAACTTTTAAGCCACGTGGATATGCTTGCTACTTTTTCAGCCCTTTTTGACCAAGAACTACCTGATGGGCAAGCTGTGGATAGTTACAATATGCTACCGGCTATTTTAAACACTGAAAACAAATCAGTAAGACAGGAGTTGGTGCTGGCGCCTGACAATCTTAATAATATTGCATTAAGACAAGGAAATTGGATTTACATCTCGGGGCAAGGAGGTGGAGGTTTTACAGGAAAATATGAGGGACTGCATCATTTTGGGGGCCCTTCGGCCATGCCTTTTACTGGGCAAAAAAATAGTGATGTACTGGATGGACAAATAATCGTGAAAGCTCCACCGGCGCAGCTGTATAACTTAAATGAGGATCTTTCAGAAACTCAAAACTTATTTGACCAATATCCTGAAAAAGCAAAGGCCATGAAACAGCGGTTGAAAGAGATACAAGCTTCAAGCGGAACCCGATACTGAAATTGACTCCGGTGGTTTAATCAGCTTTCCTTTCGCGAGGTTTAATAATCATTCTAAATGATTGGTCTTTATAAATATAATAGCCTATCCAATCATAAAAGGCTCGTAATTTGTTTTTGAAGTTCACCAGTCCCATGATGTGTACAAAGATCCATATGAGCCACGCTAGAAATCCTTTAAGGAAAAACTTATGGTTAGGGGAGTCCAGTACGGCTTTGTTCCTCCCTATGATGGCTAGGGA
>JAGQZG010000029.1 GCA_020435705.1 Mangrovimonas sp.
TGCCTTTTCCTTTATTTTTGATTAATTTGCCTTTTGAATTAAAGAAAAATGCGTCAGGAACGGTTAGCTTTTTAGATCTACCATATTCACCAAATGTTCCAATGCCTTTTAACGTTGCAATTTGATTATTGGAAAAGTCAACTTTGTTTTCCTTTAGGTATTGAAGGATGGTTGAATCGTTTTCCATCTTGAAATTAATTTCAACCTTCTTTTGAGCAAAACAAGAAGAAGAAATTAATGTTATAAGTAATAGCTTGATAATTTTCATAAGCTTTTTTAGAAATGGATTTATTACAGTCTTTTTCGCAACATTTTATAACATCTGGAGCATAGTCTAAAAGGCGCTAGCAATCGGATAAATTGACACCAACAGCCAAGCCGCCTTCACTGGTTTCCTTGTACTTGGTATTCATGTCCTTAGCCGTTTCCCACATAGTGGAAACCACTTTATCCAAAGGAACTTTCACGTTTTCAGGTTTGGTTTCCAAAGCCAATTCAGCCGCATTGATGGCCTTGATAGCACCCATGGAGTTACGCTCAATACAGGGTACTTGTACTAAACCACCAATGGGGTCGCACGTTAAACCTAAATGGTGTTCCATAGCTATTTCGGCAGCCATTAAGACTTGCTCTGGCGAACCTCCCAACAATTCACACAAGGCACCCGCTGCCATAGCAGAAGAAACGCCTATTTCAGCTTGGCAACCACCCATTGCTGCAGAAATGGTGGCCCCTTTTTTAAAGATACTGCCAATTTCACCCGCAACTAAAAGAAATTTCTTAATCTGTTGAAAATCGGCTTCGTGGTTTTCTATAACCAGATAGTACATTAAAACGGCAGGAATAACACCGGCACTTCCATTGGTTGGTGCTGTAACCACGCGACCTAGAGAGGCGTTGACTTCGTTTACGGCCAGAGCAAAACAGCTTACCCATTTCAGGATTTGGCGGAATTTCACTTCCGTTTTTCTAATCACTTGCAGCCAGTCTTCAGGAGAGTCATAGTGCAGTTCGCCTTTAAGATTTTGGTGCATGTCAAAAGCTCTTCGCCGTACATTGAGTCCGCCAGGAAGATTCCCTTCTGTGTGGCAGCCTAAGTACATACATTCCAGCATGGTATTCCATATTCGCAGGAGACCTTGGTCAACTTCTTCGGCACTTCTTAAGGAGAGTTCGTTTTGGAACACCACTTCAGAAACGCTCAAATCCAAGGTCTTGCAAAAATCCAATAATTCCGATCCTTTTTGAATGCTATATGGAAATGTGTTTTGAATGATCTCTAGATTGTTTTTGGAATCGTACAATTCTTCTTTTACCACAAACCCACCACCAATGGAGTAAAAGGTTGAAGGGTATTCCTTTCCGTTTACATAAGCGGTAAACGTAACGCCATTAGCATGAAACGGCAAAAATTCTCTGTTGAATTTGATATCGGTCACAGGATCGAAAGGAATAAGTCTTTCTGAATTGAAATGTAACTCTTTGGAATTTTTTATGGCTAGGACAATGGTGCCTATAATTTCCGTAGGAATGGTCTCTGGGTTGGCCCCGCTTAATCCCAACAGGACAGCATAATCCGTAGCGTGGCCTTTTCCGGTAAGTGAAAGTGAGCCGTATAAATCTACTTGTATGCGTTCAACAGAGTCAAAGAGTAACTCTTCCTTTAATTCATTGATCCATCGTTCGGCTGCACGCCAAGGGCCTAAAGTATGTGAACTGGATGGCCCGATGCCTATTTTCAGCATGTCAAAAACTGAAATACACTCCATTGACGAAAACGTTATAATTGAATGCAAAGATATAAGTTGTTTCCTCAATGTGTGAGTTAAAGAAATAAAAAAGTCCGAAATTAATTTCGGACTTGGCAGTCTGTTTTTTAAGAATCGATTTTACTGAACAAACTCCATAACTTGGTTATAGTTGTTAATGTCAATGTTACTGCTGTTCACAAAATCAACAGGAAGCACCACAATTCTAAAAATTTGATTTTGGTTATCACTAGGGAATAAATCATTGAAATTAAACCCTGACGAGAAGTCCATAAAGATGGTGACATAATCAAAATTGTGCTCAAACCCGTATTGAAATTCTCCGGAATTTGTGTATACAGTTTCGGGAAGCAACTTCCAAACGTCATATCCATCTACTTGTCCTAAAAAGCGATAGACTAGTACCATATCGGTTTCAAATAACTCGATACTTAAAGGAATTTCAACAGTTTGTTGGAAATTGTTGGTAGGCAACAAGTTCAAAGTTCTTTCAAAAGACTGTCCAACAATATACAATCCATCTTGCCCTGGAGGACCTTCTGGGCCTTCACAAGACAAGAACAATACGGTGGCAAGAAGAAAGAATGAAGCAATTTTTTTCATAATTAGAGTGTTTATAAGGTTTCTGTAAAAGTACAAATAGCATACCAATCTTGCCTGTTTGAAAGAGTATTTAACTAAAGTTAAGTATGACATCATGTCATATTTTTTGCCATGGCATAATCATTGACTAGTTAAAATCGAAATCAAGATAGAACATTCAACACAATTAAAAATTATAAAATAGTATTATGAGTAAAATTATTGGAATCGATTTAGGAACAACCAACTCTTGTGTTTCCGTTATGGAAGGTAAGGAGCCAGTGGTAATTCCTAATGCAGAAGGTAAGCGTACAACACCATCTGTGATTGCGTTTGTGGAAGGTGGCGAGATTAAGGTAGGTGATCCTGCCAAACGCCAAGCCGTTACCAACCCAACCAAAACGGTTTATTCCATTAAACGCTTCATGGGTAACAAATATTCAGAATCCAAAAAAGAGGCTGAACGCGTACCCTATAAAGTGGTCAATGGCGACAATGACACACCTCGTGTAGACATTGATGGCCGTTTGTACACACCACAAGAACTTTCCGCTATGATTCTTCAAAAAATGAAGAAAACGGCTGAAGACTATTTGGGAACTTCAGTAAGTGAAGCGGTTATTACAGTACCTGCATATTTTAACGACTCTCAGCGTCAAGCTACTAAAGAGGCTGGAGAAATTGCAGGTCTTAAAGTAAGACGTATTATTAATGAGCCTACAGCCGCAGCGTTGGCTTACGGTTTGGATAAAGGTCACGATCAAAAAATTGTGGTGTTTGACTTTGGTGGTGGTACCCACGACGTATCTATCCTTGAATTGGGTGACGGCGTATTCGAAGTACTATCAACCGATGGTGACACACACTTAGGTGGTGATGATGTTGATGAGAAAATCATCAACTGGTTAGCAGACGAATTCAAATCTGAAGAAGACATGGATTTGCGTAAAGATCCAATGGCTTTGCAACGTTTGAAAGAAGCTGCCGAAAAAGCGAAGATTGAGTTATCGTCTTCAACACAAACTGAAATCAACTTGCCATACATCACAGCGACAGCTAGCGGCCCAAAACACTTGGTACGTACCTTGTCTAGAGCTAAGTTTGAGCAATTGATTGACGATTTAGTAAAAAGAACCATTGCTCCTTGTGAAAAGGCTTTAAAAGCTGCTGGATTGAGCAAAAGTGATATTGATGAAGTCATCTTGGTAGGTGGTTCTACCCGTATTCCTGCGGTTCAGGAAGCTGTTGAGAAATTCTTTGGCAAAGCACCACATAAAGGGGTGAACCCAGATGAAGTTGTAGCTGTTGGTGCGGCTATTCAAGGTGGGGTTTTAACAGGAGACGTGAAAGATGTACTTCTATTGGATGTAACTCCACTGTCTCTTGGTATTGAAACCATGGGTAATGTCATGACCAAATTAATTGAGGCCAATACGACTATCCCTACTAAAAAATCACAAGTATTCTCAACGGCGGCTGATAATCAGCCATCGGTGGAAATCCACGTGCTGCAAGGAGAAAGACCTATGGCAGCCGATAATAAAACGATAGGTAGATTCCACTTGGACGGTATTCCACCAGCACCAAGAGGAATGCCTCAAATTGAAGTAACGTTTGACATTGATGCCAATGGTATCATCCATGTAACAGCTTCTGATAAAGCTACCGGTAAGTCTCAAGACATCCGTATTGAAGCCTCTTCAGGTCTAACAGAAGATGAAATTCAAAAGATGAAAGCTGATGCTGAAGCGAATGCTGAAGCCGATAAATTGGCTAAAGAAACTGCCGATAAGTTGAACAATGCCGATGCCATGATTTTCCAAACCGAAAAGCAATTGAAAGAGTTTGGCGATAAATTGTCGGCCGATAAAAAACAACCTATCGAAGATGCTTTGGCTGAATTGAAAAAAGCGTATGAAAGTAAAGACTTGGCTTTAATTGATCCAGCTCTGGAGAAAATCAACGAAGCTTGGAAAGTTGCCAGTGAAGAAATGTACAAAGCACAAGCTGAAGCACAACAAGCCGATGCTTCTTCCTCAGATACGGCAAGTCAGAACGGTCAAGGATCTGAAGGCAGTGATGTAGAAGACGTAGACTTTGAAGAAGTCAAGTAAGCTGCAAGTACGATGATGGAAGACTGAAGTACAAAGTACTAAAGCAATAGAAAAACCACAATTAGAAATAGTTGTGGTTTTTTGTTTTCTTTCTTTTACCCACCTGGACTTGATAAAAGATGGTATTTTAAACGTAAGCGGATTAAAAAATTATGCACGCATAGTAAAAATCAACTATATTTGTTGAAACCTTTTCTGGTATGAGTACAAAACTTTCACAACTATTGTCCATTAAACACCCCATCATTATGGCACCTATGTTTTTGGTGTCCAATACCGCTATGGTCAAGGAAGCCATGAAATGCGGTATTGCGGGCTGTATTCCGGCATTGAATTATAGAACTCTGGAAGAGCTTCGTGCAGCCATTAAGGAATTGAAAGATGCTAAGACCGGAACCGAAGGTGCTTTCGGGTTTAATTTGATTGTGAACAAATCCAATCCAAAGGCTCAAAAACAATTGGAGGTTTTGTGTGAAGAAGGGTGCGATTTTATCATTACCTCGTTAGGGAGCCCTGAGGAAACCATTAAGCAATCACATAAAGTTGGAATTAAAGTGTTTTGTGATGTGACCGATTTACGTTTTGCTCAAAAGGTGGAAAGTTTGGGAGCCGATGCGATTATTGCGGTCAACAATGAGGCAGGTGGACACCGTGGTAATATTTCGCCTAAGGAATTGATTGAACTCTTGAAAAATAACTGTAGTATTCCTATCATTTCGGCTGGTGGAGTAGGCAATAAAAACGAATTGGATACCATGTTGTCTTATGGTGCCGACGGTGTATCTGTGGGGAGTCCGTTTATTGCTTCTGTTGAAGCCAATGTAACCAATGAGTACAAACAGGCTTGTGTAGATTATGGAGCCAGTGATATCGTGATGACCGAACGCATTTCCGGCACGCCTTGTACGGTTATCAATACCCCTTATGTTAAAAAAATAGGAACGAAATCTCCTTGGTTGGAAAGACTGCTCAACAAGAATAAAAAACTTAAAAAATGGGTAAAAATGTTACGCTTTTATATTGGTATGAAAGCCACGGAAAAAGCAGCACAACAAGCTACCTATAAAACGGTTTGGGTGGCTGGCCCAAGTATTGAGCATACCAAAGCCATCTTACCAGTAAAGGATATTGTGGAAAAAATAATAAAATGATAAATCTTTTTTATAAGTATTTGATTCTAGGTTATTAACATATATCTTAGTATGAATCTTTTAAATCAATACTTATGAAAACAGCAGTTGCACTCAGTTTAGTTCTTCTCTTATTTACGTCTTGCACTACTTCAAAATCTGAGGAAGCCCTTTACGGAAGTACTTGGGAATTAGAGTATTTGTCAGGCCCACGTATAGCTTTTGAGGGATTGTTTGCCAATAAAAAACCTCAACTGGAGTTTAACAAAGAAGAAAGTAAGGCTATAGGAAATAGTGGTTGCAATGGCTATTCGGCCCAATTTAAAGTGGATGGCAATACCATCTCTTTTGGTGAACCAGGACCTTCTACCTTGATGTATTGTGGCGAAGGAGAGACCTTTTTCAGAAATACCATCAAAAAAGTAAATAGGTTTAAGATTGATGAAAACGGTAAGCTGAATCTAATGTTGGACGATGTCCCAATGATGCGATTTAAAAAAATCCAGTAAAAACAGTTTCTTTTATGGCCGGCCATTCTTCAGCTAAAATTCCGTAGTAACAGGTATTTCGCTTATATCCATCTGGCATTAAGGTGTTTTTTCGAATGGTGCCTTCATAAACAGCGCCTATTTTTTCAATGGCCTTTCTAGATTGTAAATTGCGTTCGTCCGTTTTGAGCTGTACTTTGTCAAATTTTAAAGTTTCAAAAGCATACTGAAGCATGAGGAACTTCATGTGCTTATTCAGGCCTGTTCCTTGGAATTCACGGCCTATCCAAGTAAATCCAATTTCAATTACACTGTTGTAGCTGTCAATGTTCATATATCTGCTACTGCCAGCATAAGCCTGAGCTTGTTTATCATATATAATAAATGGAATTACCGTATTATGATAGTAGTCGTCTAATGCTTTCTGTACTACAATTTTAAGTGCTTCAGGGGTATTGATAGTATTGGGCGAATACTGAATTAGATTTTCCTGTTTGGCAATGTCAAACAGGTGTTTGTAGTTGCTTAAGTCTAATGGTGAAAGCCTGACACGGTTATCTTCTAAGGTTGGACAGCGCATGGGAGCCATATTGGGTAAAACAATGTGAAATGTAACCAGCAATATAACACTTTTGCGCTTATGTTATATCAGTAAATTAACTACTCCTCATAGATTTTGTCTATAAATTTTGAATTTAATAATCGTGCAACAGCCATGTAATTTGGTTTGAATCTTATTTTATCGCCAACCTTATATCTGGGTTTGCCCGATTTTTCTTTGTTGGAGCCTATGTCAATGACGAGCATGTCGGATGTAACACCAACAAAGGAAATGTTCTCATCATAGGCTTCAAGATTACTCTTGTCTACATCCAATAGGCCAAAATCCAAAATGGCTTTATAGGAGGTTTCATAGGAGGTTTTTGACTTGTAATCGGCCGTTAATCCAATGTTGGCATCACTAATGATACCATCTGGGACAGTGTTCTTTTCCTCTAATTCAATAATATTGGCATAAAAATCAAAAGTATCGGTATGAAGTTCATTGTACCTTAAGTTATTCAATGGGGAAATACCAAAAAAAGCAGTTTCACCAATCCTAAAGTGATTAACTTCTTTAGGAATTTCGCCTCTTTGTATTAAGGGTAGTGTAATAGAACTGCCACCGGATATCAATCTCAATTTTTTGTTGAATTTGGCCGAAATCAGTTCTTTGTAGAGGCATAGTTGCATGAGCTTATCATAGGTAGGTTCAATGCCGTACATGCATCCCAAGTTTGAACCTATTCCAATAACCTCAATATTTTTCAGGTTGAATATTTTCTCATAAAAATCCAGTATATCGTCTCTTTTTATGCCTTCCCGTAATTCGCCCAATTCTATCATTACAATAATTTTATGGGTGGTGTTGGCAGCTCGGGCAGCATCATCCAAAGCCTTTATAGTTGAAAAGGAGGTGTTCAAGGAAATATCGGCATATTTTATTACTTCATTTGCATAAACTTGTGCGGGGGGTTTGATATAAATGGTTTTTAAATCCGGTCTCACCGCTCTCAAGTTTTTTAAACTGGATAATCTAGAATCTCCAACGGAATTGATTTTGGCAATGACATCATCAGTGAGAATTTTTTCCAAGAATGTTTTATCGCCAGAGAATACTTTGGTAACCAAACTCCATTCAATATGTTGTGATTCAAAAAAATCACTTAATCGCCTAATGTTTTCTTTTATTTTATTGGATTGGATGATTAATTCAGCCATTTTTTTTGTCTAAAAATTGAATTATTGAAAAACTAAGAGCAGATGCAGTTATCCCGAAAAAGTTGGCATCTAAATCATAGGGTAAAGGGGTTTTGAGAACAATCAAAACCAGAGTAATGCATCCTCCTAATACCATGGAAACCAGGGCCGCAATGGGAGAAGGTTTCTTTAGAAGTAGAGAGCCCAGTACGGGAACCAATAAACCTGAAACCATGAAAGCATAGGAATAGAGCATAAGTTCCAATACATTTTGCATCATAGTAGCCAGGACAATTGCTATGGCCCCAATTAATAATGTTATAACCTGTGACTGCTTGATGCTGATGTGTTTCTTGAAGAATCTTAAAATGTCGGTTGTTAAATTGCCAGATGCTGCCATCAGGCAACTGTCGGCAGTAGACATGATGGCAGAAAAATAGGCAGACATCATGAGTCCCATAAGCCCCACAGGAAGAACTGTGCGTAAAAGGAGTGGCAATCCCAATTCGGAATCCATAGGGCTTGTTGGGGCATATCCAATGGAACTGAACATGCCTTGGTCAAAGGCTACTCGTGCAAATAATCCTAAGGTTACTCCCATAAAAGCCATAACAGGCCATTCAAATAATCCCGCAATTCGCCAAGCTTTTTTTGCAGTTCTTTCATCTTTACAAGCATAAATGCGTTGGTATAGGGTCATGCCCACAAACCATATTGGAACTATGGTTATGAGCCAATTGAAAAAATCAATGAATTGTATGTTACTTAAGGAAATGAAAGAATCGGGTACTGTGTTTTTTATAGCCTCCCAACCACCTATGTGCGAATATCCTATGGGCAAACCTATAGCTATTAAGCCTACCATTAAAATGATCCACTGTATGGTGTCGGTATAGATAACAGCTTTAATGCCTCCCACAACGGTATAGCCCACAGCAATAATGCCCATAATCAATACCGCTTCATTAATCGTTATAGCGGGAAAAGTAGCAGAAGCAAGTTTGGCTCCAGCCAAAATCTGGGAACTGGTAAACCCTATATAGCCTATCAAAGAAATTATACCGGCTATAAACGCAACTTTAGTATTATAATGATATGACAGCGATTCTGGAAAGGTAAGAAATTTGTGTTTTTTGGCTATGGGATAAATCTTGGGTATTAAAAATACGGTACTAATCCAGGCTCCCAAAAGTCCGGTAAATAACATCCAACTACCAGAAAGCCCCATAACAAAACCCAGACCTCCTAAACCAATTGAAAAACCTCCGCCAACATCTGTAGCCACTACCGAAAGCCCAATGTGACCAGCCGACATGTTACGTCCACCTACATAGTAATCTTCATTGGATTTATTTTTTTTCATGAAATAAAATCCAACTCCAAGCATAAAAAGTAGGTAAGTGAAAAAGATAGCTAGGTCTATGAAGTGTATTTCCATACTATTGTTCGCGTTCTCTTAAAAATTGTTCTTTGTGTTTTGCCTTTTCTATTTTTTTGCGTTTAGCATCCGACTTTTTCACATAATTTTTTTTGTCATTGATCTCTTCTCTCAACTTTACGTTTTTTCGTTTTCTTTTATAACGTTTTATAGCTCTTTCTATACTTTCTCCGTCCTTTATTGATATTATTAACATGTAGTATTTATCTTTTTTAGAATTCTTAATTAAATTTTTCTTTTGGTTATCTTTTTAACCGCATTTCCAAGTATGGGTTGGTAAATCCCATTTTCTCATAAAGAAGACGTGCAGGATTGTCTTTCTCAACATGAAGGGCAATATCACCAGTACAATGATTTATTACTTGGGACATAAGCTTTTTCCCTAGACCCTTTCCTCTGTAATCTTTATGGATGGCTATGTAAACCAAAATGTTTTCAGGGATGTATTCTTGCATGCCGGTTTTATTTACAACTACGGCACCTACAAGTTGATCATCGTGTTCTATAACGAAAACATAACCTCCTAATCCGGCGCTTTCTTTGGCAGCATATTTAATGGCTTTCTGATAGCTTCTTTGGAATCACCGTATTGATCCAAATGCTTGTGAAGAAAATCTACGACTTTCGTGATTTCCAATGTAGATATCCGATTGAACGCATCGAACGTTGTTAATTTCATGTTTTTTTATGATTTGATGATGGGAATGTTCCCATCAATGAATTAAGTGGAAATGACTAATAGTCTTTACAATGATGAAAGACTAGTGCTTTGATATAGGCTACTTAAAAAATAGGAGGAATGAATTTGTCGGATTGACTCCTGAAAACTAGAAAGTAAAATGTAAAAATTCGTTGGTTTTGTATATGCTTGATTGATCCGATCATTCTTTGCAAAAGTACAATTTATAAACAGGATAAAAAAACTTCTGCATGATATAGAAACCAAATTAAACTTTTTAGCTGATTGTAAATCTTATGATGACATTTTAAAAGTTTTCCGATAAATAGATAAAAAGTGTAAAACCAACAACATGATTATTATGAATGCTATTAATCATTTTATCAAGAACTTTTCTTTAGTCTTGATCTTATGGGCTAATTTACTTTTGGCTCAAGTGGGGATAGGAACCACTACTCCCGATGCATCTTCAGCATTGGAAATTGAAAGTACCAATTCGGGAATTTTGATTCCACGAATGACGGAGGCTCAAAGAACTTCAATAACAACACCAGCTACAGGACTTCTAGTATATCAAAGTAACAATTCTGTTGGGTTTTGGTATTATAATGGAAGCATCTGGACTAAGATAAGTGATTCGGCCACAGCTACCGGAGAATTTATAAGTTCTGGAGGCATTGTACACAACACAACTAATTTAGCGGGAGATGATTTTGTTTTTGGAGATGCTGTCCTTTCGGGAAACGCATCACGTTTCTTTTTTGACATTAGCAAAGCAGCTTTTCGAGCTGGACAACCTTCTGGAAATGAATGGGATAATGCTAACGTTGGGGATTATTCTACAGCCTTAGGGTATTCAACAGCAGCATCTGGATCTGGTTCTTTTGCTACAGGTATTTATGCCGTAGCCAGTGGAGATTATTCGATAGGCCTGACGGGGGGCAATGCTACTGGGTCGTATTCCTTGGCGTGGACCTCCACCAGTAACGGCGACTATTCACTGGCCATGTTGGGGGCTATAACCGATGGCGAGGAGTCCATAGCCATGGGCGAGAGCAGCTCCACGGGAAGCGGCGCGGATAATGCTGTGGCGATCGGTTACGGGAACACGGCAAACGGCTCCCATTCCAATGCCTTTGGTGACGGGAACCAAGCCACGGGAATCAGTTCGACAGCTTTGGGAAGCAACACGGTATCCTCTGGCCAGGGCTCATTGACGGCCGGGGCCTACGCCCTAGCCAGCGGGAATTATTCGATGGGCCTAGGTGGTGGTAATGCCGTTGGTGACTATTCACTGGCCTGGAATAGTACCAGTAATGGAGATTATTCTTTGGCTATGTTGGGTGGTACTTCAAATGGAAGTTATTCAGTTGCTATGGGCAATCAAGTATTTGCTTATTCACATAATGAATTTGTTATCGGTTATGATAGCAGTACATATACTCCTAGCAGTACAACTACCAATGTTGGTACGGATAGATTGTTTGTGGTAGCTAACAACACTACAAATAATGCATTCAATATTCTTAAAAATGGTCGTATTGGTGTAGGTAGAATCCCTAGTACTAACATTTTTGAAGTAGAAGGGGAAGCTTCTAAGAGTACTGCAGGCGATTGGCTGGCCAATAGTGATGCGCGCCTTAAAACCAATATCCATACTTTTTCAGAAGAAGAGGCTTTAAGCAAACTTTTAAGTATGCGTGGGGTAACTTATGAATGGCACGATGAGGTCACCGGAACCAAAAGACCCGAAGGCACACAGTATGGTTTTATAGCTCAAGAACTTATGACTATTTTTCCTGAAAATGTCACCAAAGATAATTTAGGCTACTATCAAACGCCATATGGGACTTACGATGCGCTATATGTACAGTCCATTAAGGCTTTAAATTCTAAAATTGAATCATTGGAAGCCGAAAACAAAGAACTGAAAGAGCAAATTCAGACTATTTACTCTCTGCTCAAAAATCCTAAGAGCACTAATAATCCTGAAGATTTTACAGCACAACTTAATAGCCCATCAAATTAACCAACAATTAAACTAGATTAATATTTTTTATGACATGGTTTTGTACTTTTACATGACTAAAAGAGAACTATGTCAAAGTCTAAAGAAATGGTGTTGAAACAAGCCAACGAAGCTTGTAAGAACACCCTTATGGAAACGCTTGATATTAAAATTGTTGATTATGGAGACGATTTTTTAGTTGCAAGCATGCCAGTAACTTCCAAAGTCTATCAGCCTGATGGTGTTTTACATGGTGGTGCTACCGCTGCACTTGCAGAAAGCGTGGGGAGTTTTGCCAGTCATATTTTTATTGATACCGAAATGTTCTTTGTAAGAGGTATTGAAATAACGGCCAATCACTTAAAGAGCAAGACCGAAGGTTACGTTTATGCCAGAGCAACCTTTATTCATAAAGGAAGGACTACGCAATTATTGGACATCAGGATTACAGATGAAAATAACGATTTGATTTCTATATGCCGATTGTCCACCATATCCTTACCTAAAACCAAGTAATGCATTCCACCGTTTTTTTTGAAGAACTCACGAGTCATCTCAATTTGCAATTACCTTTTGTTGTTTACAGAAAGCCGGAACAATCAACAGTAAGGGCACTTTTGCAAGAAACTAGTGAAGAGCATCATGTGAACAATTTTACTGAACAAGGATTTGTTTTTGCACCGTTTGACGATACTAGCCCAGCCTTGCTTTTTCCATTGGAACTCTCAAAAAGTCTAGAAACCGAGTACTCAAAATCAATGAATAGGGTTGAAAAGGTTTCTAAGGATTCCAATGACAAAACCACTTCAGGAAAAGAAAATCATATCCAATTAGTAGCAAAAGGAGTTAACGAAATTCGTTTAGGGGAACTTGAGAAAGTAGTTTTATCAAGACACGAGTGTGTTGGTGTTTCGGAGGAAAATCCAATTCAAATATTTAAAAGTTTATTGGATACCTACCCTTCGGCTTTTGTGTATTGCTGGTTTCATCCCCATGTGGGATTATGGTTGGGAGCAACTCCAGAATCCTTATTAAAGGTGGAGAACAACCGATTTTCAACCATGGCCTTAGCAGGAACCCAGCTTTACCAAGACAATTTAAATGTTCACTGGGAAGAAAAGGAAAAATATGAACAGGAAGTGGTTACAACTGCCATAGTTGAAAGTTTGGAAGGCAAGGTCGAAACACTGGTAATTTCCAAGAGCGAAACCGTCAAAGCGGGCAATTTGCTACACTTGAGAACCCAGATTTCAGGAACTTTGCCAACAATGGAGCGTGTTATTGATATAGCGGCTTTAGTGAAAGCCATACATCCTACGCCGGCAGTGTGCGGGTTTCCAAAAGAAGCAGCCAAAAGGTTTATTCTTCAGAATGAAAATTATAACAGAGAATTTTATACAGGTTATTTAGGCGAACTTAATTTTCAGGAAATCAAAAACAGAAATGTCAATAGGCGAAATGTGGAAAACAGGGCGTATACCTCTGTAAAGAGGGTATCAGACTTATATGTGAATTTGCGGTGTATGAAGGTAAATGGAAACCAAGCGTTTATATTTGTTGGTGGAGGTATTACGAAGGATTCCAATCCAGAAGCCGAATGGGAAGAAACGGTAAATAAAACCCAAACCATGAAAAACGTTCTGTAGAATGGACTTAAAAGAACTCCACGAGTGGCAAAGCACGTTGCCCTATAAAGATACCCTGCAACCAGTGTTGTTTGTTGGGCATGGTTCGCCCATGAATGCCATAGAAACGAATGAGTTTACGAGACAATGGAAACAACTGGGAGATACGTTGGAACCTCCAACAGCAATTTTATGTGTTTCGGCACACTGGCTAACCAACGGGACTTTTGTGACCGCTATGGAAATGCCCAAAACCATTCATGATTTTGGTGGCTTTCCGCAAGAATTGTTTGCAATAGACTATCCAGCACCAGGAATGCCCAGTTTGGCCGAAGACATTCAGCACCATATAACCTCCACCCATGTGGGGTTGGATAAAGAATGGGGTTTAGATCATGGTACGTGGAGTGTTGTTAAACACATTTATCCCCAGGCTAATATTCCTGTAGTCCAGTTGAGTATTGATTATTTCAAACCGCCAGAGTATCATTACAATTTGGCAAAACAATTACTGGATTTGAGGAAGAAAGGCGTTTTGATAATTGGCAGTGGCAACATGGTGCATAACCTTAAAATGATAGCTTGGAATAAAATAGAGGAGACCTTTGGTTTTGATTGGGCTCTGGAAATCAACAATGTTTTCAAAAGCAAAATTCTTGACGGTAATCATTTGGATTTAATTCGTTACCAGCAACTACACAAAGAGATTGCCAAAGCCATCCCGACACCAGACCACTATTATCCGTTATTATATGCCTTGGCGCTACAAACACCTCAAGACGATATTCAGTTTTTCAATGATAAGCCTGTTGCTGGTTCTTTAACCATGACCTCGCTTAAAATAGGGTAACTAAAAGTTTAGTCATATTTTTTTTAAGTATATACATATATAAGTATTTTTGTAAGTAAAGAGATAAATGCTAAATGAAATATCCCAAAATCCCTCTAGCTCAAACGGTCGTTGAGTTATTTAAGGCTAAAAATATTCAACATATAGTTATTTCCCCCGGTAGCCGAAACGCACCATTAACCATTGGTTTTACTAATGATTCCTATTTTAAGTGCTATAGTGTTGTAGACGAACGCAGCGCTGCTTTTTTCGCTTTGGGGATAGCTCAACAAATCAAGTACCCTGTAGCGGTCGTGTGTACGTCCGGAAGTGCGGTTCTAAACTACTATCCGGCAGTGGCCGAGGCGTTTTACAGCGATATCCCTTTAGTGGTGGTTTCGGCAGATAGACCAAAACATTTAATAGGTATTGGTGATGGACAAACCATCAATCAGAAGAATGTGTTTGAAAACCATTGTCTTCATTCGGCAAATTTAAAATTGGACATTAAGGATGAAAACAACATTCCTAATGATGACGATTTGCCAATATTCAAAAATTTGGAAGATAGGATTGAACGGTTTTTAGGACTGGAAAAAGATATACAGAGTTTCAATGAAGAGGAAATTAATTTTGCCATTAACAAAGCTATTCTGAAAAAAGGCCCTGTTCATATCAATGTGCCTTTTGACGAGCCACTATATGAACTAGTTGATGAATTAAAAGTTAAGCCCAAAGTAACTAAAATAGAGACCAAACCAAAAACAGTCGATTCCTACACCCTTCAGGAATGTTTGGAACACTGGAACAACGCGGCCAAAAAAATGGTTTTGGTGGGAGCTTGCCCACCCGGTAGTATAGAGCAACAGTGGCTGGATGAACTAGCCGAAGACGACAGCGTGATGGTCTTGACCGAAACATTGTCCAATCTTCACCACCCAGATTTTTTTCCTTGTATAGATCAATTAATTACCCCTTTTACAGAAGAAGATCAGAAACTTTTTCAACCGGATGTCTTGCTCACTTTTGGGGGTATGATTGTTTCAAAAAGAATTAAGTCCTTACTAAGAAAGTTTCAGCCTAAAGAACATTGGCATGTAGACGAAAAATTTGCTCCAGATACTTTTTTCTGTTTAGAAAAACATATAGAGACAACTCCCAATCAGTTTTTGAGTGCGTTTCTTCCTAAAATTACCCATTATGTAAAAAGCGATTATAAGGAAGATTGGGCCAAGGTGAAAGAACAGCGCACTTTAGCACATAACAAGTACCTAAAAACCATCCCTTTTTCCGATTTAAAAGCGTTTGAGGCTTTAATGAATGTTATTCCAGATTCTTGGGTTGTTCAAGTAGGGAATAGCTCGGCCATTCGGTATATGCAACTGTTCAGTATGAAACCATCATTGGATGTTTATTGCAATAGAGGTACTAGTGGTATTGACGGTTGTACTTCTACTGCTGTAGGGTTTGCTTCTGCGAGTACGAAGCCGGTAGTATTTATTACAGGCGATCTTGGATTTTTCTATGACAGTAACGGACTTTGGAATAATTACATTTCCCATACGTTCCGAATTATCCTTATCAACAACCATGGAGGTGGTATTTTTAGGATCCTTCCAGGCCATAAGGATACAGAGAGTTTTGATACCTATTTTGAAACGACCCATGACTTGTCTGCCAAGCAACTTTCTAAAATGTACCATTTTGAGTATGCCCAAGCCGAGACAGACTTGCAATTGAAGAACAGACTGCAAACTTTTTTTGAACCCTCAGACAAACCAAAACTATTGGAGATTTTCACGCCCAGACTAGCAAATGATAAAGTACTGCTCGATTATTTTGAATCATTAACACAATCTTAATATAAATGTGACTTATTTTAAGGAGATGTGTCAAAAAAATCGTGTATCTTTAATAGATATTAAGCATTAATCAAATTTTTAAGAAAATGAGTAAAAGAGACGAATTAATTTCGAAGTATGCTGCAGATATAAAAGATAAGTTTGGAGTTTCTGCAGACATGGATTTTTTAACTAAAGTAACTATTGGGTTGGGTCCATCTATTTACAAGGCTGACGCCGAAACAGTTTCTGGTTCCAGTCAATCTGAATTGGACACGGTTAAAAAGAATTTCTTAATAAAGAAATTAGGCTTGGCAGATAGTCCTAAGCTAGATGAAGGAATTGCAACTGTTCTTGAAAAGTATGGAAAATCAAACAGAAACAAGTACAGAGCTGTCGTTTATTACATGCTTGCTAAACACTTCAAAAAAGAATCTGTTTATAAATAAAAACATTCACATGTTGTTCAAAGCGCTACTTAGATAGCGCTTTTTTTATTTCCAAGAGGTATTTCATGTACCTTTGCACCATGATAGAAATAGGAGTTTACCATACGCTTTCCATTTTAAGAAGTACCGATCCGGGTTTGTTCTTGGGAGACGATGATGAGAATGAAGTTTTACTGCCCAACCGGTATGTGCCAGAAAGCTTCAATATTGGGGATAAAATAGAGGTCTTTGTTTACCTTGACAACGAAGAACGTCCGGTGGCAACAACTACCAAGCCTTACATAACCAAAGGCGATTTTGCCTTACTGAGGTGTAATCAAGTAACCAAGTTTGGCGCGTTTATGGATTGGGGTTTGGTCAAGCAGTTATTTTGTCCTTTTAAAGAGCAGGTCTTTAAAATGAAGGAAGGCAACTGGTATTTGGTTCATTGCTATGAAGATAAAGAAACCAATAGATTGGCTGCTTCAAGTAAAACCAACAGTTTTCTGGACAACAAAAACTTGACGGTCAACATGTTTGATGAGGTAGATTTGATTGTTTCCCATCCTTCGGATAAAGGGATGAACGTGATTGTCAATAAAAAACATTTAGGCCTAATTTATAAAGAAGATTTATTTGCCGATATCTATGTGGGCGATAAGCTTAAAGGTGTGGTAAAGAAGGTACGCCCCGATAATAAGTTGGATATTTCCCTAGGACAAATAGGGTACAGAAATATTGAGCCCAATTCTGAAATTATTCTCAATAGCTTAAAAGATCATGAAGGATATCTTGCTTTGAATGATAGTTCGTCACCTGAAGATATCAAAGAACAATTGCAAATGAGCAAGAAGAATTTCAAGAAAGCCATTGGCAATCTCTATAAGCAGAAGCTCATTAAAATTACAGATGACGGAATTTATCTTCTAAAGGAAGACACCGAAAAGTAAATTAAACAGCGGTTTTTCTGTTTATGTTCAAGAGGTCTTCAATCCAATGGATGGCTTCGTAAAGAGAATTGAATTCTTTTTTGTTCAGTTTGCAGAAGTGGCTTTCCAATTCAAAATTAATAGACGAATTTTTGGAATAAGTTACTACAGCTTTCCCCACGGCGTTTTTATGATGCAAAATAAATTTATCACTATCTAAAATATTGGAAGAGTAAGAGTTAACCCTATTGCTTATAATGCCAAATTGTTGGTTTTCGCCATAGTGCTTGTTTACTAATTCTAACAGATCACGGCTATTGTCAAACGTAACATTGGCACCTTCGGTCATTTCAAGAATATAATAGTTTTCAAAGAAATATACCGTTCCATTAACTATACTGTATGAGGAAACTACGTGCGTAAAAAGACTGGACTCAACAACTTTCATAATGCCTTCTTTTAAATGGAGTGCAAAATTACTTCAGGCGAGGAGTTTAGTCAACCGTTTGCATGAGTTTAACGATTCCTTTATCAATTATACAGGAAATGGATTGCTTTTTAAGCAGAAAATCAAAAAATAAAAACAAACCTTAATGTTGTGTAAATAACTGTAAAATAACAAGTTGTAAATTTATTCCATCGAAAACGTTATAGCTGAAGATGCATTTCATTAAAAAGGGCAAGAAAGTATGACTAATTGATTTTTAGCTTTTTTCTTAGCTCTTTTGAGATAGCTTCTTTATGCAATAAAATTGAGATGGTTTTAAGACGCATATAAGGAACGCTCATGTATACATAACCCCCATTGGCAACACGACTTTCATCGGTTCCCCAGGAATTTTTCACTTTAAAATACGTATTCCCTTTTTGGTCTTTTACCAAACCGGTAATGTGCATCAAATGATCGTCGGTGGTGTTGTAATTTTCAAATTCCTGTTGTCTGAAATCGGCAGTGATTTCCTTTTCGGGTTCAATTTCGGTTAAAATGTCTTTTTGTTTGGTTTCATCGGCAGGAATCACGGCCACGCCATTTTTTGCTGAAAACGTTTTTTCGGATACATCACAGTCCAATTCCACCGTATACCCTTTGTTTAAGGCACTTTCAATAGTGGAAATAAGTTCGTCTAGAGTTACATTATAAAAACTGCCGTTGGAAAAGTTATCTGGAATATTCAAGATGAAAGAAGAATAGTAGGGTTGGTGTGTAAAACTGGTCAAACTTACGTATGCGTCAAGATCCAATTGGGTCATTTCCAAAAATGACTGTGGAGTATATTGAACCCCTTCATAATTAAATTGTTCTACTTTTTTGCCTAAGTAAAGGTCTAGGATGTTCTCAACAAGGGCTTTCCATTTTGGGGAAAGTTCACGCCCTGGGTTTTCAATATAGGTATCCAACACGCTTTTTAGAACAGGTACAAATTCTGAGTGGTTGTGATGCGTGCTGCCGTTCAACAATCCGGAATAGGCACTCTC
>JAGQZG010000002.1 GCA_020435705.1 Mangrovimonas sp.
TAATTAACAATTTTGGAATATTATTCAAATAAATTTGCTTAAGTACAAGTTTAAGCCTATTTTTCAAAATCGTTTAATTAAATTCTAATTTCTAATTTAATCATTATGGAAGGATACTGTGTAAAATGTAAATCCAAAAAAGAAATGAAAGGTGCTTCTGAAGTTATCATGAAAAACGGCAGAAAAGCCATGAAAGGAACTTGTCCAACGTGCGGTACGGGAATGTTTAAAATAATGGGGAAAGCATAATTTGAACAAACAAAAGGGGAAGCAAAATTGCTTCCCCTTTTTTATTTCAAATACACGGAAAGGTATTCTAAATTCCTAAAGTAGGTAAGTGTTTAACTTTGTGATAAATAAGTGCTGCTCTTATACAGTATTTAAGCTCATCCATCGGGACTTTATCCTCTAATTTGAACACAATGGCTCGTTTCCCTTCAAAATCAAAAGTGTTTTTAAAGAGAGCCCTAAACGTTTCTATAAGTTTGCTAGTGCATTGAAAATAGAGGGCATATTGGTCAGTGGTTTTTTGTTTCCAGTCCATTCTAATGGTACTTCCTATATTAGTAAGATAGCTGGGTTCTCCCCATCTCAATGCTTCTTCCAATGTTGTTATTGCTTCTGTTTCTTGGGCGGTTTCAATAATCAATCCTCTAAGATCGAGCATTTGCTGCCGAACGAAATCTGGGTAGTTGTTGAAAATGAGTTCAACATCTGGATGGGTTATTATTTCTAAGGGACTAATCAATTTATGATAATTTTCAATGTAAGTTAAATAAAAATCCCACAAGTCTTGGGGATTTCTTATACTTGTAATCTAAAATTTTTGATACTATGAGACTTTTGGGAATAGGTTCCAGAATTAATCATCCGGATTATGGTAAAGGTGTGGTGACCAATGTGACTTCTAAGCATTATTGGGTAACATTTATTGACAATGGCTTGGAAACCATTAATTTGGATTCTGAGTTTGACGTGATTGAAGCGGCCGATGACGATGTGGATACGGTGAGCTTTTTTGAAGTAGAACGTAGTCTTGTAGACATCCTTAAGAAATGGAGTGATGTTACCGAATTGGTTCCCATTGCTGATAAATGGAAAGGAGGCAAGCTAATTTTGGAGCCCGGCGATGCTGGTTTGCAGAACAAGGAAGTGCCAATTGACACTTTTTTTCATAAAATAGTAATGGTTCGTGATCGCTTGCGAGTCATGGAGCAAAAAATAAATTCCAGCAATTTGGGCGAAAGTGAAAAAATTGACTTACAACAATACATTACCCGTATTTATGGCAGTTTGACCACCTTCAATATTTTATTCAAATTGAAGGATCAACAGTTCGTGGGAGAGAAAGGTTCTTGAATTAAGGTGTGAATGCCTGTTCCAAGACGTTCAACTTTTTATTGGAAAAATC
Source organism: Mangrovimonas sp. (assembly GCA_020435705.1). Taxonomy (GTDB): domain Bacteria; phylum Bacteroidota; class Bacteroidia; order Flavobacteriales; family Flavobacteriaceae; genus HKST-UBA85. Next base: position 1,412 of record JAGQZG010000002.1, read on the forward strand.
CCTCAGTTCCTTAAAAAACTGGATAAATTCAGTTTCAAAATCAGAGTAAAATTTCTGAAGTTCGTTCACGGCCTTGTGCATTCCAGATTTGTTTTTGGTACGCCTGTTCATGCCTTCCAAAACTTTTGCAATTCCTTCAATGGAAGCATAGCTTAATAGCCAATTTTCGGAAATCATAAAAGGCATCATTTTTTGGATACGCAAGGGCAATAGATCATAATTTTCTTCTAGGCTATTATAAAAACGGTTGGTAAATGCGTCTAATGGTTCATCACTGTATTGTTTCCAGTTTTTCGCTAAAAAGTGATCGTAAAAAATGTCTACAATTACACCAGAATAGTGACTGTAGTTTTCATGCAGTCGTTTCGTGCTTTTCCGTACTGTAGGATGCGTATCTGTAAACGAATCAATCTCCCGATGTAGTAGTATACCTTTTTGAATATCAATAGGATAGGTTTTGTACTGTTTTCCTTTAATGCCATCGGCTATAAAATTGCCTATAGCTATTAAATCGTTGTTTCCGGACAGATAAATGTGGGCTAAGTAGTTCATTCTTCGAATTTACAAATTCCAAGTTTAGATTTCCGACTTTGTAATTGTATATTTGTTCAAAATTTGAAGTCACATGACATTAATAAAGTCCATTTCAGGCATTAGAGGCACCATAGGCGGTGTGGTTGCAGATAATCTCACACCTATTGATGTAGTTAAGTTTGCTTCCGCTTACGGCGCTTGGCTTAAACAGCAACGTAACAAAAACAATTATGTGGTCGTGGTGGGACGAGATGCTCGTATTTCAGGAGAAATGATTCAGAATTTGGTCATGCATACGTTAGTTGGCATGGGCATTCATGTTGTGGATTTGGGACTTTCTACAACCCCAACGGTGGAGGTTGCCGTGCCTTTAGAACATGCCGATGGTGGAATCATTCTCACGGCCAGTCACAATCCCAAACAATGGAATGCTTTAAAATTGTTGAATGTTAAAGGTGAATTTTTAAGTGCCGAAGATGGCAAGCAAATATTGGAACTATCCGAAAGTGCTTCCTTGTCATTCAATGACGTGGATTCTCTAGGAAAAATCACGATCAATCAAGCCTATATTGATTTGCATATTGATGAAATTTTGGATTTGCCTTTGGTGAATAAAAAAGCCATCGAGGCGGCCAAATTTAAAGTGGTCGTAGACGGCGTGAATTCAACAGGAGGTATAGCCGTGCCACTATTATTGGAACGACTCGGGGTTCATGCGGTCAAGCTTTATTGTGAACCCAATGGCCATTTTCCGCACAATCCCGAACCGTTGAAAGAACATTTAGGTGACCTTTCGGAAAAAGTGGTGAAAGAACATGCCGATTTTGGGATTGTAGTAGATCCAGACGTAGATCGTTTGGCCTTTATGGATGAAAAAGGAGAGATGTTTGGAGAAGAATATACCTTGGTGGCCGTTGCCGATTATGTACTGGGTCAAACACCCGGTAATACCGTGAGCAACATGAGTTCTACCAGAGCCTTAAAAGACATAACCGAAAAACATGGCGGAAGCTATCAAGCCAGTGCTGTGGGTGAGGTGAATGTGGTTGAATTAATGAAAAAAACCAACGCCATCATAGGTGGTGAAGGGAATGGTGGTATTATTTATCCTGAATTGCATTACGGCCGGGATGCTTTAGTAGGAATTGCCTTATTTTTAAGTCTTTTGGCTGATAAAAGGATCTCTGTAAGTGAGCTTAGAAAGTCTTACCCTAGCTATTTTATGAGCAAGCAAAAAATTGAACTTACGCCAGGATTGGATGTGGATGGGATTTTGAAGACCATTGAACAGCGTTATGCCAGTGAAAAGATTTCTACTGTTGATGGTGTGAAAATTGACTTTGAAAAAGGATGGGTACATTTGCGCAAAAGTAATACGGAGCCTATCATTAGAATTTATACTGAAGCTGGCTCGCAATATGATGCCGATGCTTTAGCTCATAAGTTTATGGATGAATTGGCTGAAATTGCCAAAAAATAATTTTTGATTTGATATGTTTTCTTCGGAAGAAATAAAAGCCACTAAAGAGAATCTGGAAACGTATTTTGATACGTTCAGGAAAAATATTGTAGGAGTTGATCAAACCTTTGAGACTCCTTTTGGCACCAAGAAAATGATTTACACCGATTGGACAGCCTCAGGTAGGCTGTACCGTCCAATAGAAGAAAAATTGCTTAACGAATTTGGCCCTTTTGTAGCCAATACCCATACAGAAACCACCGAATCGGGTACCGCTATGACCATGGCCTATCACAAGGCCAAAAGCATCATCAAACACCATGTGAACAGCAATGAAGACGATGTTTTGATAATTTCAGGAAATGGCATGACTGGAGTGGTCAATAAGTTTCAACGTATTTTAGGATTGAAAGTTCCTGAAAATTTGAGTAAGCATACCGCAATTCCTGATGAGATTCGCCCTGTAGTATTTGTAACACATATGGAGCATCACTCCAACCAAACCTCATGGCTGGAAACCATTGCCAAAGTGGAGGTCATTCCACCGGGACCGGAAGGCTTGTTTAGCCTTGAAAATTTGGAAAAGCTTTTAGAAGACTACAAGGATTATACTATAAAAATAGCTTCTATTACAGCAGGGTCCAATGTTACGGGAATACAAACGCCCTATCATGAAGTCGCTAAATTGATGCACCAAAATGGCGGTGTATGTTTTGCAGATTTTGCTTGTGCGGCACCCTATGTCAATATTGATATGCATCCTGAAGATAAAGACGCCTATTTAGATGCTATTTTCTTTTCTCCACATAAATTTTTAGGTGGCCCAGGAACCTGTGGTGTGTTGGTTTTCAATAAAAAGTTGTACAAGAACATGATTCCCGATTGCCCTGGTGGCGGAACTGTGAGTTGGACCAATCCGTGGGGTGAGCATAAATACATAGATAATATAGAAGAACGTGAAGACGGTGGGACACCAGCCTTCCTTCAGACCATCAAAACCGCTTTGGCCATTCAGTTGAAAAACAAAATGGGAGTTGAAAAAATGCTGAAACGCGAACATCAATTGATATCCTACATCTTTGAAACGTTGGAACCCGTGGAAAATTTACATCTATTGGCACCGCAACATAAAGATAGGCTAGGGGTCATATCGTTTTATATTGATGACCTGCATTACAATTTGGGTGTTAAACTTCTCAATGACAAGTTTGGTATTCAAACTCGGGGCGGTTGTAGTTGTGCCGGTACGTATGGTCATTATTTGTTACATGTTGACTACGAAACTTCACATGAATTAACCAGTGAAATCTCATTGGGTGAATTAACCAGAAAGCCTGGTTGGATTCGCATGTCTATTCACCCGACTACTACAGATGAAGAGATTCAATTTGTGTGCGAAAGCATCAAAGAACTGGCAAGGAACTTCAAAACATGGGCGAGCGACTATGACTACGATAAAAGCACGAATGAATTTGTCCATAAAACCTATAAAGGAACTGCAAGTGCGATGGTGAACCAGTGGTTCCGTTTTTAATTAACAGCTTGTTCAGCTGTTAACCCATTTTGGTTATTTCTTAAAAGCATCAGGAACCTGATCCTTGTGTTTCCAACGTTTGTGTGTCCAAAGATAAAATTCAGGTTTGTTGCGAATTTGTTGTTCTAAAACACGAGTGAATTTTTCCGTGATATCGTAATTTTTATAATCTCTTGGATTTTCGGCCAGTGTTACAACTTCTGTTTGGTAATACCCTCGTTTAACTTTTTCTATTTTTAGATAAGCCACTGTCATGTCTAGGTTTTTGGCAACCATTTCGGCACCCGTAAAACAGGGTACGGTTATGCCCATGAAATCTGTCCAATAGTAGGCTTTATTCAATTTAGGCGATTGGTCGCTAATAAAGGCTGTAATGGTACGCACACCTTGTTTTTCATGATTGGTCACTTCGGCTATTGCATGCTTTGTGTCAATAAGTTCAGTATTGAATTTTGAACGGATGCGTCTCACCAAACGATCAAAATATTTATTGGCAATGCGCTTGTAAATACCCATTCCTTTATAAGAAATGTAGTTTTCAGTAACTACGGACCACTCATAACTGGCGTAATGGCCATACATCATGATAATACTCTTGTTTAAGGTTTCCAAACGTTTGAGTTCTTCGGGATTGGTAATCACAAAGTGCTTGCTGAGTACTTTCTTTGATGCGGTCAAGGTCTTGATCATTTCCAAAAACATATCACACAAATGATGGTAAAACTTTTTGGTAATGGTGTTGATTTCTTCAGCCGATTTTTCCGGAAAAACCAATTTGAGATTGTTCTTTACGGTACGCTTCCTGTACCCAATAATGCGATAGATAATAATGTAAACAAAGTCTGAGAAAGCATACAAAAGCTTAAAAGGCAGAATGGAAATGAGCCATAAAAGGGGATAAATCAGAACATATGCCAGAAATTGCATAGAATAATTTTAAATTTGTGACAAATATAAAACAAACAAGTACACTATGCTCAATTTAGATCCAGTTACCATTGTTATTATTGCTGCCAATGTTTTGATTTCTATGAAAGGCTTTAGTGATTTTGGTTTTTTTGAAAAATACAAGTTCAATATAGGCGGTATAAGACGTGGTGAGCAAGTGCGTATGATAAGTGCCGGCTTTTTGCATGTAGATACGGCTCATTTGCTTTTCAATATGATAACCTTATACTTTTTTGCTGGTATAGTGATTTATGAATTGGGTACGGGTAATTTTATATTGGTGTATTTGTCAAGCCTACTGGCAGGAAATTTACTGTCTTTCTATTTCCACAAAGACGAATATTATTACAGTGCTGTGGGTGCTAGTGGAGCGGTTACAGGTATTATTTATTCGGCTATTCTGCTCAAACCGGATTTAGATCTATATATGTTTTTTATCCCCATACCAATACCCGCTTACATCTTTGGGATAGGCTATCTTTTATATTCAATTTATGGCATGAAGAATAGATTGGGTAACATTGGGCATGACGCTCATTTTGGTGGTGCTATAGGGGGGTATGCTTTGACCCTTTTTATGGATCCTTCCTTACTGCAAAGCAGTCTTAAAATGGTTGTTCTCTTGGCTATACCAATTGTGCTTCTTTTTGTATTGAAGAGAACTGGTAAACTATAATAAAAAAAGCCATTCAATTTTGAATGGCTTTATACATATCTAAAAAAAATTACTTTAATAATTCTTCAATTTTAGCCTCTAGCTCTGGGCCTTGCAGATTCTTTGCTGCAATTTTTCCATTAGCATCAACAATAAAAATGGAAGGTACTTTGGTAACGTTATACTTCAGAGCAACTGGATCTTCAAAGTATTTTATGTTTGAAACCTGAGGCCAAGTCAAGCTGTCTTCTTCAATAGCTTGTACCCAAGCTTCTTTTGCGCCACTTTGTTGTTGGGCGCCATCTAACGATACACCAATTATTTCTAGCCCTAGATCATGGTACTTTTTATAAAGCGCTGAAAGATTTGGATTTTCTGCTCTAGAGGGCTTACTCCAGGAAGCCCAAAAATCTATGATGGTTACTTTGCCTTTCACGTCATTTAAATTAATCATAGAACCATTTTGGTCAGGAGCAGAGAAATCTGGAGCCATTTTGCCCACAGCCGTTTCCATAGCTTTTGCTAAATCTTTACCCACTCGAGTAGCCTTCACATCCTCAGGGAATGCTTCATAGAGCTCGACCACTTTGGATTCATCCATTCGTCTGTTGTTGTATAGCTGTTCCAAAAGTAAAGCAGCAATAGCATTGTCCTTATTCTCGTTAATAAATTTCAGGTCGAATTCCTCATTGAGTTTTAATAAACTATCAGACACTTTTCGCATGTAATTGGGATCTAACGAATCGTTTTTCATCCGACGTTCTTGATACTCTTTAAAAGATTTCTGATACATCTTACTCAAACCACCAACAAAATCTTGATACTCTTTAAAGAGTTTGGTTTCCTCACTGCCCGATACTGTTGAGGTATACAAACTGTCGGCATTCATTTTGATCTCATAATCCGTGTTTTCTAGAATGAACGGAGTGTTACCTCTGTAGCCATCTACGGAGATAAAATAGAGTTCAGGAGAGTCGGCTTTACCTTTAAAGCTAAGCTTGCCATTTGCAATTCTTGTCGAATCTTTCAATACTTGATTTCTTCCTTCAAGGGTCATTAACCGAGCTAATTTTCCATTGGCCGTGGTGTCTATTTCAGCATTAATGGTGTAGGAACTTTTTGTTTCAGATTGGCAAGAAAAAAGTGAAATACCAATCAGAGAAAATAAAATGTATTTATACATGATTATGAATTTTGATACAAATATAGCGGTATGTTAAATTCCGAGGAAAATTAGTGGCAGGAAAATACCAAAGATTATAATTCTATTAACATTTAGTACTTTTGTTACCATGCAACATCACGATACAATCATTGCTCTAGCGACACCTTCGGGTGCCGGTTCTATAGCTATCCTACGTATTTCCGGGAATCAGGCGCTCTCTATATGCGCAAAGCACTTCCGTTCGGTTTCAGGAAAAAATTTGGAGTCGCAAAAAACCCATACGGTACATTTGGGACACATCATGGAAGGTGCCCGAATTATTGATGAAGTTTTGGTTACTGTATTCAAGAATCCGAATTCCTACACCGGTGAAGATGTGGTGGAAATTTCCTGCCATGGTTCTATCTATATCCAACAAGAAATTTTACAGCTTTTTTTAAGGAATGGGTGTAGAATGGCTACCGCTGGAGAGTATACCTTGCGTGCTTTTTTGAACGGGAAGTTGGATTTAAGCCAAGCCGAAGCTGTGGCCGATTTGATTGCTAGTGATAGTGCTGCTTCCCACCAAATTGCGATGCAGCAAATGCGTGGTGGGTTTTCCAATGAAATAGCCAAATTACGAGAAGAGTTACTCAATTTTGCCTCGTTGATTGAACTCGAATTGGATTTTGCGGAAGAAGATGTTGAATTTGCCGATAGAACCCAATTCAAAGCACTCATTGATAGAATATTGCATGTCTTAAAGCGTTTGATGGATAGTTTTGCCGTAGGTAATGTTCTTAAGAATGGAATTCCTGTGGCCATTATTGGCGAACCTAATGTGGGAAAGTCAACCCTTCTCAATGCGTTACTGAATGAAGAGCGAGCCATTGTGAGTCACATTGCAGGAACTACACGGGATACTATTGAAGATGAAATTGTTATTAAAGGTGTAGCATTTCGATTTATTGACACAGCCGGCATTCGTGAAACAGAAGACCATGTTGAAAGTATTGGAATCAAGAAAACCTTTGAAAAAATTGAACAGGCGCAAGTGGTTCTCCTGCTTATGGAAGCCGATGATTTTCTCAGTAAAGCTAAAAAAGTCTCTCATGAAATAGAAAAATTAAGACACAAATACCCACAGAAACCATTAGTGCTATTAGCCAATAAGGCAGACAAAATCAACGAGACTGAAAAGAGCATTCTTTTGAGTAAATTCCCCAAGGTGCATTTAATGTCGGCTAAAGAAGGTGTTGGAGTAGATGATGTTACCGAAGCTCTTTATGGGTTCGTGAACACTGGGGCGTTGCGCAATAACGAGACAATTGTTACCAATTCGAGACATTATGATGCTTTGGTAAAAGCTTTTGAGGAAATACAAAAGGTGAAGAATGGTCTGGTAACTGGACTTTCAGGAGACCTATTGGCCATTGATATTCGCCAAGCACTCTATCATTTTGGAGAGATTACGGGAGAAATTACTTCCGATGATTTATTGGGTAACATTTTTGCTAATTTCTGTATCGGGAAGTAAAACAATATGATAAACTTTAAAAAGCACTCTGGAATTTATACTTTAAAAGCCAAGCAAGAATTGAATTTGCCTATAAAAGAGGCGTGGGATTTTTTCAGTAGACCTGAGAATTTAGAGAAAATCACTCCGCCGTTTATGGGCTTTAAGATTACATCTGAGGTTGAGTCCAAAGCCTATTCAGGTCAGATTATTACTTATAAGGTGAATATTCTGCCGGGCATATCTTCTAAATGGGTTACCGAAATTACACAGGTACAAGAAGGCCAATTTTTTATAGATGAGCAACGGTTTGGTCCTTATAGAATGTGGCACCACGAGCATTTTTTCTATGAGCTACCTAATGATAAAACCTTGATGGAAGATAAAATATCCTATAAAATTCCCTTTGGAATATTAGGTCATTTGGCACAAAAGCTCTTTATTAAAAAACAATTGAAGACTATCTTCGAATTCAGAAAGCAAACTTTAAATCAAATGTTCAATGGTTGAGAAAGTAACCTTTTTTTGGTTCCGTAGAGATTTACGATTGGATGATAATGTAGGTTTGTGCCATGCCTTAAAAAGTAATTTCAAGGTTGTTCCTCTATTTATTTTTGATGATGAGATTTTGGACAAATTGCCCGAAGATGATGCTAGAGTTGGTTTTATTCATAGTACTCTTGAAGATATTTCTAAGAAATTAAGAGAGTATGATTCTTCCTTGCTTATAAAAAAAGGAAACCCGTTAGAGATTTGGAAAAACCTGACTTCAGAATTTTCCATTCAAGAAGTTTACTGTAATCATGATTACGAGCCCTATGCCATTTCTAGGGATAAAAAAGTTCATGATTTTTTAGCAGAAAAAAACATTAAGTTTAAAACTTTCAAGGATCAAGTTATTTTTGAAAAAGACGAGGTTTTAAAAGATAATGGGACGCCTTACACGGTTTACACACCTTATAAAAATAAGTGGTTGCAAAATTTCCAGTTGATCCGGGATACCAAAGAATATTCGACTGAAACAATGTTTGACAATTTTTTCAAGTCCAGTTTTGACTTTCCTGCCTTGAGAGCCTTTGGCTTTTCAAAAAGTTCTATAATGGTGAGGCCGTATGATTTTTCAATGCTATCTACTTATGGGGAGACAAGGGATTTTCCCGCAATAGATGGTACCAGTTCTGTATCGCCTTATCTGCGTTTCGGTTTGTTAAGTATCAGAAAACTGGTAAAGAGGGCCAAAGAAACCAATGCTATTTATCTAAGTGAATTAATTTGGCGGGAATTTTTCATGCAAATACTGTTTCACTTTCCTCAAGTAGTCACGGAAAGTTTCAGACCCAAATATGATGCGATTAAATGGCGCAATAACAAAGACGAGCTTGAGAAATGGTGTTTAGGTACTACAGGCTATCCTCTAGTAGATGCAGGTATGAGGGAATTAAATCAAACAGGTTACATGCATAATAGGGTGCGAATGGTTGTAGCCAGTTTTTTATGCAAGCATTTGCTCATTGACTGGCGCTGGGGCGAAGCTTATTTTGCTGAAAAACTATTGGATTACGAATTGTCCTCAAATAATGGTAACTGGCAATGGGCCGCGGGAACAGGCTGTGATGCAGCTCCTTATTTCAGGGTGTTCAATCCGTCAGAACAATTAAAAAAATTTGATAAAGATTTAAAGTATACAAGCAAATGGGTGCCAGAATTTCATGAACTTACATATGCTCAGCCCATAGTGGATCACAAATTGGCCAGAGAACGTGCTTTGGCTACTTATAAGGAAGCTTTAAAATAATTTTGTTTAACTTTTTTTGTAAATAATTAAACAAAATACTATCTTAGCAAAAAAAAACAATTGCTATGAAAAAGAATTTTTTAAAGATTACCCTAGTTTTATTAACATTTGTGGCATTCTCGTGCTCCAATGATGACGATTCCAGTCAGCAAACCACAAACACCATTGCTGACTTTGTTAGTGCCAACCCTAATTACAGTTCGCTCAAAGCTGCACTGGATAGAGCTGGTCTTACTTCAACATTAGATGGTACAACAAATTACACGGTTTTTGCACCAGATAATGCAGCATTCTCCGCTTTCTTGACTTCAAATGGGTTTGCATCACTTAATGATGTTCCAGTTGATGTTCTACAGCAAGTTTTGCTTAATCATGTAGTGACGGGTACTAATCTCTCAACTAGTTTAACAACAGGCTATGTTAAGACACTGGCTACTGAAGCTACAACCAGCAACCCTATTGATATGTATATTAATACTTCTAGTGGTGTTATGATTAATGGAGATGTATCAGTTACAGCGGCCGACATAATGGTTGATAACGGAGTAATTCATGCCGTTAATAAAGTTATTGCACTACCTACGGTAGTTACTTTCGCTACTGCTGATTCAACTTTTGATACGTTGGTTGCAGCACTAACCGCCGATGCAGGGTTTACTTATGTGAGTACACTAAGTTCTATGTCAAGTCCAGCTCCTTTTACCGTATTTGCTCCAACGAATGGCGCTTTCGGCGATTTATTGACTGAACTTGGAGTTGGTGGTTTGGGAGATATCCCTACGGCAACTTTAGAAGCTACTTTAAACACTCATGTAGTAGCAGGTGCCAATGTCTTGTCAACGGCACTTACTGATAATATGACGGTTACTACGTTGGGTGATACCTTTACTATTAATCTAGGAAGTGGCGCAACATTTACCGATCAAAATGGAAGGACAGGGAACATAATAGTAACTGATGTACAAGCTGCCAATGGTGTTGTACATGTTATTGACAAAGTCATATTGCCTAATCTAAATTAGTTAGTTGTTTTAAGTGGGTTTTTGGTATCTTCACCAAAAGCCCACTTTTAATTTAATATGCAGAAATTGAAACACATTAAGACTATATTCAGTATTAAAGATCTTGAAAATCTTTCAGGGATAAAAGCTCATACGATAAGGATTTGGGAAAAACGTTACGGCTTATTAGAACCTGAACGTACAGATACCAATATCAGGTTTTATTCCTTGCAGAGTTTGCAAAAGCTATTGAATATATCTTTTTTAAATGCTAACGGTTATAAAATTTCAAAGATTGCTGAACTTGACGAAACGGGATTCAAAACTGAAATTGACAAGCTTGTTAATTCACAAGTTAACAAGGATGATTTTTTGAACAATTTGAAAATCTCAATGATCAATTATGACATTCAATTGTTTGAAAAAACCTATCAGAATGTAATTGCGAAACTTTCTTTTTCTGAAGTATTTACGGATTATTTCATTCCTTTTTTAGCTGAAATAGGTCTTCTCTGGCAGTCAGGTTCCATTAACCCAACACATGAACATTTTATAAGTAACCTTATTAAGCAAAAAATTCTGTTGGAAATACACAAGCTCCAATTGATAGCCCCAATTCATGATGATAAATTTTTTGTCATGTTTTTGCCTGATAATGAAATTCATGACATAGGGTTGACATTTATGCATTATCAAGTTTTGAAAAAAGGATATAAATCAATTATGCTGGGATCTTCAGTTCCCATGGATTGTCTTAAACCTTTTGTGGGTAAATCAGAAAAAGTGATTTTTGTGAGCTACTTCACAATTCAACCGGAAATTGAGAATGTTATTCCGTATTTGGAAACTTTTAAAACCAATGTGCTCAATAGTAGCAACGCTGAACTCTACGTGCTTGGTAAACAGGTATCGGATATGATTGATGAAAATCCCAAACTCAAAGGAATTCATCTTTTTTCTTCCTTGGGAAGTACCATTTCTAAAATATAAACACATTGAAAATAGGTGTAATTGGTTCCGGCTTTTCATCGTTGGCAGTCTCTTGCTATCTCGCAAAGATGGGTTGCTCAGTAACTCTTTTTGAAAAAAACAACTATTTGGGAGGTAGGGCACGCCAATTGAAAAAAGAAGGCTTTACCTTTGATATGGGGCCAACATGGTATTGGATGCCAGACGTTTTTGAGCGCTTTTTTGGTGATTTTGATAAGCATCCATCTGATTATTATGCCTTAGAAAAGTTAAATCCAGCTTATACGGTGTACTTTGGATCTCAAGACTGTATCGCTATAAAGGACAATCCTGAGGCTATAGCCCAAACATTTGAAACTATTGAAAAGGGAAGTAGCTTAAAATTAAAGAGCTTTCTCAAAACAGCAAAGTCTAATTATGATATCGCAATTCATGATTTAGTCTATAATCCAGGGGAAAGCATAGCTGAACTGATCACTCCCAAGACCATTTCTAGAATAGGACAATTTTTTGGAACAGTTACCAGCGATGTAAAAAAAACAATCTCAGATAAAAGATTACAGAGTATCTTAGAATTTCCAGTTCTCTTTCTAGGTGCTAAACCTTCCAATACACCCTCTTTCTACAATTTTATGAATCATGCCGATTTTGGTTTGGGCACATGGCATCCAAAAGGTGGGATGTATAAAGTAATTGAAGGCATGGTGTCGTTGGCTCAGTCCCTTGGTGTCGAATTGAGAACAAACTCTGACGTAGGTGAAATTATTACATCTAATGGTAATGTTAGTGGACTTGTAGTAAATGGTCAACAAGAATCCTTTGATTTAGTTGTTTCCGGAGCTGATTACGCTCATACTGAAAAGCTTTTGCCAGAGGCTTATAGACAATATTCCAAGAGCTATTGGGAAAAGAAAACATTTGCCCCTTCAGCATTACTCTTTTATGTGGGTTTTAATAAACCTGTTGAAAACGTATCTCATCACACCTTGTTTTTTGATACTGATTTCAATGTACATGCTAAAGATATTTATGACACGCCTAGATGGCCTGAAAACCCACTTTTTTATGCCAGTTTTCCTAGTAAGACAGATACTTCGGTTGCACCTTCAGGAAAAGAGGCTGGAGTTTTCTTGATTCCTCTAGCTCCAGGATTGGAAGATGATGAGAACCTCAGGGAACACTATTTTGACCTAATTCTAGATCGTTTGGAAAAATTGACCAATCAAGAACTAAGAAGCAAAATCTTATTTAAAGAAAGTTTTGGAATCCAAGATTTTATAAAGGAGTATAATTCTTACAAGGGGAATGCCTATGGTTTGGCCAATACGCTCATGCAAACAGCTTTCTTAAGGCCCAAGCTTAAAAGTAAAAAGCTAAAAGGAATGTACTTTACTGGTCAGCTTACGGTGCCTGGGCCGGGTGTACCACCATCCTTGATATCCGGTAAGTTAACTGCAGAATTAATTCAGAAATACGAACTTAAAAATTAATGCTATGAAATGCCATGATTTGAAATTCAAACTACATGAAAAGTATGCTAGTGGCATTACATCTGACTTTTAATAGCCATAAAAAATTAACAGATGAAAGGAATTTTTGACCTCGTATCCAATAGAACAAGTGAGATGGTAACTAAAGAATATAGCACATCATTTTCTTTGGCCACTAAATTATTGGGTCAAACTATTAGGCAGGATATTTACAATATCTATGGCTTTGTGAGGCTGGCCGATGAAATTGTGGATTCTTTTTCAGGTTATGAGCAGGAAAGATTGTTCAATGATTTTGAAAAACAAATGTATTGTGCCTTAGAAGATGGTATTAGTTTAAATCCAGTTTTAAACGCTTTTCAACATACCTATCATAAATATGATATGTCATTAGAATATGTTGAAGCCTTTATGAAGAGTATGAGAGCTGATTTGAACAAGCGAACCTATAATACGAAAGCCGAGTATGAAGAGTACATTTATGGTTCTGCAGATGTTGTAGGCTTAATGTGTCTTCAGGTTTTTGTGAAAGGCGATAAAGAGAAATTTAGTAAGCTCAAAGATTCAGCAGAAAAATTGGGTTCTGCTTTCCAGAAAGTAAATTTTCTAAGGGATCTAAAGCAGGATTTTGAAGATTTGGGAAGAACCTATTTCCCCAATACCAATCTTATGGATTTGGACGAGTGCTCGAAATTAATGCTTATTAAGGAAATAGAAATGGATTTTGAACAAGCTTATAATGGAATACTGCAGTTGCCAATGGATGCTCGTTTTGGTGTTTTTGTAGCTTACAGGTATTACAAACAACTGTTGAAGAAAATAGCCAATACCCCAGCCATTGAAATTAAGAACAAGAGAATTAGAGTCAATAATTACAAAAAAATGGAGTTGCTCACTCGGAGTTTTGTAAAATATCAATTAAATTTATTGTGATGGGATTTATAATTCATGTACTGGTATTCCTTTTATCTTTTGCCATTATGGAGTTTATGGCATGGTTTACGCACAAGTACATCATGCACGGGCCATTGTGGATATTGCACAAGGATCATCATAGGAAAGACCATGATTCTTGGTTTGAGAGAAACGATACATTTTTTATTTTTTATGCCTTCGTGAGCATTGGTTTTTTTCTACTTTGGAAGTATGATTATTTTCAGTTTGGACTCACTATTGGGTTAGGTATTTTCGCCTATGGGTTAACGTATTTTTTGGTGCATGATATTTTTATTCATCAGCGTTTCAAATGGTTTAGAACTACCAATTTCCGCTATGGTAAAGCGTTAAGAAGGGCTCATAAGATGCATCATAAGCATTTGGGCAAAGACCACGGTGAGTGCTTTGGTATGCTACTTTTTCCTTCTAAGTACTATAAAGAAGCCAATTCGTGAAATCCCTATACCTCATAATTGATCTGGCATCAGTTGCTATACCATTTTTAGTCAGTTTTCATCCTCGATTGAGGTTTTATGAGAAATGGAAAACACTATTCCCAGCTTTGCTAATAACAGGAGCCATATTTATTATTTGGGATGTGCTGTTTACTAAATGGGATGTTTGGGGATTTAATGAAGACTACTTATTGGGAAGAAACATCATAAACCTTCCCATAGAAGAATGGCTATTTTTTGTGTGCATTCCCTACGCTTGTGTTTTTATGCATTTCGCAATTCAAGAACTTTTGCCTAAAGCTGTTTTGTCGGTGAAAATAACCACAATTATAACCTATATACTTTTATTTCTTTTCTTGATTTTGTCTATTGCAAATTATGACAAACTCTATACCCAAGTAAATTATTACTTTGCTTTTTTAGTGCTATTGATTTCCTTTAGATTTTCATCTCAAATACTATCCAAATACTATGTGACTTTTCTTCTTATGTTAATTCCTTTTTTTATTGTGAATGGCATTTTAACAGGATCATTTATACATGAACAGGTCGTATGGTATAATAATGACGAAAATTTAGGCATACGATTATTTACAATTCCTATTGAAGATGTCACCTATGCTTTTTCACTCATCTTATGTACACTCTTGCTCATGGAAAGATTTAGCCTTTATAAAAAGCGATATGTATTTGCTGTAAAATAAAAGGGCATTATAAATACCAATAACCCAATAAACTTATAATTTTGTGCATCTTTTTGTGATGTATGGAAGCCATTAAAAAAAATCGTTTGGCGTTAGGCGCTTTTTTCTTTATTTACGGATTTAATTTTGCCACGTGGACTTCCCGAATCCCTACTATTAAAGAAGTTTTCAACCTAAATGATGCTCAATTGGGTTCTATTTTGATGATTATGCCCGTTAGCTCCATTACAGGATTGGCAGTTTCGGGTTGGATGGTTTCAAAATTTGAAAACCGTATTCCAATAGTGGCTTCAACAATCATACTCACCCTTTCCTTACTATTTATTGCGTCCCAGCATTCAGTAATTATGCTTGTAGTTGGGATTGGGCTATTTGCCTTTTTTATGCGCATACTCAATATATCAGCCAATACACAATCCCTTTATGTACAAAAGTTTTTTAACAAGAACATTGTTGGCTCCTTTCATGGATTATGGAGCCTTGGTGGTGTTTGTGGGGTACTGTTTTCAACGCTCATGGTGAAAAATGGAATTGGATTGTTTGAACATTTTATAACGGTTAGTATTGTAACAATTGTAATGGCACTGTTGGGCTATCGGTTTTTGATTCAAAATGATAAATCTGTTTCTGGGAATAAGTTGATTTTTGGAAAGCCAGACAAATATATCATGATGCTTGGTATAATGGTATTTTTGGCAGCCATTAGTGAAGGTGGTATGTTTGATTGGAGCGGAGTTTATTTTAAGGATGTTCTTAAGTCGGATGTATTTACTTATGGTTATTTGATTTTTATGAGTTGCATGGCTCTTTCAAGATTTCTTTCTGATTATTTTCTGGAGATTATTGGTATAAGGAGAACTTATTTTTTAAGTGGTGCATTTGTTTTTTTGGGTACCCTAATCTCGGTTTTATTTCCCTCGTTTTATGTGGTTTTAGTGGGGTTCTGTTTGATTGGTTTTGGCACGGCAGCCATTTTTCCATTAACCTTTAGCATGGCAGGAAAATCCACAAAATATTCACCGGGCATGGCCATTTCAATTGTGGCAACCTATTCAACCATTGGTTTTTTAATAGGCCCACCGCTGATAGGATACCTGTCTTACATGTTTTCGTTGCGTTATGCTTTTTTATTGTTGTCATTGATGGGGTTTTTAATGATTCCGGT
Source organism: Mangrovimonas sp. (assembly GCA_020435705.1). GTDB lineage: Bacteria > Bacteroidota > Bacteroidia > Flavobacteriales > Flavobacteriaceae > HKST-UBA85. The sequence goes on from JAGQZG010000002.1 coordinate 17,717, forward strand.
TTCTAAACTTTTTTTCGATTTTCAGGACAAGCAAAACGATTCCTAGGTGCTTTCTGTATAAAATTTTATATTTAGCAATTCATAGAATTGTTTAAATGCTCATAAGAGTATCAAACTATAGTTATTAAAAGGGATTTCTTTAAAAATGCTAAGACTAAAAGATATATTTATAATTCTCATTATTGCTTCAATTTCTAGTTTTGGCTTGGCTCAAAACACCCCTTTTTTCAAGAACTTCAATCTCTCCAAGTACAACGCCACGAATCAAAACTGGGACGTGTCTGTAGCTGATAACGGTAAAGTTTACGTGGCCAACGGCAAAGGACTAATGGAATATGATGGACTTAACTGGAAATTTCATGAGTTGCCCAATAAAACAACCATGCGGTCTGTTTTGGCCTATAATGATAGGATATATACGGGCTCTTTTGAAGAGATTGGTTACTGGCAAAAAGATGCTAAAGGACAATTGTATTACACGTCTTTAAACGGGTTGATAAACGAAGGTATTTCTACCGATGAGGAGTTTTGGCAAATTGTACCCTATAAAACAGGAATTGCTTTCAGGTCGTTTTCAACACTCTATGTTTATGAAAACGATAAAATTGTAAAGATAAAACCAGAGTCTACCATCATATCCATAAGTATTGTACGTGATGAGCTTTTGGTGTCAACTTTAAAAAATGGGGTGTTTCATTATGAGCATGCCGAATTGCAACCGTTTATTACTGCTGAAGGGATTAAGAACAAGAAAATTGTTGATATCATTGAAAAACCCCAAGGTTATCTTATTGCAACGGCATTAAATGGGCTCTATAATTATGTCAATGGCGAATTGCTTCCTATTGATTCGGAAATTTCAGTATTGATAAAACAGCACCAGCTCAATGTATTTACTCAATTGGACAATGGGAATATGGCTTTTGGAACCATTAAAAACGGTATTTACTATACAAATAGTAGAGGAGATGTCTTGTTTCATTTGAGCAAAGAGGAAGGACTATTCAATAATACTGTTTTGAACCAATTCGTGTTTAAGGAAAATTTGTGGCTAAGCCTTGATAATGGTGTTGCATTGATAGATTTGAATGGAGATTATACCTTTTTCAATGATGTTTCCGGAAAGCTGGGTGCCGTGTATGATGTCATATACTTTGATGGAACGTATTTCATTGGCAGTAATACAGGATTATTTTATTTAGATTCCAAAGGGCAACTCCAATTTGTTGAAAACAGCCAAGGGCAAGTTTGGGATCTAAGAGAAATAAATGGACAGCTCATTTGTGGGCATAATGATGGAACGTATCTGGTAGAGAACAAAACCATTAAGAAAATTTCACCTTATACTGGTGGTTGGACCTTAAAAAGAGTGCCAGAAACCAGTGATGTTTATGTACAGGGCACCTATGCGGGATTGGTGAAATTTGAGAATCCCAAGCAGGATGAATGGAAAATAAAACATTTGGGCAAGACAACCATGCCGTTACGATATTTGGTTTTTGAAGATGCTTATACTGCCTGGGCGGCCCATGCCTACAAAGGGCTTTACAAGATAAAGTTTGATCACAACTATGATACCATAAAAACGGTTTCCAGCTATGAAAAGAAAGGTTTATGGTCCAGTTACAATGTGAGGGTTTACAAGCTCAAAAACGATATTTGCTTTAAAACTAATAACGGTTGGCAAAAATATGAACCACTTTTGGATAGTATAGTCCCTTTTGATTTATTGAACAAGAATTTAGGTGCCGATTCCTATATTATTTCCGACTTTAATTCAGATGTTTTGGTTACGAAAAGCAAAAATGAGGCAGTCAATTTCATCTCTTTTGATAGCAATACCAATAACCTATCACTAACAAACAAATATTTTGAAAACAGGTTGGTAGTAGGATCAGAGAAAGTGTCTCAAATAAACGATTCTATTTATGCCTTAAACCTAAATGATGGCTTTATGCTCATCAATACCCAAAATTATCATACGCAGCATAGATTATATCCGCCAGAAATTGAGTTTGTTAGTATAAATAATGAACTAATGGATTTATCAGAATTTGATAAGGATCAAAAGTTTGATGTTAAGTATGGTAAAACAATTTCCTTGGGTCTGTCTTCTTCTCAATCTGATAACTATTATCTAGAATATGCTTTCATCAACAGTGATTCACTAAAATGGAATACGTTATTAAATGATAAACTAGAATTGAATAATCTTAATGATGGATTAAACACCATTTTTCTTAGAACCCGTAATGATTACGGGGACGCCTCAAAAAATATAGAGTTCAATATAAATGTTTTGCCTCCATGGTACAGAGACACCTTAGGATATGTTATATATTTTTTGATAGTAGCACTCGTCCTTATTATTATGTATATTCTTCATACTAGGAAGATTAACAAAGAACAGAAGCTCCTTCAAGATAAGTTTGAAAATGAGCAACGCGAATTATTAAAGGAGAAAACACTTGAGAACGAAAAGAAAATTGTTCAATTACGTAATGAATCCTTGAGAAATGAGATTAAGCTCAAGAGTAAGCAATTAGCCAATTCGGCTATGGCATTAGTTAAAAAGAATGAAACTCTACAGGATCTTAAGCAAGAGCTACTTCAACATAAGGGAGAGTTCAACAATTATTATTCTTATAAAAAGCTCATTAAGAAAATAGATACCTCTATTGAACATGAAGATGAATGGGAAGTTTTTGAACATAATTTCAATCAGGTTCATGAAGAATTCTTCAATAAATTAAAAACTGAGCACCCAGCTTTAACACACAAAGATTTGAAGATTTGTGCTTACATCAAAATGAATTTATCTACTAAGGAAATTGCGCCATTGATGAATATTTCCATAAGAGGCGTAGAAACACATCGTTATAGGCTCAAACGTAAATTAAATTTGGATAATGACAATTCTTTAAGTGATTATTTGCTAAATTTTAATTAACTACTACTTTAAAAAGAGAATAGCGTAAAAAAAACTACGTCATTTCTACGTCAAAAAACCTTTTCGTGTCATTTTTTTTGTTGTTTTAAGTAAATTTATAGTACGTCAATAACACGATTTTAACATATTTTTTAGAATGACGTACTCAAAATGTAAGTTGATTTTTAAGAAACTCTTAAAGACATCTTAATTTAGTTACCGAAAACAATTCTAACAATCAAATAATATGAAAACAAGATTTAGGCTATTATTATTTTTTCTTATGGTTTTCTCTATCTCATCGGCGCAAGAAATTGTGGTTCGAGGTACAGTGACCAGTTCTGAAGACAATATGCCCATACCTGGTGCAAATGTTGTTGTTAAAGGAACTACTAGAGGAACGAGCACGGATTTTGACGGTAATTACGAAATCCATGTCAATTCAGGAGAAACACTAGAGTTCAGTTCAATCGGTTTTAAAACGATTGAAATTGCTGTTTCTGGACAAAATCAAATTAATGTTAAATTAGATACAGATGTTTCCCAGCTTGATGAAGTTGTGTTGATTGGTTATGGGACACAAAAGAAAGCTGATTTGACAGGGTCAATTACTGCAGTGGATGCAGAAGAAATCCAAAAAACACCTACCAGTAACGTAAACCAAGCTCTACAAGGAAAAGTAGCTGGTGTTCAAGTGACAAGTTCTGGTGCTCCAGGTGTATCTGCTAATATCAAATTAAGAGGTGTTGGTACTTATACAGCCAATGCTAGTCCACTATACATTGTGGATGGAATGTATTACACAGATATCGATTTCCTTAACACATCGGACATTAAATCATTGAATGTATTAAAAGATGCATCCTCAACCGCCATTTTTGGGGTTAAAGCTTCAGGTGGTGTAATTATAATTGAGACTAAATCTGGCGGTTACGACAAAAAACCAATGGTTACTTATGAAGGTTATTCAGGATTGCAAGTAGCTCAAAATGTATTAAAAATGGCCAATGCCGAGCAGTTTGTAACTATGGCCTACGAATCAGGATCTCAACCAGATATAGACCACGTGCTAGCAGCCATGCAACGTTATGGACGTAGCCGTGTGAACCCTAACGTACCCAACGTAAATACCGATTGGTACGATGAGATTCTCACGGAAGCTTTTATGCAAAGCCATAGCGTCAACTTCTCAGGAGGCTCAAATAATGTGTCTTATGCCATTGGGATGAACTATTTCTCACAAGATGGTATTTTAGATCATACTAAGAATGAATACGAACGTATTAACTTACGTTCAAAAATTGATGCAAAATTGTCCGATCGCTTTATCGTAGGAACAAATTTTGTAGTGAGTGATGCTACACAGTATACTGCCGAAGGCGGTGTTTGGAACCAAGCTTATTTCGCAGTGCCTATCATGCCAGTCTATGATCCACAAAATGTGGATGCATCGCCTATTCCATATGCTAATGCTATGGATTTAGGATATAGAGGTACACAAAACCCTTTCCCAACGCTTTCATACAACAATAATAGAATGAAACACAGAAACATATTGGCAAATATTTATGCCGAATATGATGTTTTGCCTAGCAAACTTAAGTTTAAAACAGCTTACAATTTATCCTACAGGCCTACTGAAGAGCGCTTGGTCAACTTACCCTATACCTTAGGGCCAACAGTAGATGTTCCTTCTTCAATTACTATTGTAAATAGAGTTGGAAAAAGCCGTACTGAACCAGGTTTTAATCAAATTTGGGATAACACGTTAACTTACACTAACAGTTTTGGTAAACATAATATTACTGCTTTGGCTGGGACATCATTTAGATCTGAAGTCTATAATATAGCTACAGCCTCTGGTAGTAATATTACGGGTGTAAACAATCAAGATAACTGGAATATTAACAATACTGATGAGTCCACTCGAAATGCCACTTCTTACAGCAGTAAAGTTAATGCGGTATCCTACTTCGGAAGATTGCAGTACAATTTCGCCGACAAATACCTTATTAATGCTACGATGAGAGCAGAAGGCACCTCTAAATATACCAAAAATCGTTGGGGATATTTCCCATCAGTAGGTGCTGGTTGGGTAGTTTCTGAAGAAAGTTTCATGAAAGATAATGGCGTCTTCGACTTTTTGAAACTAAGAGCTAGCTGGGGTAAAAATGGTAATGATAAGGTAGCCCCAAGTTCAGGGTCAAACACCGTCTCAGAAATATCTACAGCTATTGGTGGTGTACAATATAGTGGAACAACCGTATCCAGTACTTACTCAGATTTGGAGTGGGAATATGTGGAAGAATCAAACTTTGGTATTAGTGCAAGATTGCTGGATAGCCGATTGACCCTAGAAGCCGATTACTATATTAGAGATACCAAGAATGCCGTAATTCCTGTATATCAACCAATAATCAGTTTGTTTGTCAATCAAAATGCAGGTGTAATTAGAAATCAAGGATTTGAATTGGCCTTAGGCTGGAATAACAGGATTTCTGAAAAACTAAGCTACAATGTTAGCGCAAATTTCACGACACTTAAAAATGAAGTGACCGATATCTATGTGCAGGATTATATTGATGGAGGCTCTGCCGAGTTCCGTCAAAGAACCATGGTAGGAGAGCCTATCAGAGCATTTTTTGGTTATGAAGTAGCCGGGGTTTACCAAAATCAATCTGATATTGATAATGATCCTGCAGCAGTTGCTGAAGGAAATTTAGTTCCTGGAGATTTCAGATATGTTGACCAAAATGGTGATGGTGTGATAAATGATGACGATAGGGTTGTTCTTGGGTCCTATTTACCAAAATTTACCTATGGAGGTAACATAGGTATTAACTATGGCGATTTTGAATTCTCTTTGAGCATTTACGGCCAAACTGGAAACAAAATATTGAATAGAAAACGTGGTGAAGTCATTTGGACACCAGACCAAAATATGGATGCCGATTTGGCTATCAATCGTTGGCATGGTGAGGGAACTACCAATTCTTACCCTTCATCAGCAGGTTTAAGAAAAGGATGGAACCAAAAAATGAGTGATTTTTATGTTGAAGATGGAGACTTTTTCAGAATCCAAAACATTCAGCTGGCCTATAATTTAAGAGGGAAGAAATTGGCTGGTGCCAATATGCCCGATACTAAAATTATTTTCACTGCTGAACGCCCATTCACTTCATTCAAGTATAACGGATTTAATCCCGAGGTAAATGATGGTATTGATACACAAACGTATCCCGTACCCGCAATTTATACTCTTGGTTTAAATATTAAAATTTAAAAAAAGGAACTATGAAAAATTTAAAAGTTTTAATTACATGGAGCACTGTGGCAGTATTATTGCTCACAGCCTGTAGTGATCAGTTGAACGAGCAAGAAGGCTTTACTCTAGCAAGCGATATAGATTACACAGACTCCGCTGCTATGATTGATCCAATGGTAGGTTCTTATCAAACAGTTTACACTCGTGGTTGGGAAGATTTTCCATTAATTTCTGTAAGAGGAGATGATGTTAATGCTGGAGGTTTAGGAGACCAACAGGATTATATGGAAACCGATTTTTTTAATTACAATAAAGATTATTGGATGTACAATTCTGTTTGGCAAAACTTCTCTAGAGATATGATTGATGTTAACGCCAACATTAATGAAATACTAAAATTCAAAGAGTATGCCACAGGAAACTATCTTGATTTAGCCGATCAATACGTGGCTGAAAGCAAAGTCTTACGTGGTTGGTTGCAATTCCAGATGACCCGCATTTGGGGAAGTGTGTTTATCATTCAAACTAATACCCCTGCAGAAGACATTGCAAGTGGAGTTAAGACTAAAGCTGAAACAATGCAATACATTTCAGATTTAATGGACGAAGCCATACCTAACCTCCCAGCCATTAGACCAAATGAAAGAACAGATATACCCGGTGGAGTTACTAAATACACAGCTTTGGCAATTAAAGCATTGGCAAATCTAGAAATAGAAAACTATCAAGCTGTAGCTGAGGCATGTGGTGAAATAATTAACTCTAACAAGTTCACTTTAGATTCTGATTTCTATGAGTTATTTAAGATCCCAGGAAAATTAAGTAATGAGAACCTGTTTGAACTACAATATTCAGATTATGGAACTCCAGCTGGTTCTCCAGCCAATAACTATCTTTGGGCATTCTTTGGACCTCAAGGATGGACTCCTGCTGTGAGCGGTGCCGGTGCCGGTTGGGGATTCTATGAACCAAGCCTGAAATATATTAAATTCATGCTAGACCGTGGTGAAACAACACGTTTGCAAACAAGTGTCTTATTTACTGACAGAGGTATAGATGAAATTACAAACGATCCAAATTATTCTTCATTACCATCTTGGATATCCAATACAACTCCTGATGGTGATGTTATTAATGATTATTCAAGAGCAATGTTTGCTAGTGGTAAACATTACCTACCTTCCAACCAATTAACAGCAGGTAGAACAGAGTATGGATCCAATAAAAACATGATTGTTATTCGTTATGCCGAAGTACTGTTAATGTATGCTGAAGCTCTAACAAGAGGAGCAAGCAGCTCAGGCATGTCCGCCGATCAGGCTGTTAATTTGGTAAGAGCAAGAGCAAATATGCCAAATATTTCCGGAGTTACTACGGCTCAAGTTATGAACGAAAAATTCGCAGAATTAGCAATGGAATGGGGTATTCGTTATTACGATATCATTAGAACAGGTCAGTATGGAGAATTAAGTTATGACGGTCACAATTTCAGCGAAAGCAAGACATACTTGCCATATCCACAAGCTCAAGTTGATGCAATTCCTGAATTGACAGACACTACTAATTAAGATAACAAACAAAATGAAACTAAAGATGAAAAATATCTATAAAATATTAACTGCGATACTAGTCTCGATTTTTTTGGTATCGTGTAATGATGGAATAGACCCAATCACAGCTGTGGATCCAGGACCAGATGCTGGAGCACCTACAGTCACCATAGTAAAACCAAGCAATGGGTTTGAAATTCAAGTTCCAGAAGCCGTTGCATCTGTTAATATTGAATTTGATGCAGAAGATGATATAGAATTGGTTTCCGTTGTAGTAAATCTTGACGGTACTCCAATAGCATCTTATAATAATTTTACTGACTACAGAATTGTAAGTGAGGAGTTTACTTATGACAATGTAATGACAGGTGATCATATTTTAACCGTAGTAGCTACGGACTTGGCAGGAAATGTTACCACGTCAATGGTAAACTTTAGTAAAGAACCCCCATACACTCCTTTGTTCAATGGAGAAGTGTTCTACATGCCTTTTGAAGGAAGCTACACAGATTTAGTCTCTTTTGCCGATGCAAACGAAGTTGGTTCTCCTGGGTTTACTAATCAAGCCAAAGTTGGAACTAGTGCCTATTCAGGTGCAACAGATTCTTACTTAACTTTCCCTACAGCAGGGCTATTGGGAAGTGAATTTAGTGCTTCTTTTTGGCTGAACATTAATTCTACACCTGATAGAGCCGGAATTCTAGTTGTAGGACCAGAAGATACGGCCAATCCCACAGCTCAAAATAACCGTACCAGCGGATTCAGATTTTTCCGTGAAAATGCTGGCGGTATGCAACGTTTCAAATTGAATGTAGGAAACGGCACAGCCGACTCTTGGTTTGATGGAGGTGTTGCTGCTGATGTTGCACCTAACACTGGGGAATGGACACACTTTGCGTTTACTATTTCTGGAACTGAATGTGTGGTTTACATTAATGGAAATATTGTAAAGCAAGGCGCTTTCTCTGGAGTAGATTGGACTGGATGCGATTTCCTATCAATTATGTCTGGAGCACCTAGATTTACAGGATGGAGCCATTTCTCTGATTTAAGCTTTATGGATGAATTACGAATTTTTAATGTTGCTTTAACCCAACAAGAGGTTATCAAGCAGATGGCATTAGGAAATCAAAAATTATACATGCCATTTAATGGTACCTTCACCGACAAAGTAACTGATACTGATGCCACAGAAGTTGGCTCTCCAGGTTTTTCAGGTGAAAATTTTGATGGAGGAAGTGGAGATTCTTATGAAGGTGCCACAGATTCCTATTTGACCTTCCCAACAGACAATCTAATGAATAGCGAATTCAGTGCTTCTTTTTGGATGAACGTAAACGGTACGCCCGATAGAGCAGGGATTTTAGTTATGGGCCCAGAAGATACAGCCAATCCTACGGCTCAAAATAACCGTACCAGCGGATTCAGGTTTTTCCGTGAAAATGCTGGCGGTATGCAACGTTTCAAATTGAATGTTGGAAACGGTACAGCCGATTCTTGGTTTGATGGTGGCACTGCTGCCGATGTAGCTCCAAATACAGGAAACTGGGATCATTTCGCCTTTACAATTTCTGCTACTGAATGTGTTGTGTATGTAAATGGTAATGTGGTTAAACAAGGTGCTTTCTCTGGCGTTGACTGGACAGGATGTGACATCCTATCTATTATGTCTGGTGCGCCAAGATTTACTGGATGGAGCCATTTTTCAGATCTAAGCTACATGGACGACTTAAGAATCTTTGACAAAGCATTAACTCAAACTGAAGTTCAGAGTTTAATGAACTAAAAATAATAGCACTTTCTAGGTGCTTTGATTAGTAGTTAATTTGAATTAGCCTTTGTGCCTTTTAGCTGCATTTTGACTCGTTTGAAATGCAGCTAAAAATTTCTTAAACATTACCTTAAATGAAATATTTTCACAAATACATTGTTGCACTGTCATTAATTCCAGCGATGGTAAGTTGCAAGTTTGACAAAAAAGAAATTGCAATCTCTAATGATGTTTCAGCCAAGTCACACTGGACAGATGAACAATTATTGGACACTATTCAGTATCAAACATTTGAATATTTTTGGGAAGGCGCTGAACCAAACTCAGGAATGGCCAGAGAGCGACTTCATATGGATGATGTGTACCCAACATCGCCTAAAAATACTGTAACCATTGGTGGAAGCGGATTTGGACTTATGGCAATTCTGGTTGGTGTTGAAAGAGGTTTCATCACCAGAAAACAGGCTCTGGATCGTTTTGTGAAAATTGTTGATTTTCTTGAAAAAGCAGATCGGTTTCATGGTGCTTGGCCGCACTGGCTTAATGGTGAAACAGGTAAAGTCCATCCATTCAGTAAAAAAGATGATGGTGGAGATTTAGTTGAAACCGCTTTCCTAGTACAAGGTTTATTGACAGTTTCAGAATATTTTAAGGAGGGTAATGAAAAAGAAAAAGAATTAGTTTCCAAAATTGATACCCTTTGGAAAGGAGTAGAGTGGGATTGGTATACTAAAGGCGGTGAAGATGTGCTTTACTGGCATTGGTCTCCAGACTACGGCTGGGATATGAATTTCCCCGTAGGCGGTTATAATGAATGTTTGATTATGTATGTCCTGGCGGCGGCTTCGCCCACGCATTCCATTTCAAAATCTGTTTATGATAAGGGTTGGGCTCGTAACGACTCTATTATTTCAAAGGATTCACTCTATGGTTTACCCTTGGTTTTGAATTACTATGAGCATAATGACGATTTAGTTGGCCCCTTATTCTGGGCACATTATTCCTATTTGGGATTGAACCCCAAAGGACTTTCCGATAAGTATGCCAACTATTGGACACTAACCCAAAACCAAGCTAAAATTCACTATAAGTATGCCCAAGAAAATCCTAAAAATTATAAGGGGTATGGCGATAGTCTTTGGGGATTAACATCTAGTTACTCAATCAAAGGATATGCAGGGCATAGACCAGATATGGACCTAGGTGTGATATCACCAACAGCTGCCTTTTCATCCTTTCCCTATACACCAAAAGAGAGCATGCAGATGCTACGGTATATGTATGAAAAACAAGATTCCCTCATCGGGAAATATGGGCCTTACGATGCGTTTAGTCTTCAAGATCATTGGTATTTGCCCAGATATTTGGCCATAGATCAAGGACCTATACCTGTAATGATTGAAAATTACAGATCTGGGTTGCTGTGGAAATTATTTATGAGGAACCAAGATGTGAAAAGAGGCTTGGATAAACTAGGTTTTACCTATGAATAAAACGGTTTTATATATAGGAGTTCTTTTGTTGTTTGCCAATTTAATTTCGGCCCAAGAGATTCCGTATATAAAAGTCCTCTTTGATAACAGTCCAATGCCTAATTCCTACTTTTATTCCAAGGTTTCCTTTGAGGGGAATAGTTGGGTTAAAAATGAAGGCAATAAGCTGCCAGTGTCAAGCAAAATATTCTTTACTCCCAAGAATGCACTCCTACTTGAGTATAACTCGGCTGAAAAAGGCAATTGGAAAGTAAGCATAGCTTATCATAACATAAGAGGATTGAACTATTTTCAGAAAGCAGAAAACCTTTCTTTTTGGATTTTTTTCCCATCTACAGTTGATGTTAAGAGTTTGCCTAATCTTCGCTTAAAGTTGAACAGAAATGATTTTTCAAATAGTGTTCAACTGCAAGAGTTTATTTCGGAAGTAAGGCAGAACAATTGGATACAGGTAAGCATTCCGTTGAGTCGATTTGGAAATAATCTTCAAACGGAAACTATATCTGGCCTTGAGCTTTCACAATCCAGTCCTAGCGAATTGAATCAAGTTTTTTATTTGGATCAAATCGAGTTTCTTCCAAATCCGTCTTCAGTATTTGGTTCTAAAACACCCAAATTGATCTCCGCTAAGGGCTATCAAAAGCATATTGATTTGCGTTGGGAAAAAGTAACGGATTCATTAACCCATTACGTAAGGATTTTCAGAAAAGGATCACAGGATTCCGAGTTTAAATATATAGGGGTTCAAGACCCATGGATTTCTGGTTACACAGATTTTGTTGGCGACTCTAAAGATAATTTTACCTATAGAATTTCATTTTTAAGCAGAGATTATTCCACAACCTCATTTTCTAATGAACTAGAATCCAAAACAAAGGAAATGACGGATGAACAGTTGTTGGATATGGTTCAAGAATCCCATTTTAGATATTATTGGGATGGCGCCGAACCGCATTCAGGCTTAGCACTTGAAAATATCCCTGGTCGAACAACCATGATAGCAACGGGGGCATCAGGTTTTGGCATTATGGCCATTGTAGTGGGTGTAAAAAGAGGATTTATTACTAGAGATGAAGCTTCGCAAAGACTGTTGAAAATAGTGCGGTATCTATCAACAGCCGATCGCTTCCATGGAGCATTTCCACATTTTTTGGATGGACAAACAGGAAAAGTCGTACCGTTTTTCGGACAAAGAGACAATGGGGCAGATTTAGTGGAGACCTCATTTCTTATGCAGGGATTATTAGTGGCAAAAGAATTTTTCGATGAGGAAAATTCCGAAGAAATAGAAATTAGCTCAACTATAGAAAAATTGTGGCAAGAGATAGAATGGGATTGGTTCCGTCAAGAAAGCAGTCCAGGTTTTCTTACTTGGCATTGGTCACCGGACCAATACTGGACTATTGACCATCAACTCATAGGTTGGAACGAAACCATGATTACTTATTTCTTGGCCATTGCTTCGCCAACACACAGCGTTCCTGCGTCTATGTACTATAGTGGTTGGGCAAGTCAATCGGAAAAGGCACAACAATATAGAAAAAATTGGGGCAAGACTGAAGATGGCTCCATGTATACCAATGGTAACACCTATTATGGCATTACATTACCCGTTGGTGTGTCTAATGGCGGCCCACTTTTTTTTATCCATTATTCCTACTTTGCACTTGATCCACATAAACTGACGGATGCCTATGTGAATTATTTTAACAACAATCAGCGTATTGCTCAAATTAACCAAAACTATTGTATTGACAATCCTGAAAACCACTTAGGGTATGGTGAAGATTTTTGGGGATTGACAGCCAGTGATGGCCCCTATGGATATTCGGCTGATGAGCCCAACGTTGTAAACGATAAGGGCAAAATAACCCCAACAGGTGCCTTAGCTAGTTTTCCCTATACTCCAGAAGCTTCCATGAAAGCGTTAAAGAACTATTATCAAAACTATGGAAACTATTGGTACGGTTTTTATGGCTTTTACGATGCGATGTCATTGGAAGATAATTGGAGATCTTCGTTGTATATGGGGTTAAACCAAGCTCCTATTGTGATCATGATAGAAAATTACAGATCAGGTTTTGTTTGGGATTTGTTTATGAAAAATGAAGATGTGAAAAGAGGACTTGAACTATTGAATAAAGAAACGGAAAGAAAAAAGTTATGAAAAAATTGAGTTATTTAATTTGTGTGTTATTATTGTTAAGCTCTTGTGGTTCAGATGATGGGCCAGGTTATCAAGAACCATATGACCCTTCGAACAACGATCCAGTGGTAGACCCATTGACAGATATTGAATTGATGGATTTAATCCAAGATAGAACATTCAATTATTTCTGGGATTATGCCGAAACCAATTCTGGTGCGGCAAGAGAGCGATACCATCCAGATGATCCAACGAACAGTCAGAATGTGGTAACTACTGGAGGAAGTGGTTTTGGCTTAATGGCTATTTTGGTTGGTATAGAGAGAGGTTTTGTAAGTCGTGCAGAAGGGGTACAACGCTTGAATCAGATTTTGACGTTTTTTGAAAATGCCGATAGATTTCATGGTGCATGGCCACATTGGTTAAACGGGGCTAATGGGAATATAATTCCTTTCAGTAGTCAGGATGATGGCGGTGATATTGTTGAAACAGCTTTTTTTGTTAAGGGCTTAATATGTGTAGTAGAATATTTTAAAAATGGATCCACCGAGGAAATGGCTCTTTCCAATCTAGCAGATACTTTATGGAAAGGTGTAGAGTGGAATTGGTATACCAATAACCAAAATAAATTGATTTGGCACTGGAGCCCCAATAATGGCTTCGCAATAAATCTGGAACTTAAAGGATATAATGAAACTCTGATAGCTTTTATATTGGGGGCGGCTTCACCAGATTATTCTATCCCAGTAGAAGCCTATGAACAAGGTTGGGCAAGTAATGGGGCTATAGAAACAGCAGCAACTCAGTATGGGTATCAACTAATATTGGATCATGCAGGTACTGGAACTGGGCCTTTATTTTGGGCACATTACTCTTATTTGGGATTGAATCCAACTAATTTATCTGATCAATATGCCAACAGCTATTGGGATGTTAATGTAAATCATACTATGATTAATTATTCCTACTGTGTAGACAATCCGCATAATTATACAGAGTATGGACCAGATTGTTGGGGGTTAACCGCTAGTTATAGTAGGGAAACAGATGGATCCGTTGGTTATTCAGCTCATGATCCTGAAAATGACAAAGGGGTTATTTCCCCAACTGCCGCCATAAGTTCAATTCCTTACACACCACAACAATCCTTGGCTGCTATGCATCATTTTTATAGTAAAGGAACCACATTGTTAGGTAATGCAGGTTTTTATGATGCTTTTAGTCCTCAATACAACTGGGTTACAAAAAGATATCTAGCCATTGATCAAGGTCCACAAATAGTCATGATTGAAAACTATAGAACGGGATTGCTATGGAATTTATTTATGCAAAACCAAGACGTTCAAAATGGTCTGGACGCCTTAGGGTTTAATTATTAATTTAAGTTAGATAAAAATGCTGAAAAAATTTGTTTTACTATTGGTATTTGCAAGCTCTCTCAATTTTGTATCGGCACAAGAGAACCTTTACGAAAGTGCTTACTTCATAAAAGAAAATGATACTCTTGCGTATCGAATTATGTATCCTCAGGATTTTTCCGAAGAAAACCAATATCCTTTAGTGCTCTTTCTTCATGGTGCAGGAGAACGTGGAAGCGACAACCAAAAACAGCTTGTGCATGGTAGTAAATTATTCACAAGCACAATAAACAGAGGGGCTTTCCCTGCAATAGTTGTTTTCCCTCAATGTCCGCAGAAAAGCTATTGGTCAAATGCTGATGTAGACAGAAGCAGTTATCCCATTAAATTGGTATTTCCTAAAGATAAAGAACCCACTGAACCAATGGAAATGGTTATGTCCCTTATGGATGAATTTGTGGCCAAACCATTTGTAAATAAACAAAAAGTCTATGTGGGCGGTCTTTCCATGGGTGGTATGGGAACGTATGAAATTTTATCCAGAAAGCCGGATATGTTTGCAGCAGCCTTCGCTATTTGTGGTGGTGGTAATCCAGAACTGACTGAAAACTATGCCACTAAAATACCAATGTGGATTTTCCATGGGGCAAAAGATGATGTGGTGAATCCGCAATTGTCAATAGATATGGTGAGTGCTATTCTAAAATTCGGAGGAAAACCTAACTTTACACTTTATGCCGATGATAATCATAACAGTTGGGACTCTGCCTTTGCTGAACCTGAATTATTACTATGGCTTTTTTCTAAAACTAAACAATAACACATGAACTCAACTAACAAACTACTACTCATTTCATCGCTATTCATCTCTGTTTTCCTCTTGGGATGCGATAGCAAAGAAAGTCTCAATGCTTCCAAAACAGAAAATCCTTATGAAAAAAAGGTAGATTCTATATTGAAACTAATGACCTTGGAAGAAAAGCTAGGACAATTGAATCTTCCTGGAGCAGGCGATATTACTACGGGCCAAGCCCAAAGTTCGGACATTGCCAAAAAAATAGAAGATGGTCTGGTTGGTGGTTTGTTCAACATAAAATCCGCTGGAAAGATTAGGGATGTTCAAACCATCGCTGTTGAAAAAAGTAGATTAAAAATTCCTTTGATTTTTGGTATGGACGTCATCCATGGCTACGAGACAACGTTTCCTATTCCTTTAGGGCTTTCATCTTCTTGGGATATGGAAATGATTGAACACACAGCTCACATTGCTGCTAAAGAAGCCACCGCCGATGGAATTAACTGGACTTTTTCACCCATGGTAGACATTTCAAGAGATCCGCGTTGGGGAAGAGTTTCTGAAGGATCAGGTGAAGACGCCTATTTGGGAAGTGAAATAGCAAAGGCCATGGTAAAAGGTTATCAGGGCGACGATTTAACACAAGACAACACGATGATGGCTTGTGTTAAGCATTTTGCACTTTATGGGGCTCCTGAAGCTGGTCGTGACTATAACACGGTTGACATGAGTCGTATCCGCATGTACAATGAATATTTACCACCATACAAAGCGGCGGTTGATGCCGGCGTGGGGTCTGTTATGGCATCTTTTAATGAGATTGACGGGATTCCTGCCACGGGGAATCGTTGGTTGCTCACAGAGTTGCTTAGAGACCAATGGGGATTCAATGGATTTGTTGTTACAGATTATACGGGTATCAACGAAATGATTGAGCACGGAATGGGTGACCTGCAACAAGTATCTGCCTTGGCCTTAAAAGCGGGGGTTGATATGGATATGGTAGGAGAAGGTTTGTTGACCACACTGAAAAAATCTTTGGATGAAGGAAAAGTATCTATGGCAGATATTGACAATGCGGTTAAAAGAATCCTTACTGCCAAATATGAATTAGGCTTGTTTGAAGATCCTTATAAATATTGCGATGTCAATCGTGCCGAAACCGAAGTGTTTACTGCCGAAAATAGAGCGTTTGCTAGAAAAGTGGGTGCCGAATCCATGGTTTTAATGAAAAATGAAGGCAATTTACTTCCTCTTAAAAAAGAGGGTACTATAGCTTTAGTTGGACCTTTGGCCAATACAGCAGTAAACATGGCCGGAACATGGAGTGTAGCAACCAATCAAGAGCAATCCAATCCGCTTTTGGATGGTTTAAAAACAGTGGTGGGCGACAGTGCAAGCATTCTTTATGCTAAAGGCAGTAACCTAGACTATGATCTTGAATTTGAAAAACGTGCTACCATGTTTGGTAAAGAAATCCCAAGGGACGGAAGAACGGATAAGCAATTACGGGATGAAGCAGTTGCTATAGCTCTCAAGTCTGATGTGGTGATTGCTGCCATTGGAGAATCGGCCGAAATGAGCGGTGAAAGCAGTAGTAGAACCAACTTGCAAATTCCTCAAGCACAAAAAGACCTGTTAAATGCGTTGTTGGAAACGGGTAAACCTGTTGTTGTTGTGCTCTTTACAGGAAGACCTTTGGTACTTACTGAAGAAAGTGACAAAGCGCCTGCTATTTTGAATGTTTGGTTTCCAGGTAGTGAAGCGGGCTTAGCCATTTCCGATGTTCTTTTTGGTGATGTCAATCCATCAGGGAAATTAACGGCTACGTTCCCAAGAAATGTTGGTCAAGTGCCTATTTTCTATAACCATAAAAACACGGGACGACCTTTAGGTAACACTGAAGGTAAGTTTGAAAAATTCAGAAGTAATTACTTAGATGTTCGTAATGAGCCCTTATATCCTTTTGGTTACGGGTTGAGCTATACCCAATTTGATTATAGTAATATAAAGTTAAGCACAAACTCTATAGATGTAAAAGGAACTATTGATGTTTCTGTAGATGTGACCAATTCAGGTAATTATGACGGGAAAGAAGTCGTTCAGCTTTACCTAAGGGATTTAGTAGGCTCCGTGACAAGACCTGTGAAAGAGTTGAAAGGGTTCCAAAAAGTTGAAATCAAAAAAGGAGAAACCAAAACCGTAACTTTCCATCTTACAGTGGAGGATTTGAAATTCTATAATTATGATCTTGATTTTGTGGCCGAACCTGGAAAATTTCAAGTGTTTGTGGGCACCAATTCTGACACCCAAAATGGGGCTGAATTTGAATTAACGGAAAAATAATAACCATGAAAAAAATACTAATCTTTATACTGTGCTGCCTCGTTCAATTGGTATTGGCCCAAGAGGTTGAGTCGCCTTCAAAAGACATAAAACTGAATGTTTCCATCAATAACTTGGGTGAAGTTGCGTATCAAGTTTCCTATAAAGGAAAAGCCGTTATCAAACCAAGCAAACTGGGAATTCTATTAAAAGATGGAACAGATTTAACCAAGGATTTTGAAGCCGTTGACACTAAAACAGCATCGTTTGATGAAACCTGGCAACCAGTCATGGGAGAACAAACCAATATACGAAATCATTATAACCAACTCACTCTTCAGCTAAAACAAAAAAACAGCAATAAAAGATTAGATATCGTTTTCAAAATTTATGATGAAGGTGTGGCCTTCCGTTATGAGTTTCCTTTTGAAAAACGAGTTGAGTACTTCGTGATTTCCGATGAAAAGACAGAATTCAATTTAACGGGCAATCATAAAACATTTTGGATTCCAGGAGATTATGACAGTCAGGAATATGTTTACAACGAAACCAAGCTTTCTGAAATTGATAACCATAAACTGGATTTGAACAACGGGATTGCTTTAAAGACCATTGAAAGTCGTTATCGTGTACAATCGCCTTTAATGATGAAAACCGCCGATGGACTGTATCTTAATATTTTCGAAGCGGCCGTTGTTAACTATCCAGTAATGCATTTGGATGTAGATGTCAATTCATTTGAGTTAACCTCCAATTTGCCACCAAATGCTATTGGTGATAAGGCCTACTTAAGAACACCTTCAACCACACCTTGGCGCACTATCATGGTAAGTGATGATGCAAGGGATATTGTAGCTTCCAAAATGATTTTCAATTTAAATGAACCTAATAAGTTGGAGGATACCTCATGGATAAAACCTATGAAATATGTTGGTATTTGGTGGGAAATGCACGTAGGAAAATCTACTTGGGATTATGCAGGAAGTCAAAATGCCCAAAATGCCTTATCACAAGATTTGATACCTTCTGGAAAGCATGGAGCTACCACCGAGAATACCAAGCGCTATATTGATTTTGCTGCCAAACATGGCTTTGATGGTGTTTTGGTAGAAGGTTGGAATGTGGGTTGGGAAGACTGGTTTGGCAATTGGAAAGAAGACGTTTTCGATTTTGTTACACCATATCCTGATTTTGATATTGAAGAAGTGGCGAGATATGCCAAGGCCAAAGGGGTTAAAATGATTATGCACAATGAAACTTCAGGCTCTGTAGCCAATTATGAGCGCCATTTGGATCGCGCTTTGGAACTCATGGTGAAGTTTGGATATCCTGCAGTAAAAACAGGCTATGTAGGCAGAATTATTCCAAGAGGGGAATATCATGACGGACAAGCTATGGTCAATCATTTCAATTTCGTTGCCCAACGGGCGGCCGATTACAAAATCATGGTGAATTCACACGAAAGCACCAGACCAACGGGCTACAGCAGAACGTATCCTAATTATATTGCAGCTGAAGCTGCAAGAGGGAATGAGTTTAACGGTTGGAGCAATGGAAATCCTCCTATGCATGAAACCATTTTACCCTTCACCAGATTACTTGGAGGGCCTATGGATTACACTCCGGGTATTTTTGAAACCCAGATGA
Source organism: Mangrovimonas sp. (assembly GCA_020435705.1). Lineage (GTDB taxonomy): Bacteria > Bacteroidota > Bacteroidia > Flavobacteriales > Flavobacteriaceae > HKST-UBA85. Next base: position 36,997 of record JAGQZG010000002.1, read on the forward strand.
AAATTTATGGTGACGACCGCAAGGACTATATGGTTCATACAACCTTGACCAAGCAATTGGCATTGTATTTAACTATGTATTCACCATTACAAATGGCGGCCGATTTGCCGGAAAATTATGAAAAATATCTAGATGCCTTTCAATTCATAAAAGAAGTTCCTGTAGATTGGCAAGAATCCATTTATCTGGAAGCCGAACCCGGGGACTATATCACCGTTGCCAGAAAAGATAAAAATTCTGAAGACTGGTTTTTAGGAGCCATTACAGACGAAAATGCGAGAAGTACCGAAATTAAATTAGATTTTTTGGAAGCTGGTAAAAAATACAAAGCTACGATCTATCAAGATGGTAAAGATGCCGATTGGAAGACCAATCCAAAAAGCTACGATATAAAAACGCAAACCGTTACCAGTAAATCTAAATTGAAACTGAATTTGGCCAAAGGTGGTGGTACAGCCATAAGTTTTGAATTGGTAGACTAAATTTAATTACAATGAAGTATTAAACTGGTCTTCTCATTCTTGATGCTCTTTTTTGTTTTGCTCAGAAAAAAACTTACTGGTTTATTAAATGTTTAAATATGAGTAAATTAAAGTTTTTATTTGTTGTCGCAATAGTAACGGCATCATTTAAAATGTTGGCGCAATCAAATGGAAAAACAGAGTGGTTTGATCCTGACTTGCCAGCAAAAACCTATTGTAATCCAATAAATATAGGATACAATTACGTCACTAAAAACCATAATAATATTCCTATATCGCGTCGTTCAAGTGCAGATCCTGTAATTGTTACCTATAAAGGAGATTATTATTTATTTGCTACTAATCAAGCAGGATTTTTCTGGAGCAAAGATATGTCTGAATGGAATTTTGTCTATGGCAGTTTCCAGAGGAATCCAAACGATGACGATCAATGTGCACCGGCTGCTTGGGTTGTAAATGACACATTGTTTTATGTTGGCTCAACTTGGAAAAGGGATCACCCAGTTTGGAAAACTGCCAATCCAAAATCTGGAAGATGGACTAGGCATGTCAATACTGCTATGCTTCCCACTTGGGATCCAGCCATTTTTCAAGATGATGATGGGAAGATATATATGTATTACGGTTCCAGCGGAAAATTGCCACTGGTAGGCGTTGAGGTAGATTATGGTACTTGGTTGCCAAAAGGAAACCAAGCCGATTATGAAAAATTATACCAAGCCACAGAAGTAGAGGACATTCAGAAACCTTATGGCGAAGCAAAAGCGGTTGTGGGCCTAGATCCTTCGGAACATGGTTGGGAACGTTTTGGCCCTAATAACGATATGGAACCTGCGCCTTGGGGCAATTTTATTGAAGGCGCTTGGATGACCAAGCATAATGGTAAATATTACATGCAATATGGTGCACCAGGCACCGAATTTAAGGGGTATGCAAATGGTGTTCATGTTGGAAATCATCCATTGGGGCCGTTTAAGTATCAAAAACACAACCCCATGTCCTATAAACCTGGAGGTTTTGTAGTTGGTGCCGGACACGGAAATACATTTGCTGATAACTACGGTAATTATTGGAATACGGGCACCTGTAAAATCTCTGTCAAAGATCGTTTTGAACGAAGAATTGATATGTTTCCGGCCGGTTTTGATCAGGATGATATCATGTATTCTATCACTTCATATGGAGATTTTCCCATTCTGCTTCCCACAAAAAGTAGAGACCATTCAAATGGTGCATCTACAGGTTGGATGTTACTTTCTTATAAAAAAGCCGTAACCGTTTCTTCTTTTGAAGAGTGTATGGATGTGGAAACAAACAGAATAGATCATGGAGGTGAAAAAGTATATGAAAGAATTTGTTACGATGCTTCCAATCTAACAGATGAAAATATTCAAACCTATTGGTCCGCAACATCTGCAGATAAGGGGGAATGGCTTCAAGTTGACTTAGGAAAAACAATGGAAATAAAAGCGCTGCAAATAAATTATGCAGACCATAAAGCAACCCAATACAACAAGGCGATGGATATGTATTACCAATACAAAATTTTCATGTCTGATGATGCCGAAAACTGGACTTTGGTTGTTGATAAATCTGCCAATGATAAAGATGTGCCACATGATTATGTAGAATTAACAAAATCAATACAAGCGCGTTATATCAAGATGGTGAACATTCATAATGCTTCAGGATTATTTGCGGTTTCAGATTTTAGAGTTTTTGGAGATGGACTATCGGAAAGACCAAAATCAGTATCTGGTTTTAAGGTAGAAAGAAGCCAATCAGATTCTCGAAATGTTATGATTTCATGGAAAAAACAAGCAAATACTGTAGGTTGTAATATTTATTACGGAATTGCACCTGATAAGCTTTACAATAGCATCATGGTGTATGAAGATGATTTTTATGACTTTAGAGGTCTAGATAAAAACACTGAATATTATTTCGCAATAGAAGCATTTAATGAAAGTGGAATATCAGAAAGAACCAAAGTAATTAATGTAAAATAAAATGATGTGGCATGAATCGTTATAAATATATAACCTTTTTCATTTTTTTTCTAACTGTAACCATCTCTCGGTCACAAAATTATGAAGCTAAAGTTGATTCCCTGATGGCGTTAATGACACTTCAGGAAAAGATTGGCCAAACGATTATGTACGGCGGCAGTTGGGACCAAACAGGCCCTATTGTGGGAGCCAATAATGGAAAATTAATTCGAGAAGGAAACATGGGAGGCATGCTCAATGCCTTTACCGTTAAAGGAACCAAGGATTTGCAAACGATAGCTGTTGAAGACTCTCGTTTAGGAATACCACTATTGTTTGGATATGATGTTATCCACGGCCACCGAACCATTTTCCCCATCAATTTAGGGATGGCGGCAAGTTGGGATTTAAAACTAATAGAAGAGAGTTCCCGTATTGCTGCTGAAGAAGCTTCGGCTGAAGGCCTG